>JBBAVU010000089.1:0-11892 GCA_040397565.1 Pirellulales bacterium | reverse complement strand
GTGACCCGTCGGACGAGCGTGACGGGATCGCAGTCAGGGGCGGGGGAAAGCCCCTCCGCCTCGAGCCGTCCGAGCACGAAGGCATCGATCCAGTTCGCGGCCCAGTCGGGCCGTTTCGTCGCCGGAGCGGCGTGGGCCTGCGGCGGGACGTAGGCCCAATGGGGCGAGTAGGGGGCGCCATCGGCGATCCACGTGGCGAGCAGCTCCTTCTCCTTCGCCGAAAGCACGTGGTTCGTCTCCGGCGGCGGCATGATCGTGTCGGGATCGGTCTCGTGGATCCGCGCGACGAGTGCGCTCTCGTCGGGGTGCCCCGGCACGATCGCGCGGCCGCCGCTTTCGAGCTCCGCGATCGCGGCCTCCCGGTCGTCGAGACGCAGGCCTCCACGGCGGTCGTGCTCGTCGGGGCCGTGGCAGGCGAAGCAGTTGCGCGACAGGATCGGGCGGATGTCACGGTTGAAGTCGGGTCCCTTCGCGAACGCCGTGGCCGCGCAGCAGAAGGCCGCGGCGAGCGAGAGCGTCGTGGCTGGGGTGAACGATCGGTTCATGAAGTCATTATTCCAGGGTTTTTTCGGCAGATCACCCCCGATCGGACCGCTCGAACCGGAAAATTCGCTGTTTGGATCGCTTCCGCGGGGCCGATACACTTTCAAGTGGCTCTCCCAGCCTCGCCGCCTGCGTTCCGGTCCGCGTCCACCCCGCCAACGACCGCGAGATTCCCATGTTCCCCACGGCCATGCGATGGCTGCCGTTGGTCGCCCTGGCACTGCCGCCGGCATGCGCCGCGGCCGGCGATCACGCGGGCCTTGCCATCTATCGCGAGCACTGCGAGCGGTGCCATGGCGAGGGGGGCAAGGGCACGGCGGACGTCCCGCAGCCGCTCGTGGGCGATCGATCGGTCGCGCAACTCGCCCGCTACATCGACGAAACCATGCCCGAGGACGACCCCGAGGCGGTCATCGGCGATGCCGCGAGACAGGTCGCGGAGTACGTCCACGGAAGCTTCTACTCACCCGTCGCCCGCGACCGAAATCGACCCGCGCGGGAGGAGCTTTCGCGGCTCACGGTGCGGCAGTTCAAGAACACCATCGCCGATTTGCTCGGCAGCTTCCGGGGGCACGGCCCCGGGATCGACGACCGCCGAGGGCTTCTGGCCGAGTATTTCTGCCACCGCGATTTCAACCACGATGTCGGTCTCGTCTACGAACGGGTCGATCCCGCGATCGACTTCGACTTCGGCATCGAGGGCCCCGACCCCGAGCGGTTCGAGCCGAACCGGTTCGCGATCCGCTGGACGGGCTCGATCGTGCCGCCGGAGACGGGCGTCTACGAGTTCGTCGTCCGCACCGGCCATGCCGTGAGGCTCCGCCTCAACGACGACCTAGGCGAGCCGCCGCTCGTCGATGGCTGGGTGAAAAGCGGCGACGAGACCGAGTATCGCGGGGTGCGGCGGCTGCTCGGCGGACGGGCCTATCCGCTCGCGCTCGAGTTCTCGAAGGCGAACCAGGGGGTCGACAACAAGAAGCACGAGCAGCTTTCGCACGCGTCGATCCAGCTTTTGTGGAAGCCGCCGCACGGCGTGCTCGAGGTCGTGCCGTCGCACCGTCTCATCCCGCAGCAGGGCCCGCCCACGTTCGTGGTCGCGACGCCGTTTCCGCCCGACGACCGCAGCATCGGCTACGACCGCGGCTCGGCCGTGTCGAAGGAGTGGTTCGCCGCCGCGATGGCCGCGGCGGTCGAGACCGCCGATCACGTGCTCGACCGGGTGGAGCACTTCGCCGGCGTGAGGCGCGACGCCCCGGACCGTGACGGGAAGCTGCGGGCCTTCGCGAAGTCCTTCATCGAACGGGCCTTTCGCCGTCCGCTCGACGACCACTCGAGGCAGGTGTACCTGGAGCGGCCCTTCGCCGACGCCCCCGACGCCGACACGGGGCTCAAGCGGGCGATCCTGCTCGCCCTCTCGTCGCCGCGGTTCCTCTTCCGCGAGCCGGCCGGTTCGGCGGACGGCTTCGCGACGGCCGCGAGGCTCTCCTTCGGCCTCTGGGACTCGCTCCCCGATCCCCCGCTTCTGCAGGCCGCCGCGCAGAACCGGCTCGCGACGCCCGACGAGATCCGCCGGGCGGCCGAGCGGATGGTCGCAGACCGCAGGACGCGGTCGAAGCTCCGCGACTTTTTCTTCGGCTGGCTGCGGGTCGATCACGGTCCGGAGCTCGTGAAGGACGCGATCCACTATTCGGAGTTCTCTCCAGAGCTCGCCGCCGAACTGCGGGCGAGCCTCGAGCTCTTCCTGGAGGACGTGCTCTGGCGGGATGGAGCCGACTGGCGGCGGCTCTTCCTCGAAGACGCCGTGCCGGTGAACGGCCGGATCGCGCCGCTCTACGGCCTGTCCATGCCGTTCGACTCCGGTTTTCACCCCGTGCGTCTCGACGACGGCCGGCGTGCCGGCGTGCTCACGCACCCCTACATGATGAGCGTGCTCGCCTACTCCGGGGCGACCTCGCCGATCCATCGGGGCGTCTTCCTCGCGAGGAACGTCCTCGGCAACGTCTTGAAGCCCCCGCAGGAGGCCGTCGCCCCCCTGGCGCCCGACCTCCATCCGCTGCTTTCGACACGCGAACGGGTGGAACTGCAGACGAGCGACGTCTCCTGCCAGACCTGCCACACGATGATCAATCCGCTCGGTTTCACGCTCGAGCAGTTCGATGCCATCGGCCGGTTCCGCACCAGCGAAATCCGCGGCGAAGCGAGGAAGCCGATCGACGCCTCGGGCTCCTATCAGCCGCGGGAGGGCGACGAGGAGACGTTCCACGGTGCGAGGGAGCTGGCCGCCTACCTTGCCCGGAGCCGTGATGCCCAGGAGGCGTTCGTGCAGAGCCTCTTCCATGCGCTTGTGAAGCAGCCGGTGCGGGCCTGGGGACCGGAGACGCTCGCAAAGCTTCGGGCCGGCTTCGAGGCCGGATCCTTCGACATCCGGCGGCTCATGGTCGATATCGTGGTGCTGTCCGCGTCGCCGCCCCCGAGGAGCGTTCCATGATCCCGCGTCGCGAATTCCTCCGCTCGCTCGGCGCGAGCTCAGCCCTGCTCCCCTTCCTCGGCAACCTGCCGAGCCTTTCGGCCGCCGCCACCGGGCCGAAGAAGCGGCTCGTGATCGTCTTCAGCCCCGATGGCATCGTCCGCAAAACGTTCTGGCCTGAGAGCCCGGGGTCGTTCCTCACGCCCGGGCCTGTCCGCGTGCCGGCGCTGCCGCCCATCCTCGAGCCGCTCGCCGAGTTTCAGGACAGGCTGCTCGTGCTCAAGGGCGTTCACAACCAGATCCTCGGCGACGGCGACAAGCACATGCGGGGGATCGGCTGCCTGCTCACGGGCATCGAGCTCTTTCCGGGCAACATCCAGGGGGGCGGCGAAACGCCGGCCGGATGGTCGAGCGGCCTGTCGATCGACCAGGAGCTCCGGAACTTCCTCCAGGCGAATCCGGCGACGGCGAGCCGGTTCGGGTCGCTCGAGTTCGGCGTGCTCGTGCCGAACCGGGCCGACACCTGGACGCGTATGGTCTACGCCGGGCCGAACAAGCCGATCGCGCCGATCGATGATCCGTACGAGATGTTCCAGAAGCTCTACGGCGGCCAGAAGGACCGCGAGAGCATGCAGAGCGTGCTCGACGAGCTTTCGGAGGATCTCGCGAAGCTGTCGGCGGCGCTCCCGGCCGAGGACCGTCGGCTGCTCGAGGAGCACGCGGCGCTCGTCCGCGACTTCGAGAAGGAGCTTTCGTCCCACCACGAGGCGGTGGCCCACGCGGTGCCCGTGCTCGAGCAGGGGGTCGTCGAGCAGAACGACCAGATGCCGCGGATCAGCCGGATGCAGATCGAGCTGGTGGTGGCGGCGCTCGCCGGGGACTTCGCGAGGGTTGCCACGCTCCAGTACACGAACTCCGTAGGCCAGCCCCACATGAAGTGGCTCGGGATCGAGCAGGGGCAGCATGACCTCTCCCACGAGCCCAATAGCAACGCCGCGGCACAGGAGAAGCTCACGAAGATCAATGCCTGGTATGCGGGCGAGGTCGCCCACCTTGCCAGGCGGCTCGCGGAGACGCCGGAGCCCGGCGGCGACGGGTCGCTCCTCGACCACACCACGATCCTCTGGATGAACGAACTCGGCGAGGGCAACTCGCACTCCCACGAGGACATTCCGTTCGTGCTCGTGGGGGGAGGCCTCGGGTTCAAGACCGGCCGTTCGGTGCAGCTGCCCGGCGTCTCGCACAATCGGCTGCTTCTGTCGCTCGCCCACGCGATGGGCCACACCGGGCTCGTCCGGTTCGGCAATCCCGACTACTGCGGCGAAGGGCCGCTCGGCCTCTCGTGATTGAGATGCGGAGATTTCTGGCGGCGGTCGTCGTCGCGGCCTTGATCGCGACCTCGCTGCCGATCCGCCGCGAGGTCGCTGGGCTCTCCATGGCGCCCGATCTCATGCCGGGCGACCGGGTCGTCGGCGACGCGGTCCCCTGGCGGGACCGGTGGCGATCTCCCGCGACGCACGAGCGGTGGATCGCCGCGACGCCGGACGGCACGGAGGCGGTCAAGCGGATCGCAGCGTGCGGTCCCGCGACGCTTCGGATCGTCGACGGTGATCTCGAAATCGATGGCCGCATCGCGTTGCCGCCCCCTGCGGTCTTCGTGGAGCGGGCGACGGTCGTGCGGGAGATCGCGATCGCCGCAGGTGACGAGGAGCTGCTGGTCGCGGCGGACGCTGAGCCGATCCTCGACGACGCGATCTTCGCACCGAATGAGCGGCGGTTGCTCCTGCCGGTCACCGACGTCGGCGCCTGCGTCGTCGTGCGGGTCGATCGCGACGAGGCGGCCCGGCCCACGGCGGAGGTCGTGATCGGCTTCGACGACCGGTCCGTCCGCTGGCGGCCGTCAGGCCCGGGCACGTTCGCATTCCTCGCCGGACGCATCGACCGGCATTTCGTCGGCGTGGCATGGAGGCTCCGGGCAAACGCTGTCGAAGGCGGTTCCGATCAAGGCAGCAAGCCGCTTCGTCTCCCGTCGAACCCGCCGTCGGCGTGGTCGATCAAGGATGTCTGGACCGGTGCGGATGGCATGGGCACGCTGCCAATGAAGGTCGCCGTGGTCGGCGATGCTCCGGAGGTCGGCAGCGTGGCGGTCGAGCGGGTGCTCCTCTGGCGGGACGTGCTCTACCGCCCCGCCGCCGATGGATCGGCCGCGTGGACGCTCGGGAGCGGCGAGGTGTTTCTCCTCGGCGACTTTCCCTCGGGCAGCATCGACTCGAGGCAGTTCGGGACGATCCCCCGCAGTTCGTTGCTTCACCGGGTGACCGCGGTCTTCCGACGGACGAGTTCAGGAGGCGACAGAGGGGAGCATCCGGTCGGCCTCGTGGAGCACGGCCACGCTTCGGGCACGTTTCGCGAGCCGCTGGATCGTCTCGGGCGAGTCGGCGAAGCCGAAGGCGAGATCCTCCACCGTCTCCTCGTCGAGCGATGAGAGCAGCACGAGCCGCCGGCCTCCGAGGGCGCGGTGGAATCGTCGGGCGAGGAAGGCGTCGGCCACGAGGGTGGCATCGTCGCTCTCGATGGCCTCCCGCACGAGCGGCCCCAGGGGAAGTCCCTGCCGCCAGCGGGCGAAGACCGGTCCCGGCCGCGTGCACAGCCGGCTCGCGACGCAGATGGTGCCGTCCGCGGCAGTGATCCTTGCCGCGGCCGCCACGCCGCGGACGAGCCCCTCGAGATTTGGCGGGGCCCCGGTGGGCTCGTGAAGCGAGGCGATCGAGCACTCGACGGCCGAGGCCACCGTCGGCCGCCAGCCCGCCGCGGCATCGCTCGCGGCATGGTGGCTCGTCTCGGGTGAACCGAAGGCGGCTCCGGCGACGGTTGCGCTCATTCCCGGAACGATGCGGAGGCTCGCGAGCAGTCCGAGCTTGTCGACCACCTCTCCAAGCGAAGCCCGCCAGGCCGTGAGCGTTGCGTGCCGTTCGTCCAAGAGCCGGCGGACAAGGGACTCGCGGCAGGATTTTCGCGAGAAGGCGGGGAAGATCTCGCCGTCGATGCCGCGGCCCGCGAGCGAGGCGTCCCAGTTCCATTCGGCAATCGTCACGACGCAGTCTGCGTCGATGATCTCCCTCGCGAGGTAGATCGGGTTGGCCTCGGCGTCCGCGGCGAGGTAGCCCGTGCGGGAGTCGTCGGCGGTCGCGAAGTCGTGCGACCGGAGCACCGTGACGTCCTGCTCGGCGACGCCGCCGGCGGCGAGCGACTCGATCACGGCCGCGACGACGGCCTGCTCCTCGGTGAGTTCGCCCGCGACGGCGATCGTGACGCGGTCGCCAGGGACGACGTGGCTTGAGAGCGGCGGAACGCCGTGCGGCCCGGCGAGAGCCGACCGCACGATCCGTGAGGCCTCGCTTCCCCTGCCACCCGCCGGCCCGCGCAGGTCGAACGCCGTCGCATGGGGCAACTCGAGGTCGAGCGGCGCCCTGCCCCCCCACTCGATCGCGACCTCGCGGGATGCGGTCACGGTCGTTCGCTCGCCGGGGAATCGTCCGCTACGATCGTGTCACCAAGGAGGGACGACTGGATGAAGAACGGCATGGAAAGGATGGCGAGGGGAAGTCGGTGGGTGGGGTTGGTCGTGTTGTTGGCCTGCCCGGGCTGCTCGCGGGATCCGCGGGCCCTGCTCGACCGGATGAGCGAGGCCTACCGTGCCGCCGACCGCTACCGCGACGACGCCATCGTTCGCATCCACTATACCCGCGGCGAGGCGGAAGTGGACCACGAACTGCCCTTCCGCGTCGCCTTCGAGCGGCCCGACCGGCTGCGGGTGGAATGCTACGACGCGCAGCTCGTCAGCGACGGCACCTCGCTCCACGCGGCGGTCGGCGACGTTCCCGGGCAGGTGCTCGTCGAACCGGTCGAATCGCCGCTGTCGCTCGAGCAGCTCTTCTCCGACCCGCACCTGCGTTCAAGGCTCTCCGAGGGGGAGGCGGGCTGTCCCACGCAGCTGCCGCTGCTACTCGCCGATGATACGGTCTCGCTCATCCTCGCCGAGTCCGTCGGGAATCCCCGCATCGCCGGGAGCGATTCCATCGACGGACATGCCTGCACGAAGATCGAGGTCGACAAGCCCGACGGCACGCTCGCGCTCTGGATCGACGACGTCTCGTTCATCCTGCGGAGGATGTCGCTGCCGACGGCGGCCTACGCCGCATACCTCTCGTCGCAACTCGGGCCGGTGAGCCGGGTGGAGGTGGTCGCGGAGTTCACGGCCGCCGCTTTCGATGCGCCGATCTCCGGCGAGGCGTTCTCCTTCGAGGTGCCCGAAGGAGCGCGGAAGGTTTCGGCGATCGAGCCCGTGGAGAGCCCGGATCCTCCAGCGCAGTCGATAGGGAAGGCCTCGCCCCCCTTCACGCTTTCGTCGATCGACGGCGACCGCGTCTCGCGGGAGAGCCTCGCGGGCCGCGTCGCCGTGCTCGAGTTCTTCTTCGACGGTTGCGGGCCCTGCAGCCGCTCGATGCCGCGGGTTCTCCAGGCGGTCGGGAAGCTGCGTGCCGCCGGCCGAGACCTCGTTCATCACCGCGTGAGCGTGGACGATGCCGGGGTGGCCGACGACGCCATCCGTGAGTTCGTCACGAAGGCGGCCGGTGAAACGAAGGATGAAAAAAATGCGGCCGCGCCGACGATCCTCCGCGATCCGCGGAGCGTCGCGGCGTCGGCCTTCGAGGTCACGACGTTTCCCGGGCTCGTCGTGCTCGCCCCGGACGGCACGGTCGTCGACGTGCAGCGGGGGTCGAACGACCGGATCGGCGAGGATCTCGTCGAGGTCGTCGAGGCGGTGGCTGCCGGCAAGCCAACGCTCGAGCTCGTGCGAAAGCGGTTCGATCGAAGGCTCTCCGAGTATCGGTCGGCGATCGACGCGGCGACCGGCGGCGGCACCGCGGTCCTGCCCGAGCAGGTGATCGCACCGAAGCGGCAGCCCGAGCGGTTCAAGCTCGTGCGGGCGTGGAAGACCGATGCCGTGGCGATGCCGGGAAACGTCGTCCGGACCGGTCCGTCGGAGGGCGACTCCACCGAGGCTTTGCGGCTGTTCGTGCTCGATGGCTGGCGAAGTGTCGTGGAACTCGACGCGGCGGGCTCGGAGGTCGCCCGCCACGATCTCGAACTGCCCGCCGACGCGGCGATCGGCTTCCTGCGGACGGCCATCGACCGGGAGGGCCGGCGATGGTGGCTCGGCGGCGAAGTGGGCGGGCAGCACCTGTTCGTGTTCGACAACCGCTGGCGTCGGCATGCCGTCTATCCGGAGCTCGGCTCGGCGGCGCACGCCGGCGTGAGCAACGCAGAGTTCGTCGACTTGGACGGCGTCGGCGGCCCGGAGATCGTGGCCGGCTTCTTCGGCAGCGTCGGGCTCCACGGGGTGAGCCTCGACGGCCGGCAGATCTGGAAGGAGCGGTCACTCGAGACGGTGATCAGCCTCGCTGCCGACGCTGCCGGCGAGGAGGGCCGTCGTGGCGTGGTCGTGGTCGACTCCCGCGGCCGGCTGGTCCGCATCGGACCCGACGGCGCGGCCGGATCGCCGGTGGAGGTGGACGGCAGCCGGATCCAGTCGATCCACGCCGCCCCCGTCGGAGCGGCGGGAGCGACGGGGCCCGCTTGGGCGATCCTGGCGATCGCCGGGGAATCACTCGGTCGCACGAGGCTCGTCGGCATCTCGCCGCTTCTGGCGGCGCGGTGGAACCACGACCTGCCCGACGGCATCCACAGGGACGGTCCGATCGAGCCGGTCGCCTGGATCGGTCTGCCGGGCGACGGGGGCCGGCAGTGGCTCGTGGCCGCGCCGGATGGTTCTGTGACCGTCGTCCGGGACGATGGGGTCGTCATCGGCCGTTACGCCCACGGCGAGCCGATCGTGGGCTTGAACGGTTTCGTGTCGGACGGCGTGCCGCACGTCGTCCTCGTGACGCGAACCGCCGTCGAGGCCCTGCGAATGGAGGACATCGCGATCGATTGAGCGTCGCGACCGGCACGACCGTCAGGGATCACCCCAACGGAATCCGCCGACCGTGCAAGGACGTGGTGATGCCGTGACGCGGACGCGGACGAAATCCTCTGCGAGAGGCGGTCTGTCGGACCGTCGGGGCGTGTCTCTCGGGGAGCCGAGCGTGCGGACGGCAGTCGTCGCGGTGATCTTCGCAGCGGTCGTGTTCACCGTCGCCCCGGTGCGGGCGGCGGAGTACGTCTCGCCTGATGGGTTCGGCGTGCCGCGGGCCGGCTGCGAGAGCTGCGGCCAGTCCTCGATGCAGCCGCCGTGGCACCGGAACGTCCGGCCGCCATCGTCGTGCTGGAGTTGCCAGCACTCCTGTGGCCCCGCCATGACGTGCGGTCCGGCGATGCCCTGCGGGCCGGAATGCGACCCCTGCTGCGAGCCGCAGGGCCACCGGCTTCCCCCCTGCTTCCCCCGGCTTCACGCGCTCTTCTGCGAGGGCTACCTGCTCTCGCCGACGCCGCCTCGCCCGCCCCGCTGCCCGCAGTGCGGCTACCACATTTCCGACGGCTTCTAGCAGTAGGTGCTAGCCCAGCCAGCCGGCGGCGACGAGGACGACGACCGTGATGACGACCGCGCCGATCACGTCCAGGATCGCCCCGGAGGCCATCATCGACTTCAGCGGAATCCGCCCCGAGCCGTAGACGATCGCATTGCAGGGGCTGCTGACGGGCATCATGAATCCGAGGCTCGCCGCGAGCGTGGCGGCGACCGCCGCCGCGGCTGCGTTCGCTTCGGTGGCCCGCGACAGTGCGATCACGATCGGCACGACCATCGTGGCGCTGGCGACGTTGCTCGTAAACTCGCTGGTCACCACCGCGACCACCGTTGCCATCGCCACGAGCGCCGTGGTCGCCCAGGGCCCCTCCGGGATCCAGCCGGTGATCGACCGGCCGGCCGCGGCCGCGAGCCCCGTTGAGAAGCAGAGCTCACCGAGCGCGAGCCCGCCGCCGTAGAGCAGCACGACGTCCCAGTCGATCCTGGCGTCGCGCCAGGCGACGGCCCGCGATCGGCGGCCGTCGGGCCCGCGGTCACCCGGCAGGATGAAGAGCAGGATCGCGCCCAGAACCGCGGCGACCCCCTCCGGCAATCGGTCGCGGAGCCACGCCGCCGCCGGATGGTCGGGTCCCGTCGCCATGAGCGCGAGCCCCGGCACGACCCAGAGCGCGACGGTGATGCCGAAGGCCAGGGCCGTCGACCGCTGCGACATGGTCCACGGTCCGAGCCGCCGCCGTTCCTCACGGACGAACGCCCCGACCCCCTCGAGCCGATCGACACCAGCGGGAAAGAGCCGGGAGAGCGTGGCGACGAGGATCGTGCCGAGGACCGCGACGATGGGCAGGGTCAGCCCGCACCATCCCGGGAACGACACCTGCACGCCGAGCTCCTTGCGGAGGAACCCGAGGCCGATCAGGTTCGTGGGCGTGCCGATCGGCGTCGCGAGTCCGCCGATCGAGGCCGCGAAGGCGATGCAGAGGAAGAGCCCGGTGGCGAAGGCGGGGGCGGGCTTATGGTCCCGCGACGCCTCATCGACCGCCGCCAGGATGCCCGTCACGATCGCGAGCATCATCGCCGCGGTCACGGTGTTGGAGATGAAGGCACTGATGAGGATCGATACGACGGCGACGGCCGCGAGGATCCGCACGGGCTTCTCGCCGACCCACGGCACCGCGAGCACCGCGTAGGCGAGCCTCCGATCCAGCCGGTGGAGCCGGATCGCCTCCGCCAGAAGGAACGACCCGATGAAGAGAAAGATGAGCGGGTCGGCGAACGGCCGAAACACCTCCTTCGCAGGCGCCACGCCGAGCACCACGCACGCCGCCGCGCCCAGGAGCGATGTCACGGCCAGCGGCAGGGCCTCGGTGAACCAGAGCACGATCACCGCGGCGACGATGACCGCCAGCCGCTGCGCTTCGGGGGTGAGGTCCATGAGCGGGAGTGTACAGGCCGACCCCGCGGCGAACTTCCGGCGAGCGGGCCCGGGCAGCCCCGACCCGCGTCAGTACGTCTTCCCGAGCGCCGCCTGGGCGGCGGCCAGCCTCGCGACCGGCAGCCGGAACGGCGAGCAGCTCACGTAGTCGAGGCCCACGTGGTGGCAGAAGACCACCGAGTGGGGATCGCCGCCGTGCTCGCCACAGATGCCGAGCTTGATGTCCTTCCGGGTGTTGCGGCCCTTCTCCACCGCGATCTCCATGAGCTTGCCGACGCCGCTGGAGTCGATCGAGGCGAACGGGTTCGCCTTGAAGATGCCGGCCTCGGTGTACGTCTGGAGGAACGACCCCATGTCGTCGCGGCTCATGCCGAGGCAGGTCTGGGTGAGGTCGTTGGTTCCGAAGGAGAAGAACTCGGCCGTCTCGGCGATCTCGTCGGCCGTGAGGGCGCCGCGGGGGATCTCGATCATCGTGCCGACGAGGTACTTGATCTTCTGCCCGGTCTCCTTCTGCACCTGCTCGGCGACACGGTGGACGATCTCGACCTGGTTGTCGAGCTCCTTCTTGAACCCGACGAGCGGGATCATGATCTCGGGCTTCACCTTGATGCCGTCCTTCTGCACCTTTGCGGCGGCCTCGAAGACGGCGCGGGCCTGCATCTCGGAGATCTCGGGATAGCTGATGCCGAGGCGGCAGCCGCGGTGGCCGAGCATCGGGTTGAACTCGTGGAGGGCGTGGACACGGGCCTTCACCGTCTCGACGGGCAGCTTGAGCTTTCTGGCGAGATCGGCCTGCGCCTTCTCGTCGTGCGGCACGAACTCGTGCAGCGGCGGGTCGAGGAAGCGGATCGTGGCCGGCCGGCCCTCGAGGGCGCGGAAGATGCCCTCGAAGTCGTCCCGCTGGTAGGGCAGGAGCTTGGC
>JBBAVU010000088.1:0-12007 GCA_040397565.1 Pirellulales bacterium | reverse complement strand
CCCTTCCAGTAGGCGCCGGCGATGTTCGTGAGCTTGAAGGCGCCGATGCAGCCGGGGCTCGGCACGTGCGGCCCGCGGCAGAGGTCGACGAACTCCCCCTGCCGGTAGAAGGAGAGCGTGGGATGGTCGGCGAGGCCCGTCTCGATGTGCTCGACCTTCAGCGGCTGCGCGAGGTCGCGGACGATCTCGACCGCCTTGCTCCGCGGAACCTCCACCCGCTCGAACGGCTCGTCGGCGTCGATGATCCGCTTCATCTCCGCCTCGATCGCCGGGAGATCCTCGTCGGTGATCGGGCGGCTCGCCCGCATGTCGTAGTAGAAGCCGGCCCCGACGGTCGGCCCGAAGGCGAGCTCGACGCCCGGAAAGAGCCGCATCACGGCGCGGGCCATCACGTGCGCCGCCGAATGCCGCATGACGGGCAGCGCCCGCGGATCGCCCGCCCGCACGAACTCGAGATCGACCGGCTCGCCGGCCGCCGTCTCCGGCAGCATGGCGTCGAGACCGGCCGGCTTGCCGCCGACGACCGCCGCCACCGGCGCCTTCTTCCCCTTGTCGGGCAGGCGGAGATCGGCGGCGATCTCCGAAAGCCGCATCGTGGCGGCGTAGTCGCGGACGGAACCGTCGGGCAGGCGGACGCTGGGCATGGAAGACCTTCAGAAGATAAAAACGAGAGTATCGGCACACGGCCGACGAGCGGCAAGACACGGCCACGGCGAGGGTTCTTTCGGCATGACGAGGCGGCCATTCCGCATTCCCCCGCCTCCCAGGGGCCTGCCGCGGCAGCTGAAGGTCGCGTACGTGCTCATCGCGGCGGTCGTGGCGGCCATCGTTTCGGCGATCCCGCAGTGTCCGCTGCACGATGCCCAGGGCCGGCCGCTCTGGCGGGTGCGGACGGTCCACGACGGCGACACGGTCACCTGCACCGACGAGAAGGGGCAGTTGCAGAAGATCCGGCTCGTGGGGATCGACGCGCCCGAGTTCGACCAGCCCCACGGCCGCGCCTCGCGGACGGCGCTCGAGTCGAAGCTCGCCGGCGGCGGCGTGCGGGTCGTGGACCGCGGCCGCGACCAGCATGGTCGTCTGCTCGGCACGCTCTTTCTCGACGCCAGTTCGCCGGACGGATCGGCGACCGCCGAGGCGGCACGGAACGTCAACCGGGAGATGGTGGTGGAAGGTCATGCCTGGGTGTTCGGCGGGTTCTCCCCCGACCCCGATCTCGTGGCCGCGGAGGAGGAGGCGAAAAAATCCCGCCGCGGCCTCTGGGCCGACCCCGAGGCGATACCCCCGTCCCGCTGGCGCGACATGCACCCGCCGCACCAGCGTGTGCCGGGCCGAACCGCCCTTCCTTGACTGGCCCCGTTTTCGGCGTGAGACTCTGACTGTCTCGTCGGCCACGGCCGCCGGGTCGACCCGGGCGATTAGCTCAGTTGGTTAGAGCACTAGCTCGACAAGCTAGGGGTCATAGGTTCGAGTCCTATATCGCCCATTCCCTCCTCCCGCGGTTTGTCGCGGCGACGTGCCACGGGTTCCCCACCTCGGTCGGCGAGTGATTCCTGGTTCTCCCTGGGCATCCGCATGAGCACCACTCGGCGTGAATTCGTGGCGGTCACGGCTGCCGGGGCAGCCGGTCTGGCCGCCTTCGGGCGGGCCGCCAAGGCTTCTGAAGCAGGCCCCGGCACGTTCGCCGAATCGGCCCGTGAGCTGCCGCTCAACGCGGATGCCGACGTGATCGTCTGTGGTGCGGGCCCGGCCGGCGTGACGGCAGCCGTCGCCGCCGCGCGTGCAGGTGCGAAGGTGCAGCTGTTCGAAGCCCACGGCGCGCTCGGTGGTGTCTGGACGAACTCCCTTCTTGGCTACCTGCTCGACTTCGACAAGCCGGGCTTCAACCAGGAGCTCGTACGTCGGCTGCGGGAACGGGATGCCATCTGCGGCGAAGGCATGAATGGGCTGAGCTATCAGCCCGAGGAAATGAAACTCCTCCTGGAGGAGTTGTGCGCGGCCGCCGGCGTCAACGTTCAACTCCACACCCGCGTGGCCGCCGCCCACCGAGAGGGCCGAACGCTCCGCACGATCGTGACCGAGTCCAAGTCCGGCAGGCAGGCCTGGCGTGCCCCGGTGTTCATCGATACCACCGGCGATGGCGACCTGGGGGCGCTGGCGGGCTGCGAGTTCGAGATCGGCAAGGATCATACCTGCCCCTGCCAGCCGATGACCATGTATGCCCTGCTCGTCGTGAAGGATGTGTCACTCCTGGCCGACCTTGTCTTTCCCGTGGGAAACGACGGCCGGAACGTCGGGCCGCAGGCATTTCGCGAGGTTCTGGCCCGCGCAGGCGTGACGCCGAGCTACGGCCACGCGTGCATCTTTCCGATCCACGGGAATCTCATCCTCCTGATGGCGAATCACGAATACGGCATCAACGCCACCGACGCCGCCCAGGTCACCGAGGCCACGATTCGCGGGCGGGGAGAGGTGCACCGCATCGTGCGAGCCCTGCGCAAGCTCGGCGGCCCATGGGAAGGGGTGCAGATCGTCGCCACACCCGAGCAGATCGGCATCCGCGACGGACGGCGCATCAAGGGGCGTTACTTCATGACGAAGGAGGATCTCGTCACCGGCGCGAGACAGGACGATGCCGTGGTCCGTGCGACGTTCCCGGTGGACATCCATGCGTTGACCGCCGAGGAGAACAAAAAGGCGGCATACCACAACGCGGGTGTGCCGACGCAGCCATATGACATTCCACTCCGTGCCCTGATCGCCCGCGACGTCGATGGCCTGTTGATGGCAGGTCGCTGCATCAGCGGCGATTTCATCGCTCATGCCAGCTACCGCGTGACCGGCAATGCCGTGGCGATGGGCGAAGCCGCGGGGGTCACGGCAGCCGTGGCGGCGAGGAACAAGGCGGCCCCGCACGACGTGCCATGGCGCGAGATTCAGCCGACGATCGCACAAGTCCGGGAATGACGGGCATTTTCCATGATGGATACTACGGTGGCCGCGAGCCATTGATCGCGGACAACGTCACACCTCGGAGGCATCCTTTATGCGCCAAGACCGCACGTCGCTGATTCTCGGTTCACTTCTCGTCGCCGTGGGGGGCGGCTGGCTGCTCGGCAGTCTCGGCTTCATCCCGAGCGTCGATTGGGCTTGGTCGGCGGGGCTTGCCGTGATCGGCATCCTCTCGATCGTGCTGTCCGGATTCGACAAGGTGTCGTTCGTGGCCGCCGGGTTTTTCGGCCTTGCCAGCTTTCTGTCCGTGTTGCGACAGACGGGGCTGGTGAACGTCGAAGTCGAGGTTCCCATGCTCGTGCTTGCGGCGGGCGCTCTTCTGATCGCCGCGAGAAGCAAGGCCATTCCCATGCCCCGCTGGATCCACGACGCCTGAGCAGTCGCTGGAGCAGCGAGCGGGCCGTCGACGCGGAGAGCGGGTGCATTCAGCGGCCGCGGGCCGGCTGGTCCCGCTGGAGCGTGCCGCTGCCGAACTTCTCCGTGCGGCTGCTCGAGCCGTCGGAGCGGTTCGTGATCGTGCCCGAGCCGAACTTCTGCGTCTGGCCGGTCACGGTCTTTCCATCGCGGCCTCGCTCCGTCGTGATCACGCCGGAGCCGAAAGGCCTGCTCTCGGTCGTCGTGCCGTCGGACCAGCGGGTGATCGTGCCGGAGCCGAACTTCTGCGTGTGGCCCGTGATCGTCCTGCCGTCACGGGTCCGCTCGGTCGTGATCGATCCGGAGCCGAACGGCCGGGTCTGGCTGCTCGTGCCGTCCGACCGGTTCGTGATCGTCCCCGAGCCGAACTTGTTGGTCGTGCCGGTTCGGGGCTGCGAGAGCGTCGAGCGGGGCGGCGTCGGCTCGGCGGCGACCACCGCCCCGCCGAACCCCACCGCCCCACCGAACACCGCAGACAGCGTGAATGCCATCAGGGCGATCCGGAACGATGCATTCGCGTGGCTTGTCATCGATATCCCTCGTGGCAGGCGTTGCAGGTCGTCCGCATCTTCCCGAAGACGGCGCCGGCGCCGGCGTAGTCCTCCTTCTTCGAGAGGTTCTTCAGCTGCTTCGCGTAGTTGGTCATGTCCTCGGCGTGCTTGAGGTAGGTGTCGTCGTCGGCGTAGTCGGGATCGTTGTTGAAGAGCGTCTTCCCCATCATGATCACGAGATCGGTCGTCTGGTCGATCTTCGATCCGCCGACCTTGAACGACTTCTCCGACGCCATCACCTCGGCCAAGGAGTTCTCCGCGCCCTCGAGCTTCTTCATCATGTCGCGGCGGTCGAAGTCGCCGTTGCCCGACGCGCCTCCTCCGCCGTCCTCGCCGGCATCGGCGGTTTTCTTCCCCGCGTCGCCGCCGCCATCCCCGCCGCGTGGTCCGCCGAAATCCTTCGGCCGCTCCCCCTCGAGCAGCGAAAAGGCGTCCGCGTCGAACTGCGACTCGACGAGTTTGTCCCACTTCGCGGGCGGGGCGGCCCGACGGAGCTCCCGACGAATCGCCGCGGCGCCGGCCTCGAGGGCGATGCCTCCGAGGACCGCGAGCGTGATGAGGGCGACCGAGGACTTTGCCATGACTGAACTCCCGGCAGGAAGATGACTGCCATTCCTGAAGCCTAGCGGCCAACGCCGCCCGCTCCAATCCATACCATCCTCCCAAGCGGCCTCCCAAGCGGCCACTTCCGCAATCCTGGGAGGTTTTCGGATTCCGCGGAGCCTACAATCGAGCAACGATTCTCCCTCCAGCCCCTCCCCCCAAGCCGCCGCTGCCCTTCCGGTTCGTAGACCATGCGGGAAGTCTTGATCACGGGTGTCGGCGTCGTCAGCCCGATTGGCATCGGCTGCGATGCGTTCTGGGACAGTCTCGCCGCAGGCCGAAGCGGCGTGCGGCCGATCACCTCCTTCGACACGACCGGCCTCGCGGTCACCTTCGGCGGTGAAATACGCGACTTCGACCCCAAGCTCTACGTGCGGCCCCGCAAGAGCCTCAAGGTCATGAACCGAGACATCCAGCTCGGTTTCACGGCGGCGGACCTGGCGATGGTGGACGCGGGAATCGTCGCGGGCACGATCGCCCCCGACCGCTTCGGCGTGGTGTTCGGCGGCGACATGATCTACACCGACCTCGCGGACCTCGAAAGCACCTTTCGCCGCTGCTCGGGGGACGGGCGGTTCAGATTCGAGGACTGGGCGGAGTCGTTCACGACGGAGCTCTACCCGCTCTGGCTCCTCAAGCAGCTTCCGAACATGATCGCCTCCCACATCGCGATCGCCCACGATGCCCGCGGCCCCAACAACACGATCGTGCTCGGCGAGGTCTCGAGCCTCCTTGCGATCGCCGAGGCGGCGAGCGTGATTCGGCGAGGGTGGGCGGACGTGATGATCGCCGGCGGCGCGGGCTCGCGGCTCCATCCGCTGGCGCTCGTGGCCCGCGGCGAATCGATCGTGTCGCATCGCCGCGACGACTGCGAGCGGGCCTGCCGCCCCTTCGATCGGGATCGTGACGGCATGGTCAACGGCGAGGGGGCCGGGGCCTTCGTGCTCGAGTCGTACGAACACGCCATGGCCCGCAGGGCGAACGTGAGGGCGAGGCTCGCCGGCGACGCCTCCCGGTACGAGCGGCGGCCCGGACGGACGGCGCCGCTCACGGGCGAGTCGCTCTCGCGCGCCATCCGGGCGACGCTTTCGAAGTCGGGCCTCGAGGCCCGCGACGTCTCGCACGTGAACGCGCACGGCCTCTCGACCGTCGCGGAGGACCGCTACGAGGCGGCCGTCATCCGAAGCCACCTCGGCGACGTGCCCGTGACCGCGCCGAAGAGCTTTTTCGGCCACCTCGGAGCCGGTGGCGGCGCCGTCGAACTCGCGGCAAGCGTGATCGGCATCGGCCGGGGGCTCGTGCCGCCGACGCTCAACTACGAGACGGCCGACCCCGACTGCCCGGTGAACGTCGTTCGCGACGAACCGCAGCCGATCCGAGATGGGGCGATCATCTCCCTCAACGTCGCCCGCCCTGGCCAGGCCGCCGCGCTCGCGGTGCTCCCGCCGGAGTGACGATTCGGCCGCTGAGCCGATGCCGCGGCTGCCAGGCCGGTGCCGCAGCTACCAGGATCCCTCGAGGCCGAACGAGACGCCGTTGTAGAAGGTCTGGCCGCCGGCATCCATCGGATTCTGACGGATGTCATTAAGGTTGAACTGCCGCGTCGCCGTGGCGATCCCCGCGACCCAGAGAAAGTCGTAGCCCACCTTGAGCGAGAAGTTGGGGGTCACGTTCCAGCCGGCGAAGAGCGTCAGGTCGCCGATGAAGCCCGGGCTCGTCTGCGTGTTTTGATCCTCGCGAAACACGGGGCTCGGCACGATCGGGTTCTGCGGGATGTTCGTGTTGTTGATGCCGATGACGGTCTGCTGCGCCGACGCGAACGTCAGGGCGGGCGCGGCCCGGCCGCGGAGGCCCCAGAAGTAGAACTCGTTTTGCGACACGAGCTCGCCACCGATGTTCATGCCGAGCAGCCAGTTCTGGGTGGTGATGTCGTAGTCGCCGCTGAAGACCTCGGGGGCCACTCCGTTGCGGCGGCTGCGGAACCAGAAGTCCTCGTCCACCCTCGCAAGCCGCGGCCCGAGGATCAGCCCCGGCAGGAATCCCCGCTCGGCATGCCGTGACCAGCCACCGTTGGGCGACATCACGAGCTGGTCGCGGCCCAGCCGCCGACGGAGTCGGAAGTTCACCTCGATCGAGTTGAAATTTGAGTCGAGCGACGTCCGGTAGGTGTTGGCGAAGTTGAAGCCGGGGGCGTTGGGCCCGAGCGGGGATACCAGTGTCGGAGCAGCCGTCAACGAGTTCCACCCGTCCACGCCCTGCCAGAGCAAGGCTCCGGTATACGTGAACTCGATGAGGCGGTCGCGGTCGAGGTAGTCCCGGCCGAGCGACCGGCCGAACGTGGCGCGTACGCCTGCAGATGTGTCGAAGGGCTGGGCGAGCGTCGTGAACTGGATCCGCGAATCAAGGTCGTCGATGCCGACGAGCACCCGCTTGTTGCGACTGCGTTCGTACCAAAGCGACTCGGCCGAGGCGTACCAGTACCCGCTCGAGAACCATTTTCCGGAGCTCGCCAAAACGGGCATCTCCGCCAGCGCCGGCTCCTCGATCAGCATCGTCTCCTGGGGAATGCCTTCGACCGACTCGACGATCCTATTGCCGTCGTAGTCGTTGGCGACGATCTCCGGCACGACGAGCGGCTCGACGAGCACGCTCCCCTCGTCTGCCCCGCCGTCGTCGGGAAACTGCATAAGCCGCGACTCGAACGCGACCCGCTCGACCGGAGAAGCCGGGGCGGAATCGTTCTCACGACCGCTCTCGTCGGTTTCCGTCCGGCTGTCCTCCGGAAGCTTGGCTGGCGGCTGCGGTTCCGTCGCCTCCTGCGGCACGGGGTCCTCGGCGTCGGCGGCCGCTCCCTCGACGGGCGAATCGCTCGGGCCCGCGCTCGCATCCTCGATCGCCTCGAGAAACGGCACCGGTTCCACCCCCTTCGCATCGAGGCCGCACGCCATCGCGACCACGAGGCAGCCGATCAGCCACGGCCGGGCCGACGATTGGAAATGCAACGTGCTGTGCGTGGAGGACTGCATGGAGATTCTGCGAAGCGGATGCGGGGCATCCTGGACCGGAACAGTCATCGTCACCGGCAGAGCCGTTCCAACAGGTTTTTCCCGCAGAGTCTTCCCAGATCTCCATGGCCGAAAAACCTGGGCAAACTGCGAAGACCGAGGGCCTTCCTCGAGGCGTCCAAGCCCGGACCCACGGGGCCCTCCGATCGTTCGGAAGATGCCGGACACACTGTCCGACCGTCGAAGCCTTGAGCGACCTGGGGGGATGGGCCGATCAGACTCAAGAAGCCCGCGTCCGTCGATTCGACGGACCCGCGGCCCGGCTCTCGGACCGACCGCACGACCGTGAAACTCAAACGCGAAAACTTCCTGCTCGTGGGCCTGCTCCTCTTCTTCGCGGGGGTGCAGTTTCGCATGGTCGAGTCGTTCACGCTCACCGAACGGTCGAGCAGATTCATCGCGGCCCAGATGGGCGACCGGCAGTTCCAGCCCCAGCAGCAGAGCGTCTGGCCAAACGGTCTGTCTCGCAAGGTGGTACAGCCACCGCGATGGCTGGGGCTCGCGCTGATGTCGGTCGGCTCGGTGCTCGCCCTCAAGAGCCTCTCGATGACCCGCGTCGACAGCGGCTCCGACTTCTAGTCGGTCGATCCGGTCGGCGACTCAGGTCGGATCGACGGTTCGGGCCTCGTTCGCCTGCGGCCCGAAATGCCCGATCTGCTTCCCGACGCCGGGAGTTGAGCCGCCCGCACCGATCTGGTACCAAACGTGCGGGTTTTACGGCATCGCCAAGACCGGCATTCGGGACACTGGCATTCGGGACACTGGGAGTTGCATCAATGACCCGCACGACACGAAACGGAACGAAGATCCACCGTCGCCGCCTGCTCCGCGCGGGCCTCGCCTCCGGTGCCGCCTTCGCCGTGCCGACGATCGTGCCGGCTTCGGCACTCGGCCTCGACGGCAGCGTGCCACCGAGCGAGAGGATCGTCGTCGGCGGCATCGGCATCGGCAACCGCGGCACCTACGACCTCGGCTGCTTCCTGCAGCAGCCCGACGTGCGTTTCGCTGCGGTCTGCGACGTGAAGGAGGCCCGGAGGCAGGCGGTCAAGCAGATCGCGGACAAGCACCACGGCGACGATCGCTGCACGATGCACCGCGACTTCCGGGAACTGCTCGACCGCAAGGACATCGACGCGGTGCTCGTCGCGACCGGCCCCAACTGGCACGGCCTGATGGCCATGGAATCCGCGAAGGCGGGCAAGGACATCTACTGTGAAAAACCCTGCACGAAGACGATCTCGGAAAGCCTTCTGTTGCGGGACGTGATCCGCCGCACCGGCCGGGTCTTCCAGGCCGGCACCCAGCGGCGGAACCTGCCGCACTTCGCCTTCGCGTGCGAGCTCGCCCGCACCGGGCGGCTCGGCAGGATCACCCGCGTCTACGCCCACCCGGCCGGCATGAAAGCGATGACGAGTGGCTGGCTGCCCGCCGAGCCGGCTCCGGCGACGGAATCGGTCGACTGGGACATGTATCTCGGGCCGGCGGCATGGAGGCCTTTCAACGCGAAGCTCCTCGATGGCTTCAACTTCGAGAAGGGGGGCGGGCTCGTGGGCGGAGGCGTGCTCGAGTGGGGCTCGCACTGCGTCGACCTCTGCCAGTGGGCCGTGGGCGACTGCCCGCCGCCGGTCGAATACAACCCGCCGAAGGACGGCTACCTCGTGGCGAAGTATGCGGGCGGCACGGAGCTCGTCTTCCGTGAGAAGGACTGGATTCCGCTCGGATCCTGCCCGGTGCGGTTCGAGGGGACCGACGGCTGGGTCGAGGCCGGCGACAGCGGGAAGATGGTGCTCAGTTCGCCATCGCTGCTCGCCGGCAGGAAGGTCGAGGAAATCGGTGGGTATCCGGCGACGTTCCACGTCCGCGACTTCCTCGACTGCGTGAAAACCCGCGGCATGCCGAAGGGCAACGCCGATGCAGCCTGCAATGCCCACATCGCCTGCCATGCGGCGAACATCGCACTCTTCCTCGGCCGGACCGTGAAGTTCGACACGGCTGCGAACGTGTTTCCGGACGACCCGCAGGCGAACCGCCTGCGATCGGAGGCGGCCCGCGAGCCGTGGCGGACGTGATGCACGCACAACGTAACTCGCTGATGAGGAAACTCGGGGATGAGGACCACATGAAGCGATACCAACCCTCCATCTCGGTGATCCTCGTCTGCCTGGCGGCCGTCGCGACGGCCGCCCACGGGCAGGCCCCGTCGCCGGCGGAGGCGGAGCTCGTCGCCGTGCTCGCCTCCGACAAGCCCGAGGCCGACAAGGCGATGACCTGCAAGCTCCTGGCCGTGCACGGGACGGCGGCCGCCGTCCCCGAACTCTCGAAGCTGCTTTCGAACGAACGACTCGCCTCCTGGGCCCGCATCGCGCTCGAGGCGATCCCCGACCCGGCGTGCGACGCGGCCCTCCGCGAGGCGGCCAAGTCACTGTCGGGCAGGCTCGCCGCGGGGGCGATCAACTCCCTCGGCGTGCGCCGCGACACGCAGGCGGTGAATCTGCTCGCGGGGAAACTCGGCGACGAGGACGCCGGGGTCGCGGTCGCCGCAGCCGCCGCACTCGGGAAGATCGGCGACGCGGCCGCCGCAGCCGCGGTCCGGCAGGCGTTCACGACCGGCAAGGCCGCCGTGCAGCCGGCCGCGGCGCAGGCTTGCGTGGAGTGCGCCGAGGCTCTGCTCGCCGCCGGCGGAAAGGCCGAAGCGATCGCCCTGTACGACCTGGTGCGCGCGAAGAGCGGGGAACCGCAGCGCGTCCTGGAGGCGACCAGAGGCGCGATCCTCGCCCGCGGGGACGAGGGGCTTCCGCTCCTGCTCGAACAACTCCGATCGAGTGATCGCGGACGGTTCCGTATCGGCCTCTCGACCGCCCGCGAACTTCCCGGGGACGCCGTGGATGCCGCGATCGCGGCCGAGCTCGCCAAGGCCGATCCCGCCCGTGCAAGCCTCCTCGTCGTCGCGCTCGCCGATCGTGGACGCCCCGCGGGAGCAACCGCGATCCTGAACGCCGCCGGTCCGCAGTCCACGAGGGAGGTGCGAATCGCGGCCTTGCGGGCGGTCGGGCGGGTGGGTGATGCCCGGGCGATCCCGCCGCTGCTGGCGGCCGCGGCCGACGCCGACGCTTCGCTCGCCGATGCCGCCGCAGCCGGCCTGGCGGAGCTCCGCGGGCAGGAGATCGACCGGGAAATCCTCTCGCGGCTGCCGGAGTCGAAGGGGCGGGGACGAGTCGTGCTGCTGGAGCTGGTCGGACGCAGACGGATCGACGCCGTGCCGCAGGTGATCGACTCGCTCGACGGCGACGACGCGTCCGTTCGCGCCGCGGCGATCGCGGCGCTTGGTGAAATCGTCGATCTCCCCAGGCTGTCGGTGCTGGTGGAACGGGTGAAGAAGCCCCGCGACGCCGAGTCGGCGGCGCTGGCCTTGAAGTCGCTGGCCACCGCGTGCGTCCGCATGCCCGACCGCGATGCCTGCGCGTCGGCTCTGTCGACCGCGATGCAGGGCACGAGCGGCGACACGAGGATCGCGCTGCTCGACATCGTCGGCCAGGTCGGCGGGCCGAAGGCGCTCGAGGCGGTCGCGGCCGCGGCGAAGAGCGGCGAGGAGCCGCTGCAGGACGCCGGCACCCGCCTGCTCGGCGACTGGCTCACGCCCGACGCCGGAGCGGTGCTCCTCGACCTGGCGAAGACGCTCCCCGACGGCAAATTCCGCACCCGCGCCTACCGTGGCTACCTCCGGGTGGCCCGGCAGTTCGGCGGCTCGCCCGACGAGAAGGCGGCGATGTGCCGAAAGGCGATGGAGATCGCCCGCGACGCGGACGACCGCCGAACCGTCCTCGAGTCGCTCAAGTCGATTCCAGCGAAGGGCTCGCTCGAACTCGCGGCCGAGGCCGCGGCGACTCCCGAACTCCGCGACGCCGCCCGGACGGCCGCGGCCGCCATCCTCGGGAAGTCCGGCGATTCGATCCCGGGCGCGTGGGATCTCGCCTCCAGGCTCGGCCTCCCAAAGGCGAAGATCGAGATCGTGAAGGCCACCTACGGCAGCGGCGGAAACCAGCGGGACGTGAGCGACGCGATCCGCAAGCGGGCCGGCGCCGTACCGCTCATCGTGCTCGGCAACCCGACCTACAACGACGCGCTCGGGGGCGACCCCGCGGCCGGGCTGAAGAAGCAGCTCGTGATCGTCTACAAGATCGACGGCAGGCAGGGCGAGGTCGCGCTCGACGAAAACGCCCCGATCCTCCTGCCGACTCCCTGATGCCTGCCACTCGCGGGGCGGGTTCGGGACTGCCCGTGCCCTAAGCGCACCCGCTTGAACGACTCCGCATTGCCGCCGGGGGAGAGGACGCATCGTCGCTACGGTGAGGATACACCTGA
>JBBAVU010000087.1:0-12008 GCA_040397565.1 Pirellulales bacterium | reverse complement strand
CCTCAGCCAGGCGGTACATCGTGCCCTGGAGCTTCGGCTGAACGCTTGCGTCCCCAACCAAACGAATCGCCTGACCAGGCTCCGGCGCACCCTCCGGCCGCGCGGCCGGCGGCTCGTCGGCGGCCGAGGCGATTCCCGCCAGCGGAAGGACGAGAAACACACGCATCAGGAAGCTCGAAAAGCGGCAGCACATGGCGGAACCCTCAGGATAGCGAAGATGAATCAACGGCCGTCGGCAATGAGATGGCACCCAACGGTATTCGCGGCTCGACCAAAACTGGATGCAGGTCTCCACAGAAGGACCTGTCAAAAGGGCCGCAGCTCTTTTCTGTCCCCCCACTCTCTCTTGAGCACTGGTAAAAAAACCGCGAAGGGGTCACGATTCTTGCCAACGGCTTCTGCGCGAAACATGGCCTGTGGTTCGAAGACCCGCGCGGGCGCGAAGCCGCCGCCGTCGCCGCCGCCCTTTGCGAAAGCCGCCTACTATGATCCCAAGCAAAGGTGTCAGCAACTGGGGGTCGGGTTCTCCTCGCGTCCGTCGCTGGGTGGTGGCGGTTCTGGCAGCATGCGGCCTCATCGCCTCCGTGATCGGCGCCCAGCATCTGCTCGCACGGCCCGACATGGCCGCGTTTGAGCCCGAAGCCATGGGGCGGATCGAGGCGCGGATGTGGCGGCGATATTACGAAGGCCGCTGGCTGCAACTGGGCTTCGGCGCGCTCGACGCCGCCTGCGGCCAGTATGGATTTTCCTGGTGGGACGGCACCCGACTCGCCGCCGATGCGGTGCGGGCGGCCGCGGCGTTTCGCCAAAGAAAGGACGATCCGGTCTGTCTGCCGGCGCTCACGCACTACTACGGCATCGTGCGGCGGGCGGCGCCGGTTGAATTCCCGCCCGCGGAGGCGGCACGTCTCGAACTCCGCTGGTGGGCCGAGCGACGCGAGAACGTGTCGCCGCACGATTACGCCGTCACGGTCGCCCGTCTCACGGCCATGCTCTATGGACTCGCGCCGGCGGCGATGCTGCCCTCGGCACAACTGCGTGTCGATGCGATGGTCTACCGCGACGCCCGCGGAGAAGGTGCGATGACCGACGCTGACTGGCAGGAGGTGGAGCGGATGCTCGTGGCGGCCTACGCCGAGCTCGCGGGCCGGCTCGACGGCGGCCGCGGCAGCGCCGCCGGGAGGGCTCGATGAGCCGCGGCTGGTACGGGCCCGACTCCGCGATGTGGCGGATCAACCGCGAGCGGTTCGTGCTCATCGGCGGACCTGCGGCCGCGATCCTGCAGGCGGCCCATCCCATGGTGGCGTTCGGGGTGGCGGCGCACAGCCGGTTCCGCGACAACATCTTCGAACGATTGAACCGCACGCTCGAGGCCGTCTACGCGGTGGCCTTCGGCACGCCCGAGGAGGTGCAGCGGATGGAGGCGCGCGTGCGGGCGATGCACGAGCGGGTCGCCGGCAGCCACCCAGCCCCGTATTCCGCCCTCGATCCCGACGCCCTCCTCTGGGTGCTGGCCACGCTCGTCGTCACGTCGACGGAGATGCACCGCCGCTATGCCACGCCCCTCGGGCCGGATGAACTCGAGCGGTTCTTCGTCGACATGCGGCGGTTCGGCCGCTGCTTCGGGCTCGACGACGCCCATGGGCCGCAGACGTGGCCCGCGTTCTCGGAGTATTACTCAACGATGATCGCCGGACGGCTGCTGGGCTCGCATCCACTCTGCGCGGAAGTGGCCAATGCCATCGTTTCTCCGCCACGCCCGCTGGCGGCGCGGCTCCTCTCGCCGTTCGTCGCTCCACTGGCCTGTGAATACGTGCCTGAACCGGTGCGTTCCCGGCTGCGGCTGCCCGCGCGACGGTGGCACGGGCCGGCGGTTCGTGGGTTCGAACGGGTGACGCGGGCGGTGCTCCCGCTGGTTCCCGACTTCCTGCGGCATGCCCCGGCCTACACGGCGGCCCGTCGGGCCGTGACCCGCCGCTAGCAGACACGGGTCAACAGCGTTGCATATTCATTACGGGCGAACGGGCGGTGCGGTGGTCGTGACGCGGAAGAGCCGGGTGCCGAACGGGGCCGGCACCGTGATGCGGGCGACGCCGTCAGCCGCCTTGATATCCTCGCCCGTCTCGACGTCGGTGAAGGCCGTCGCGTGCGGAAACCGCACGTCGCAGGAAACGCTCTCCTGCCGCTCGTAGCTCTGCAGGAGCAGCATGCCGGCGGGGGCGTCGTCGTCTTTCTGCACGAGGGCGAGCCATTTCACCCGCGGGTCGGCCACGTGCACGTGCGGGTTCTCGTCCCAGTAGTTGTGATGGGCGATACCAGCGCGACCGTAGCCAAACTCCCGCATCGCCGCGTCGTGCTTGCGTGCGAGGGCCGCCGAGGCGACCCAGCCGAGGTGGGTCGAGGGCCGCACGTCGTGCACGCGGCACATGCCCCATTCGCGCAGCATCATCGCCGGCGTGTAGCCCGCGCAGTCGTGCCGCAGCTGGCCGCTCACGAAATCGAGCGCGAGCGGCACCGCCCCCACCTGCCGGCCCGCGGTCACGATCCGGGTGTAGTCCGGCGGCCAGGGGAGCTGGAAGCCGCCCTTCTGCGTGGCCACTTCCGGCGGGCCAGCCGCCGGGTCGGCCGCGTGGGCGAGCTGCTCGAGGTCGAGCGTGGCGGTCGCCCAGGTGTTGAAGGGGAGCGTCTGGGTGTTGGTCATGTGCAGGGTCACGTCGATCGGCCAGGGTGCGCCGCGGCGGTTCCATTCCTGCGCGAGCTTCCAGATCCGCCGGTAGTAGGCCCGCTGTGCGAACATCGTCGTGCCGTAGCGGAGCTTGCCTGCGTCGTCGAAGAAGGCCGCGCCACCGGTCGGCTGGTAGCACCGCTTCGGGTAGGCGTTGTCGAAGTAGAGGCTCACGCCCCGCTTCATCCATTCGTTGGCACACCAGACCGCGAAGTCCTGGTAGCTCTCCGCAAACACGCCCTGCGGCGAGTCGCGGCCGGCGAAGCGGTGGAAGCGGAGCGACGACCACTCGTCCTGGAAGACCTGCCACTCCGGGATGAGCGGATCGGTGGCGTGCTCCTCGAAGTAGGTGCCGGCCGCGGCTTTCTTCGACCCCGCGGCGAGGCCGGCGAAGTGGAGCGTGAGATAGGGCCAGTCGGCGCCGCCGTTGATCTTCCGCCCCGGCCAGGTTTCCGCGACGCGTTTGCCCCGCTCCTCGAACCACGCCTTGTCGACGGTGCCGGTGCGGCGGGCCTCCTGGATCTTGTCGACGATCTCGAAATCGCGGTCGGTCGGATACTTGCTCGCGCAGAGCCAGCCTCCCCAGCAGGAGACCGGGCCGATCCCGTCGGCGACGGGGCGGGTGCGGAAGGCCGGCTCCATCGGCTTGCCGGGGCTTGCCATCAGGCCAAACGCGATCGTCCGCGGCTTCTCGAACGTGAACGGCGTCTGGACGAGGTCGATCTCCACGACGACGGCATCACCGCGGCGGATCACCCGCTGGAGCGGCCGACGAAAGTCGGTCACGCAGCCCGCTTCGTTGTCCGCAAACCAGGCGAGCCCCCGCTCCTCGGTGCCGAGCCAGAGATAGGGCACGCTCGGGCGGTGGTCGGCCCGCTCGCCGTTGGCGTACTGCTCCACCTGGCTGCTGTTCCAGACCTCGCCGTCGGGCGGGCCCGGCTCCGTTCGCACGCGGATCGGCACCCAGTGATCCCACGGCTCGCGATACCAGGTCGTGCGGCCCCGCGGCGTCGGGCCGGCGTAGTTGAACCGCATCGAGTTGTCGCCGATGAAGTGAAACCCGCGGGCCGCCTCCTCCCGCATCGGGATCTCGAGCCGCAGCGACTTCACGGCGGCGGGCCGCGGGCCGGCCGCGAGCGTGAGTTCCACCCGCACGCAGCCGTCCTCCTGCACCCAGCCGCGGCTTGCGACCGCGACGGCGTCGCTCGTGATCGATCCCTCGAAGACGGCCTCATCGTCGCGGGCCTTGCGGACGGAGATCTTCCCGTCGCGCCAGGTGATGACGCCCGATTCGGTCTCGCCGACGAGCCGGATCGGCGCGGCGAGGAGTGGCGTGCCCAGGCTTGTCACCTGATCGAAGCCGCACGCGTTCATCACGTAGCCGCGGCCGACGACCGAGACAGACGCGCCCTCCACCGTCACCGGCACGAACGGCGGAAACACCTCGAGGGTGCGTCCGTGCCGCTCGGTCTCGAACGGGAAGTGTTGCCGCGTGAAGGGGTGCTTCGCGGCGGTGGTGCTGCCGGCCTGTTCGCATTCCACGCGGTAGACGCCGTCGGGCAGGTCGGGAAGCGGGATCGTGCCGTGCGCGGTGCCCGCGGCATCGATTGGCAACGCGGCCCGCGCCGCCACCCGGCCGTCGGTCTCGGCGATCACGCGAATCGTCAGGTCGCCCGCGGCGTCGGCCCGTTCGACCGCGACTTCGATCGCCTGCCTGCCGGGGTAGTAGGCGAAGCGAATGTCGACGGCCACCGCGGGCGCCGCCATGGCGAGGGTTACGAGGGCCAAGAGTGGCCGAAGGGAGAGCGGGCCGATCGACGCTCGCCAAGCGATCTGCATGAGAGTTGTCTTCCTGCCCCATCTGGCTCGAACGGCTCGCGGCGGAGATCGTCGCGGGTCGTTTCGGCGTTCATGAGGGCATTTTACTGGGTGCCGTTCAAGACCACCAACGCTTCGGCGGGCGTGCGGCTTCCCGGTTCTGGAGAGTCCATCGGTGGATGGGGGGAAGTATGCTGGCATGGAATGAAAACGTTTTTCACCGCTTTCTTCGCGGTCGCCCTGTGCGCCGCGAGGGCCTTCACCGACGAGCCCGGACCACGCGTCCTGCGGACGGCCGCCGAGATCGCGGAGGAGCCGTCGTCCGCCGATGCCGCCGCCGCCCGCATCCTCTTCGAGGGACCGGTGTCATACCAGGATTCCACGCGGACGATCTTCCTCGCCGACGAGACGGGCGTGACGTTCGTCTTCGGCGGCATGAGTCCCGTCGTGCAGCCGGGTGACGTCGTCCGCATCGAAGGCCGCGCCAAACATGGCGTGATCATCGGCGGCATCCGGCCCGAGAAGATCGCGGTGGTGGGCCGAGGACCGGTGCCGGAGACAACGCCGATCGAGCCGGCGGACCTCGGCACGGGCCGCTTCCACTACCGCCGCGTGACGATCGAGGGAGTCGTCCGTCGCGTCGATCCGGCCGGCGACGCGGCCGTGCGGCTCGTGCTCCACGCCCTCGGTGGGCAGGCGATTCTCGAGCTCGAAACGCCCGACACCGAAGCGGCCGGAGAGCCACAGCGGCTCGTCGACGCAAGGGTGCGGGCCACCGGTCTCGTGGTCGGCAACGTCAATCGGCAGCGGCAGGTGGTCGAGCCCTTCGTTCGAGTGAAAAGGATCGCCGACATCGAGGTTCTCGAGCCACCCCCCGCGACTCCCTTCGACGCCCCGGCCGTGCCGCTGGAGAAGCTCGCCAGCCGATCGATCGGAGAGCATCGCGTCGTCGTCAGCGGCACGGCCGTCGCGGCGCCGATCGCCGGCGCCGTCTACCTTCGCGCGGGTGATGCGAGCCTGCGGGTGCGGACCGACGCGCGGGAGATTCGCACCGGCGACGTTGTCGAGGCGGTGGGATTTCCCGAGATGGGCGTTTACAGCATCGAACTGGCCGACGCCGAATGCCGAGTGACCGGGGCGGGCGAGCCGCCGCCCCCGCGTCCGGCCCCCGCCAAGAAGCAAAGCGTCGAAGACCGGATCGATGCCGACCTCATGCGGATCGATGGCGCGGTGGTCGATGCGGCCGATGGACGAGTCGTCGTCCGGCATGGCGAGATCGACTACTCGATCGAGCCGCCGACGGGCGAACGGCTGGAGGTGGCGGAGGGATCGCTCGTGCGGGCGACCGGCATCGGCCGCGTCGCCGCCATCGAGGGAGCCCGCTACAGCGCGTTTCCGCGGTCCTACACGCTCCTGCTCCCGTCGCTCGACGACATCGTCATCGTGCGTTCGCCCCCATGGTGGACGCCCCGACGGATCCTGCTCGCGGTGGCAGCGGCGCTCGGGGCGACGGCCGCGGTGGCGGCGGCTGCGGTCGCTTGGGCGGTGCTCCTGCGGCGACAGGTTCGTCGGCAACTCGGCGTGATCGAGGCGAAGCTGCAGGCCGAGGCCGTCGCGGAGGAGCGGCGGCGGATCGCGAGGGAGTTTCACGACTCGGTCAACCAAGGCCTCGCCGCGGCGGTGCTGCGGCTCGATGCGGCCGCCCATCGTCTCGCCGACGAGCGTTCGCGTGGCGTGGTCGAGCAGCAGCGGCGGCTGCTGTCGGCGTTGCAGTCGGAGGCGCGGGAGTTTCTCTGGGACCTGCGCGATCCGCTTCATGCCGAGGCCACGCTTGCCGACTCGCTCCGGGCCGATCTCGCGCAGTTCGACGAAGTCTCCGACGCACAGATCCATTTCGAGGCGGGCGATGCCGCCGCCGATGCCGCGGCTGGGTGTCTTCGTTATGAGCCGATGATCCAGCACCAGATCGTGCGGATCATCCGCGAGGCCGTGGCCAATGCGGTCACGCACGCGAGGGCCGGACGGATCCGCGTGCGGCTCGACCACGCGGCTGCCGAGGCAGGCTCCGGCCGCATCGAGGTCACCGACGACGGCTGCGGATTCGACGTGGCGGCGCGGTCGGCCGCCGAGGGCCACTTCGGCATCCGCGGCATGCAGGAGCGGGCCCGGCGGATAGGCGGTCGAGTGGAGATCGACTCCGCCCCAGGCTCAGGCGCCCGCGTGACGCTCATCCTCCCGGCCCGCCCCCATCCGCTCCTCCATTAACCACATGCCCGCCCCTTCCACCATCCGCCTGCTGATCGTCGACGACCACCCGATCTTTCGGGAGGGCCTGGCGAACACGCTTGCCGACGAGCCGGCGTTTCATGTGGTGGCGCAGGCGGGGGATGGCGAGGCCGCGCTCGTGGCCTGGCAGCAGCACCGGCCCGACGTGACGCTCATGGACGTGAGCATGTTCGGCCTCGGCGGAATCGAGACGGTGAAGCGGCTCGTGCAGCTCGCGCCGGCCGCGCGGGTGCTGATGCTCACCTCCTCGGAGGATCAGGCCGACGCCCTCGCCGCGCTCGAAGCGGGGGCGGCGGGCTACATCACGAAGACGGTGCGGTTCGACGAACTGCTTGCGGCGATCCGCGAGGTGCATGCCGGTGGTCGGCCGATCGGCGAGCTGATGGCCCGGAAGATCGCCATGGCCGAGCGGGCACGTCACGCGGCGCAGGGAGGAGCGGGAGCCACGCTCCTGTCCGCACGAGAGCTCGAGGTGCTGCATCTGCTCCGCGACGGCCTCTCCCTCGGCGAGCTTGGCGAGCGTCTGAAGATCACGGAGCGAACGGTGCGGGCCCACGTCGCGGCGATCAAGGTGAAGCTCGATGCGGCCAACACGGCGCAGTGCGTCGCCCGCGGCTTCGAGCGAGGCCTCCTCCGCAGCTGACCCGCATTCCGCTCAACTCGGAACGGTGCTCAGGATGCGGACACAAGTTCGCGGCAGAGAGCTTCGAAGTCGCCCAGCCGGTGCTCGACGACCGTCCGCACGATCGCGGGATCGAGCCTGCGGTATTCGTGGACCGCAACGTTGCGGAAGCCCACCATCCGCCGCATGCGTTCCGCCACCTGCGGCGACAGAAGTGACTCTCGCTCGAGCATCGTGAAGGCGTCGGCACTGTCGGTCGGCACCCCGAGCCGTCGCCGTGAGACCTCGCGGCATGCGGCGTCGATTGCCAGTTCGCAGGCCCGCTGGAGGTTCAGCACGACCGCGTCGAGCACCATCGAATCCTGGAGCCGGCCGAGGTCGTTGGCGACGTAGCGCCGCACCGATGCGAGGCAACGGTCGATGCTCGCGAGTTTCTGGACCAGCACGTCATCGACCACGCAACTTCTCCTCGAACGCTCTGGTGGCGGCCCTGCGATGCGGCGCGAACGCCGCGTGGTCGGACAACGCATGGGTCGTGAACAGGTCGGCCTCGGCGGTCGGCGTTATGAGGGGACGGCCATGCTGGGTGGCCTCCACCCGCAACAGCCCGCCGGCCCGCCGGAGGTCGACGAGATCGACCGCTGTGCCGAGCCGCGATTCGAGCCGGCCCTTCACGTCGAAGAGCGCGACCGGTTCCAGGGCCCGGTCGCACAGGACACCGACATCGACGTCGCTGTCGCCACGGGCCTCGTTCCGCGCCTGGCTGCCATAGAGCCAAGCCCCGAGAACGCGGTGCTGCGGAAAGGCACTGGCCAACTCCTCCAGCAGCGCATCGGTGAGAAAGGCGGCGGTGACCATGATCATCATCATACCTGCGGGCACCGGCTCGCGGACGTCGTCCCGCCGCTGCGAAAACACCGGCATCGACACCACGGCGTACTCGCGGCCAAGTGCCACCCGCATTCCCGCGCTTGCGCAACGGGCTTCGAGGCAACAACACGGCGACGGATGCCGCTTGCAGTCGCCAGATTTCTCGCGATACCCTTCTGAGCCAACTTCCTCTCCGGAGCACCCATGTGAAAACATTCCCCGCCATCGTGAGGCAAGAAAGAACCACTGACGCTGGCCGAGGTAGTCGCCATCTGATTATGGGCCGCCGGCAGCTTTATCGACCCAGTCCAACACCTGCCCGTCTTCCGTGAGGCGATCGCGGAGCCGCTGCACATCGACCGACTGCACGCTGCATCGCTGGTCGATCGCCTGCGCCGCTGCCGTCGCCGCCGACTGGCCCAGCACCATGAAGACCGGCTCCATGCGGATCGATCCGTAGGCCACGTGCGTCGCGGAGAGGCAGACGGGCACGAGCAGGTTGCCGCACTCGGCCGCGCGGGGCGTGATCGCGCGGTAGCTGATCCGGAACGGCTTGAACCCGTGCACCTGCACGTCGCCCTCGTTGCGAACCGTGCCATCGGCCGCCGCGATCCGCCGCACATGGTGGGAATCGATCCCGTAGGCGGCCAGGCCCACGCTGTCGTCGGCTTGTCGCTTGGCCCAGCAATCAGCTTCAGTGACGACATACGCCCCGAGCATCCGCCGCGCCTCGCGCACGTAGATCTGCTCCTGCCAGCCGTCCCCCGCGACGAATTCGTCGCGGCACATGCCCCATCGCGAGACCTCGCGGCGGATCGATTCGGGCACCCGCGGATGATTGGCGAGCGTCCACATGAGCCCCTGTTGGTAGAGGCGGTGGCGGGCGACGATCTCCTCGCGACGGGCGTAGGAGGCGTCGGGGTAGTCGTAGTTTCTGCCGATGAAGTCGGTCGACACGCCGAGACGGTTGTTCGTGTCGGTCTTCCGATTGGGCATCGGCGAATTGATCCACGGGATTTCCCGCTCGCCCGCCTCGAAGTTTCGGAGCAGGAGCTCGTACCACTCCGGGTCGTAACCGGCCGGCTTCGTGAACGGGATCCGGTTGTCGGGATGATCGGTGAGGCACATGCGGAAGTTGTAGGCCTGCACCCGCCGGTCGCCGCTGCCGTCAGCGGCCCCGTCGTCGGCCTCCACGAAGGGGAGCAGGCCGCTCGCAGGATCACCCGGCACGCGATACGCGGAGACGCCGGGCTTCATCTGATGGTATTTGGCCTGGACGTTCTGAACGCCGTTGAGCGATTCGCCATGATCGGCGTTGGCCTCCCGGCCCACGGCATACTTCACGCCGGCCGCGGCCATGAGGTCGCCCTCGTAGGTGGCGTCGATGAAGATCCGGCCGGTGAACACGCGGCCCGATTCCATGCGGACCGATTCGATCCGCGGCGAATCGCCACGAGCGAGCTTCACGCCCGCCTCGCGATCGAGCCTTTCGCCGCGGACCACCTCGATCCCGTGCTCCGCCACCCACGATTCGAGGATCGCCAGCGCAGCGCTCGGCTCGAACGTCCACATCGCGTCTTCGCCGTCGGCCGTCTTTGACTGGCCGTCGGAGCGGTAGGCCGACCGCGTCTGCCACTTCCAGGCCTCCGGCGACTCGTAATGCCGCCGCACGGCCCGGTAGAAGTCACGGGCGAGGCCGCCGATCGCCCGCTTGTTGCCGATGTCGGTCTGCCCGAGGCCACCCGTCGTGAGCCCGCCGATCCGGCGTGAGGGCTCGATCACGACGACGGATCGCCCCATCCGTTTTGCCTGGATGCCGGCCACGATCCCGCAGGCATTCCCGCCGTAGACAACGATGTCGATTGGATCAGTTGCGTGGCTGCCGCCGGATCCGTCGCACGGCCCCGCGAGGATGCGGTCGTTGTCGCTGTCGGCGATCACGAGCCGGCCGGCGGGGTCGAGGCAGCAGCCGTGCGGCCGTGCGAGTTGCGTGGAGAGCAGGTCGGCCCCGACGGCAGCTCCCGCCTTCGTCGGAATGCCGGCGACGGTCCTGATCGTGCCGGTGGCGGGGTCGTAGCGGCGGATGCAGTGGTTCTCCGTGTCGGCGATGAGCAGGCGGCCCCGCCGGTCGAGCGACACGTACTTTGGTCCCGCGAGGAGCGCCTCGCGGGCCGGGCCGCCGTCGCCCGCGTAGCCCGACCGGCCCGACGCGTTGACGACCGTGCGAATGCGGCCCTCCTTGATCTCGACGACCGCATTGCCCTCGCGGAGCGCGAGATAGATCGTGCCGTCGGCGGCCTGACACGCGGCCCGCGGGCCGGCCAGCGGCGTGGCGAGCGGCGCGACGCCGTCGAGCGGCTTGCCTTTCGTGCCGTTGCCGGCGACCGTGGACACACTTCGCGATTCGAGATCGATCCGCCGCAGCCGCGAGTTCATGAGATCGGCGACGAGCAGCGACCGGCCGTCGGGAGTGAGCGACCCGCAGTAGGCCTGGTTGAACACGGCAGCAGCGGCCGGTCCGCCATCGCCGCCGAAGCCCGCCGCGCCGGTGCCGGCCACGACGGAAACCTCGCCGGTCGCCGGATCGAATCCGCAGATCCGGTGGTTGAACGTGTCTGCCAGGTAGACGAGCCCGTTACGGCCCACGGCGACATCGTGCAGCCCATGAAATCCCCCTGCTACGAACTTGACCGTGCGATCAGCGTCGACGCGAAACAGCCGGTTGCCCCGCGTGTATTCAACGCCATACATCCGCCCGGCGGCATCGAACGCGACGGCGAAGGGCTCGTTGACCCGCGCGGGATCGGGCTCCTTCGCGATGCGACCGGCAGGAGAGCCGACCACGATCTCAACCTCGGCGCGACAGGGAACCGCGAAGGCGACCACCACAATGCAGGCAAGAAGGCAACGCATGGAAGTGTTTTCCTGAAAGATCGCGAGAGCACCCGGGCCAAGTGTCGGGCCCACCGCCGTCGCTTACAAGCCCGTACCGCGGCCCGCGTCCCGATTCGCCCTCCGCAAATCGTTGCGGGCATGCGGCCGCGAGTGCTACCCTCACGCCAGTCGCGGAGTTCACAACATCCGCCCGCCGTCCGCCGGAATCTCCCACGAGAGGAATGTGGTGCCGAACATCACACCGACCTTCGGAGCGCTCGCCCTGCTCGCGACGATCGCCTGCACGGCGGCCACCGCCCGTGCCGACAAGGCGGCCGACGCGAGAAGCCGGCTCTTCCACAACGAAGACTGCGACGCGCATTTCGACACCGCGCTCGCCTTGACCGAAGGCGGGAAGGCCGTGGATGACTATGTGGACCTCGTCGCCGGCGGTGGCGTGACCGCCTTCCTGCTCAACACCAACTCCTCTCGCGCAAACTACGCCAGCGCGGCCTGGGAGCCCGCGTGGGCGGCGTGGAAAGACACGCCGGCCGAACAGTGGCCCGCGGGGATTCGTGCGCTGCACGCCTTGCACCGGCAGGGGATCGACTACCCGGCCCGTGTCATCGCCCGCTGCCGTCATCACGGCATCGAGCCGTGGATTTCCCTACGCATGAACGACGTGCACTACCAGCTCGACAAGCCGGACGACGCCACCATTCACAGCGACTTCTGGCGGCAGAATCCGCAGCTGCGGCGGCAGGGCTACGAGGGCTACTACAGCCGGGCGCTCGACTACGGCAGGCCCGAGGT
>JBBAVU010000086.1:0-12199 GCA_040397565.1 Pirellulales bacterium | reverse complement strand
GGATTGCGGAGCGAAGTCTGCATCCGAGCGAGCGGAAGGCAGGATGCCTGAAGCGCGCGTCCGGCGATGGGCACGGGCAGTCCCGAACCTGCAGCGAGCGTCCGGCGAGGGCACGCGGGCAGCCCCGAACCCCTCGAACAGGGCCGGAATCGCAGCTTTTCGGGCCTGGTTTTCTGGCCGACTCCGGCCTTGAACCGCCCGCCCCTGCTCCCTATCTTCCCGCCGATTCGCGGCCGCCGGGCTGCACGCACACGCTCCACACCCGGACGATCGAACGTATGCACGAGTTTCTCCGCGCCCTCAGGGACGCCGCCAAGCGCTGGCCGCTTCTTGCGGCCGCCCTCCTCTGCTCCGCCGGCGTGGCGGGGCTCTGGAGCGCGAACATCTTCGCGCTCTTTCCCATCATCGAGGTCACGCTCAAGGGTGAATCGCTCCAGGAGTGGAACGCGAAGCGGATGGAGGAGGCCGACGCGAGGATCACGGCGACCGAGAAACAGCTCGAATCGCTGCGGCAGCAGCTGGACGCGGACGAGGCGGCGAACCGGCCGGAGCCCGATCGGAAGCGGCTCGCGAAGCAGATCTCCACGCTCGACCACGAGATCCTGAAGGACCGTCAGATCGAGTCCTACGCAAAGTGGCTGCAGCCGTGGCTCGTGCGGCTGCTCCCCGCCGATCCCTTCCAGACGGTGCTGCTCGTCGTGTCGTTCGTCGTCGCGAGCACGTTCGTGAAGCACGTGCTGATGCTGGTCGGTGCGATGCTCGTCGGGTGGGTCGCGATGAACATCAGTCGCGACATCCGCCTCAAGATTTTCGACAAGGCTCTCGAGCTCGACCGCGCCCAGTTCATGCAGCGGGGCTCGAGCGGCTTCATGGCCACGATCACGCACACGTCCGACATGCTGGCCCACGGCATCACCGCGGTCTACGGCGGCGCGATCACCGAGCCGCTGAAGATCCTCGCCTGCCTGGGCGGCGCCTTCCTCATCTCCTGGCAGCTTACGCTCGCCTGCCTGACGCTCGCGCCGCTGGTCGGCTTCCTGATGGTCTGGCTCAACAAGCGGATGCGCGGCCTTTCGAAGCGGATGCTCAACAGGTCCACGAGCTTCCACCACGTCGTCCTCGAGGCACTCAACAACGTGATGACCGTCCAGTCCTACACCATGGAGCCCTTCGAGAAGAAGCGTTTCCGCGACTGCACGGGCGACATGATGCGGATCGGCATGTGGCACACCTTCTACGCCACGCTCGCCAATCCGATCACGGAGATCCTGGGGATCGGGATGGTCGCCACCTCGATCGCCGTCGGGGCGTGGCTCGTGATCAACCAGGAGACCCAGATGTTCGGCATCACGATGACCGACCGGCCGATGACGGTGCCGGGCATCATGGTCTTCTTCGGCATGCTCATCGGCGCGAGCGACCCGGTGCGGAAGCTCTCCGGGATCATCACCGGCTTCAACTCCGGCTGCGTCGCGGCCCAGTGCCTCTACCCGCTGCTCGACGCGCCGTCGAAGCTCGTGCCGGCGGCGAACCCCAAGCCCATGCCCTCGCCGCATCGGGAGATCCGGCTGGAGAACGTCTCTTTCAGCTACGACGGGATCGATACCGTGCTGAAAGACGTGAACGTCTCGATCATGTTCGGCGAGCGGGTCGCGATCGTCGGCCCGAACGGGGGCGGCAAGAGCACCCTCGTGAACCTCATCTGCAGGTTCTACGATCCGACGAAGGGGAGCGTCCTGCTCGACGGGGTTCCGCTCACGGAGTTGGCCCTCGAGGACCTTCGACGACGCATCGCCATCGTCACACAGCAGACGGAACTCTTCAACGAGTCGATCTACTACAACATCCGCTACGGCCGATGGGACGCCACCCCCGAGGAGGTCGAGGCGGCGGCGAGGAAGGCCTACGCCCACGAATTCATCTCGCAGTTTCCCCAGGGCTACCACACGATGGTCGGCCCGAGCGGCTACCGGCTCTCCGGGGGCCAGCGGCAGCGGATCTCGCTGGCCCGGGCCTTCCTCCGCGACGCGGAGATCCTCGTGCTCGACGAGGCCACGAGCCAGATCGACGTCGAGAGCGAGAAGCTCATCCACGACGCGCTCGCCGCCTACGTGGAAAACCGCACGGTGATCATGATCACCCATCGGGCGAGCACGTTGGCACTGGCCGATGCGATCATCCAGGTCGAGCACGGCGTCGTGACGAAGCGGCCGGCGGCCGCGCGGCTCCAGGTCGCCTGACGGCGCCTCCCGGTGCGGCCATCCATGCCGGCGGTGCAGGTGGCGACGTCCTCCGCTTATAATTCTCGCGATGTACGAATCCATCGAGTGTCCGTGCGGCTACGTCGGCCCGAGCGTCGAACTGGGCTCGTTCGACGTCTGCCCGGTCTGCCGATCGGTCGTCGCCGATTCGCCCCAGGACGATTCACCGGAAGAGGCGGCTGGGCTGCAGAACGCAGCGGATCCTTTTCCGGCGGTCGAGGAGTCACCGCTTTCCTCACGGAAAACCCTCCGCATCCCATGCCCGAACGGACATGTGAACGTCACGCCGGCCCACATGCTCGGGACGCAGGTCGTCTGCCCGAGGTGCAACGCGTTCTACACGCTGCAGATGGCCGACAGCCTCGAGTACCTCCAGATCGCCGATCGCGAGGCCAGGAAGCGGGAGGAGAAGGAGGCGAAGAAATGGCTCAACAGGGCGATCTTCGCCGCGGTGTTCATCGTCGTGTCGCTCATCGGCATGATCGTGGTCACCCTGATGGGGCGATGAACGCAGCCCATTACGGGAGGCGGGCATCCCACGCGGCGGTTTCTTTCGGCTCGTAGGTCGCCAGCTCGAAGCTGTCCCGCACGACCTGCCTTACCGACTTCAGGTCGACGGAGCCCCCGGTGGCCATCATCTGCACGAGAAGGTTGCCGATCGCCGTGGCCTCCACGGGCCCTGCGACGACGGTCCTGCCCGTGGCGTCGGCGATCAGTTGGCATAACAGTGAGTTCTTCACGCCGCCACCGACGACGTGGACCCGGTTGACGCGACGGCCGAGCAGGCGGTCGAGCTGTCGCAGCGTCGAGCGGCACGCAGCCGCCACGCTTTCCAGCGCCGTGCGCACGACCGCCGCGGTCGATTCCGGAACCGGCTGACCGGATCGTTGCGCGAGCCCGCGGATCGCGTCCGGCATGCTCGCGGGCGCGACCAGCGAGGGGTCGTTCGGGTCGATGAGCGTGACGAGTGGCGGAGCCTCGGCGGCGAGCCTCGTGAGCTGCTCCCACGTCCAATCCCTACCCTCCTTCAGCCAGCTCGCACGACATTGCTGCACGAGCCAGAGACCGCAGATGTTCTTGAGCAGCCGGGTCGTGCCGCCGATTCCGGCCTCGTTCGTGAAGTTCGCGGCGAGGCACTCGGGCGTCACGAGCGGCCGGTCGAGTTCGGCTCCGACGAGGGCCCACGTGCCGAGGCTGATGTAGCACCAGTCGGGCCGGGGCGAGGGGGGCTCCATCGCCGGCACGGCCGCGACCGCGCTCGCCGTGTCGTGCGTGCCAGGGGCGACGACCCGCACGTTCACAAGGCCCGTTTCCGCGGCGACGTCGCCGCGGAGCGGTCCCAGGTCCGTTCCCGGCGGAACGATCGGGCCGAACACCTTCCGCGGGATGCCCAGCGAGTCGAGCAGGCTCCAGGCCCAATCCCCGGTCGTCGGATCGAAACACTGCGTCGTGGAGGCGTTCGTGCGTTCGTTCGAGCGGGTTCCCGAAAGGAGCCAGTGAAACACGTCGGGAATCATCAGCATGCGGTCGGCGGCCGCCAGCACGCTCGAGCCGCTCCTGACGAGCGAGAAGAACTGATAGAGCGAATTGATCTCCATGAACTGCAGACCGGTGGCCGCGAAGATCTCCGCCCGCGGCACGATCTTCTCGGCGGCGGCGAGCATGCCGTTGGTGCGAGCGTCGCGGTAGCAGACTGGATTGGCGAGCAGCGAGTCGTCCGCACCGACGAAGGCGAAGTCGACCCCCCACGTGTCGACGCCGACGGTCGAGACGGCACGACCGTGCCGGTTCGCGGCCAGGCGAAGGCCTGACACCACCTCCTGCCACAGCCGCACGAGATCCCAGACGAGTTGGCCGTTCATCGAAACCGGCCCGTTGTCGAACCGGTGAATCTCCTCCAACTCTAAAAGACGACCGTCAAATCCCCCCGAAACCACGCGGCCTCCGGAAGCCCCCAGATCGACCGCCAGTGCCACCCTGCGAGCCATGCGACCGCTCCATCACGCGAATCGGAAAGCCGGAATCGTCCACCCCGATCGTCGGCCCGTCAACGCACCGGCCGCCGGACCGCATGAGGAGGGTTTTTTCGAATGCAGCCCGGCCGGCCTACCGATATTGAGCCTCGTGGATTTCATAGTTAACCTTGTTAGTCATGATTGAAGGTTTTGTGAAACCGCTCGAGCAACAGGGGCCGCCGCCGAAACTGCTCGCCGAGTTGGAATCCGCAGGCCGGTCGCTCGAATCGGCCGAGCCGCGGGAGATCATCCGCTGGGCCAACGAGCGGTTCGGGGAGCGGCTCACGATGGCCACCGCGTTCGGGCCCGAGGGGTGCGCGATCCTGCACTGGATCGCCGAGGTCGCCCCTTCGATGCACGTCTTCAATCTCGACACGGGATACCAGTTCAAGGAGACGCTCGAACTCCGCGATCGGATCGAGCAGCGGTACGGCATCCGCGTGCGACTCGAACGGCCTGACTCGACGGTCGAGGAGTACGAGCGGACGCACGGCGGTCCGCTCTACCGGGTCGATCCGACCCGCTGCTGTGGCGACCGCAAGATCGCCGTCGTCAGAAGGGTGCTCGCAGGCTTCGACGCCTGGATGAGCGGCATCCGCAGGGACCAGAGCCCCGACAGGGCCGATGCTCCGATCGTAGGCTGGGACGCGAAGTTCGGCGTCGTGAAGATATCCCCGCTCGCCAACTGGACGAAGAAGCAGGTCTGGGACCTCATCGTCCGCGAGAACGTTCCGTACAACCCGCTACACGACCAAGGCTACACGAGCATCGGCTGCTTTCCATGCACGCGGGCCGTGACGTTCGGAGAGGACGAGCGGGCCGGTCGATGGAGCGGCACGGCGAAGACCGAGTGTGGACTTCACTCGAAGGAGGGCTGATGCGTCTTTCCGCCCGAACCGAGTACGCGGCGATCGCGGTGCTCGAACTGGCCCGCCGGTGGGAGTCGGAGGATCCGGTCCGCCTTCGCGAAATCTGCGAGGCTCACCGGGTGCCCAACGGGTTCCTCGTGCAGATCCTGCTGCAACTGAAGGCGGCGGGCGTCGTCACGAGCACCCGCGGTGCCGCCGGAGGCTACCAGCTCGCGAAGCCGCCGGCGGAGATCACGCTCGACGACATCCGCCGCATCATGGACGGGGGCGACGACCTGTCGGCGGAGCATCCGGGCGGCCGTAGCCGGGCCGCGGGGATCCTTCGGGACGCGTGGCACGACGTCGCGAAAGCCGAGGCCGAGGCGATGCAGGCCGTGAACTTCGAGATGCTCGCCGACCGTGCGCGATCAGCCGCGGAAGCGATGTACTACATCTGATCCCGCCATAAGGGACTCCGCCTCGTGGAAGCCCGCGTCAACGAACCCGCCTGAAAGACGCCGCATTGCCGCCGGGAGCGCAGCTGCTCCGTCGCTTCGGCGAGGATACGCCTGAGGCTCCTCCGCAGCCGCACTCCCGGCGTTCAGCATCGGAGTCGCGATTGGAAAACAGTAAATCCATCGGCTCACAGCCGCTCGAGCGGCGCGTGGGCGAGGATGAACGTGCGGCGGACTTCGTCGCCGTCGAAGTGGATCGTGCCGATTGCCTTGGTGCCCGTGCCGCCGATCCGCTCGATCACCCCTTCACCGTATTCGGCGTGCCGCACCCTCTGGCCTTCGGTGTAGGCCACCGCCTCGGCGGCCTGCGGCTTCTCCCTGCCGAAAGCACGCGGTCGCCGGCCGTGCGTGGGAAGCCCCTCATCCGCGTCGGCAAGGTCACTCTCCGCATGCGGTGGCTCCTCCTCGACCCGAGGGTCGATCTGGCTCGTGTCGTCCCAGCCGGATCGCGGCGGCCAGCCGGTGAGCCGCGAGGGTGTCGTCGATGAAGGCGCCTCGGGCCCCTCGAGCACCGTCTCCTCGCCCACGAGTTCCGTCAGGAAGAGGCTCGGCGCATTGATGCGTCGCTGGCCGCGATAGTCGCGGATCCGCGCGCAGCTTGCGCGAACCTCCTCCCGTCCGCGGGTGATGCCGACGAACACGAGACGACGTTCCTCCTCCAACTGGTCCGGGTGATCGACGCTCCGCTCGTGCGGGCAGATGCCCTCCTCGAGGGCGACGAGGTAGACGACCTTGAACTCGAGGCCCTTCGCCGCGTGAAGCGTCATGAGCGAGACACGGTCGGCCGCGGCGTCCCAGTCGTCGGTGTCGGAGACGAGGGCGGTGCGCTCGAGGAACGCCCCGAGGGCGTCGTCCTCCCCCAGCGTGCCGGACTCCGCGATCGCCTCGTCGACGTCACGGGCCACCGTGATCAACTCCTCGACATTGGCAAGGCGATCCTGCCCCTCCTCGTCCTCTTCCGACTCGAGCATCGCTCGATAGCCGGTGCGGTCGAGGACCGCGGCGACGAGCATCGCCACGCCTCCCCGCGAGTCGGCGGCGAGCCCGTCGAAGAGCCTCGCGAACTGCGCGAGTGCCGCCTGGGCCCGCTTCGAGAGCCCAGGGCAGGCAGCCGACGCGGCCGCCCCTTCCAAAAGCGAGATGCCCCGGTCGGCCGACCACTCGATGAGCCGATCCAGCGACTGCTTCCCCACGCCCCGCGGGGGGACGTTGACGACCCGTAGGAAGGCCTCGTCGTCCCTGGGATTTCGCAGGACCCGCAGCCACGCGAGTACGTCCTTGATCTCGCGTCGCTTGAAGAACTCGAGGCCCCGGACGAGCTGATAGGGCAGTCCCCGGCTGCGAAGCGCGACCTCGAGCGACCGAGAGAGGGCATTCGTCCTAAAGAGGACGCAGAAGTCTCCGAGGACGCGTTGCCCGCCCCGCACCGCCTCGGCGATCTCGTCGGCGATTCGCTCCGCCTCATCGTGGCTCGTCGAGTCGAGGACGATCCTGAGCTTCTCCCCCGGCTCCGCCTCCGTCACAAGCCGCTTCGCCTTGCGACGTGTGTTGTTGGAGATCAGGCGGTCGGCGACGGCGAGAATGTTCGCGGTGCTGCGATAGTTGTGCTCGAGCTTCACGATCCTCGCCGAGGGATAGTCCCGCTCGAATTCGAGGATGTTGCGGATGCTCGCACCCCGCCAACCGTAGATGGCCTGGTCGGGGTCGCCGGTGACCGCCAGATTCGGATGGTCGATGGAGAGTCCCCGCACGATGCAATACTGAACGGCGTTCGTATCCTGGTACTCGTCCACCAGCACGAATCGGTAACGTGCGTCGAGTGACGCCCGCAGGTCGGGATGGTCCACGAGGAGTGTCGCGACGTGGACGAGTAGGTCGTCGAAGTCCACGGCATTGCACTCGAGCATCATCCGCTGGTAGAGGGGCCAGATCTTCTTCGCCACCTCGTCTGCCGGATGGCCCCAGCGGGGCTCGAAGGTTTCCGGCGTTCGGAGATCGTTCTTGGCACGGCTGATGATGCCCGCGATCCGGTCGATGGGGAGGTGGGCCATGGGCAGTCCGCTTCGCTTCGCCGCCCGCTTGAGCACGGCATGGGCGTCGTCGGGATCGAGGATCGAGTAGTCGCTCGTCAGACCGACCAGCCTGGCATGCCGTCGGAGCAGCCTCGCGGCGAACCGGTGGAAGGTGCCCATCTCCACGGGTTGCGGGCCGACGAGGTCGGCCACGCGGCGCCGCATCTCGTCGGCCGCCTTGTTTGTGAAGGTGAGCGCTACGATCTCCTCCGGACGCACTCCCTGCGCGATCAGGTGCGCGATGCGGTGCGTCACGACGCGGGTCTTTCCGCTGCCCGGTCCGGCCAGGACGAGCATCGGTCCGTGGAGGTGGCCGGCGGCCGCCCGCTGCGCTTCGTTGAGTCCCTCGAGAGCCATCGTCCGCCGTGGAAGGATCGGAAAACCAAGGGAAATGGGCGATCCCGTCGGTCGCCGCGTAGTCGAATCCCGCGTCCCGGCAGTATATTCCCGTTCTGAGCAGTGCCGCTCGGCGGCCAAACGAATATCACATCTCACGCCCAGCACGGGAGGGAACCCATGCCCAGGATTCCATACAAGAACCTGACCTTGTCCGACGAGATGGCGGAAAAACTCGAGATGAGCACCGCCGAGATAGGCCTTTCCGTCCGCACCACGAACTGCCTCGAGGAGCGAGGGATATTCACGGTGCACGATCTCCTCAACTGCACGAGGGCCGACCTGTTGTCGATTTCCAACTTCGGCGAAAAGACGCTCGAGGAGGTCTACCGCTCCCTTGAGAAGATCGGGTTCTTCCGGCAGGCCGGTGGGGCTGACCGCCGTGCCGAAGCCGAGGAATCGAGGCCCGAGCCCAGTTCGTCGATGGCCGAGGTCTGAACACCGTTCCAGCCCAGAGCGGCCGTGCGGCCCGCGAGACCCCATGGTGCGTCTGCCGCGATTCTTCGGGAAAAAGCGGGGAAACCGGCAGACGGTGTCGCACGCCTGGGGCAGCCTCGGCGAGGCCGTTTTTTACTCGCTTCTGCTGCTCGGTGGTGCCGTCTACGCCACGGTGGTCATCGTGGGGATGTTCTGGCCGGGATTGAGGCTCGGGCTCTGGGGCCTCGGGGCCGGCGGCGGTGCTCCGGCCGCTCCGACGGTCTGGCTGTGGCTTCTCAACCTGTTCCTGCCGACCGCACTGCTCGCGATCGGCGTGTCGGGGATCTACCGGCTGCTCTCGGTGCTCGGAAAGTCCGAGGAGCGCCGGGCGGCTGCCGTCACGATTCCCGACATCCTGGAGCCGGTCGCGGGGTCGGCCGAGGAGCCGGGCTATCCGGCGGTCCCGACGTGCGACAACTTCACGAATTCACCGGGGACTGTGCTCGACTTCCGTCTCCCGATCGAGAGTCCGGAGAGTTGGGCGCTGCTCGGGATCGGCATCTTCGCGGTGCTGTGGAACATCGTTCTCGTCGTGCTGGGCGTGAGCGCCGGCGTCGACCTCGCCGGCGGACGGACCGACTGGCTCTTGATCGCCCTCGTGGCCGCCTTCGCCTCCGTCGGCGTCGCCTCGATCGTTATGTTCGTCCGGGCAGCGATCGCGGCCGCCCGCGTCGGCCCGACTCAACTCGAGATTTCGTCGCTGCCGATGCGGCCGGGTGGACGGTACGAGCTCCTGTTGAGCCAGAGCGGCTCCGGTACCTTCCGTTCGCTCTCGATCGCGCTGGAGCAGGAGGAGCGAGCCACGTTTCGCATGGGAACCGACACCCGCACCGAACGCCGCGTCGTTCTGTCGCGGGAAATCTCCACGTGGCAGGCGGTCGAGCTTTCCGCGGCGAACCGGTTCGAGGCCCGTTGCCAGGTGGGGCTGCCGACCGACCTCATGCACTCGTTCACTTCAGCCCACAACAGCGTCGACTGGAGATTCGTCGTCCGCGGCGATCCCGTCCGTCGGCGGGCCTTCACGCGGGTTTTCCCCGTGATCGTCTTCCCGCCCCGCATGCCCAAGCCGCCCGGAACCGCAAGGATCCACGACGAAGCCGTCGAGCGATGAGATGACCCCGTTCGAGCCGATCATCCACGTCGATTTCGACCGCCCCGACCATTGTTACATGCCGGGCGGGTCGATCACCGTCCGTTACGAGGTGGAAGGGCTTGGCGAGCGGCCGCTGCTCGCCGTCGAGCGATCCCTGCTCTGGTACACCGAGGGGAAGGGGGAGGAGGACATCGGCGTCCATTTCTTCGACCGCCGGTCCTCGAAGACCGACGCGGCGAAGGATCTCGAGACGGGCAGCTTCACGGCCGTGCTGCCGGCGAGCCCGCTCTCGTACGAGGGTGTGATCGTGAAGGTGCGGTGGTGCATCCGAGTCCGGATCTTCTTCTCAAGTCGCGACGCCGTGCCCGAACTGCTCGGCGGCAGCCGCGACTTCGTGTCGGAGCACGTGTTCGAGGTTGGAACGGTCCCGCCCGCCGCGCTGAACGCGGGAGCGCAGTCGGCATGACGACCATCGCGGCCCTCTCACCGACGAACCCCGTCGCGATCAATCCGTTCGCGACGAGGTTCACGAGCCCGGGCAGGCTGCCGCCGCTCGATGCCTCCGGTGTCGCGCTCGATCTCGAGGAGCTGCTGGGCCGGTTCCGGCATCTTGGCGACCGCGCCGCCATCCGTGGCCCCCACGGAACCGGCAAGTCGACCCTGCTCGCGGCCATGGCGGAATGCCTCCGTCGCGACGGCCGACTGGGCGGCCACGCGCGACTGGGCCTCGGATGGCGGCGGGATGTCGCGGCGGTCGTGGCGGGGCTGGCCGCGTGTGGCCCGGGCAGAGTGCTCTGCATCGACAGTTGGGAGCGGCTCGGCGGAGTGGCGGCCGCGACCGTCTGCGTGGTTGCAAGGGCGACCGGTCGCGGGCTGCTCGTGACGTCGCACGGTGATGGTCCGCTGCCCACGCTCGTATCGTGCTCGACGACCCCGCGGCTCCTCTGCAGGCTCGTGGACCGTCTTCCCGACCACCACGGCCTGCTTTCTTCGGCGGACATCGAGCAGGCCTTCCACGAGGCGGGCGGGAACCTGCGAGAGGCGTTGTTCCTGCTCTACGACCGGTTCGAACAGGCCAGGACCCGCCCGGTCCGGTCGTGACGATCGTGCCGGTCATGCGTTCGGCGGACCCAGGATTCATGATCGACGCGTTCTTTTTTTGTTCGCGCGTCGGTTTCACTGACCTAGTCTTGGACTGAATCGCCGGATTTCGGGGACATTTCGTGCCCGATCCTGGCGATGAATTTCGAACGACTCTTCTCTTCGCCGGGAGATCCCGATGAACACGCGACGTGTGGTGGCCTTGGTGCTGGTGGCCGGCAGCATGGCGATCATGCAGATGCAGCCGTGCATCGCGCAGTGCTGCCTCACCGATTTTTTTGCGGGCCTCGGCTCGTGCTGCCAGACCGCGCCCCCGAGGCCGGTCGCCGTCGCGCCCGTGATGGCGCAGCCGATCCCCGTCGTCGCTCCGGTCGTCGCTCCCGCTCCCCCTCCCCAGCCGGTGATGGTGCCGGTGCAGCAGGTGAGCTACGTGCCCGAGACCTGCTACAAGACGCAGTACGAGTGCGTTCCGGTCACCTGCTACAGGCCCGTCACGGAGGTCGATCCCTGCACCGGCTGCGCCACGCAGTGCATGCAGCAGGAGACTACCTACGTGCAGAAGGCGGTCAACGTTCCCTACACGCAGTACCGCGCGGTCTATTCGACGAAGATGGTCGCGGTGCAGCCCGGTGCGGCCGGAGCCGCAGTCGCGCCGGCCGGAACCTACGCCCCGGCCGCGACGACCGCCCCGGTGGCGGCGGCCGTGAGCCCATTCGCCGCGCCCGTGCAGCAGCCGGCCGGCTGGGCAGCCGCAGGCGCCGACGTTCCGCCGACGCTCGTGCCGCAGCAGGGAACGGTGACCCAGCCGATCGCCCCGCAGCAGTCGTTTCAGCAGCAGATCATCCCGCAGAGCGGCGCGTTGACGCCGGGCCAGACCTACGCTCAGCCGATCCCGAGCCAGTCCGGAGCGACGCTGCAGCAGCCGATGCTGTCGCCGACCACGCCGCCGCAGCTCTCCCCGGCCCCGGGCCCGCAGACCTCGACGACCCCCAGCCCGTCGCTGCGTCCGATTCCCGAGACCTCGCAGTCGGCTCCCACTCCGGGCCCACGCGATGCGACGGGCGGCCAGGCTGCTGGATCCCCGTCGCTGCAGGGAGGCTCCACGACGCAGCAGCCGTCGCAGGGCTTGCAGCCGGCACCCAGCCAGCGTCCAACGACTCTTCAGCCGTCGCCCGCGCCGTCCAACACGCAGGGCCTCATGCCCGTCGTTCCCGGCAACGGACCGAACACCGCCACCGGCGCCTTCCCCCGCCTCCTCGAGCCGACGGGCCACACCACCCGCAGCCCGGCAGCGGCCAGCTACCCGACCGCCGCGCTCCCCAGCCGGCTCCAGTAACCACACTCCGAACGCAGCGCGTTAGACCGTTCGGGGCTGCCCGTGTCCCGGAGACGGCGTAGCTGACCAGCGCAGGCATGGATGC
>JBBAVU010000085.1:0-12306 GCA_040397565.1 Pirellulales bacterium | reverse complement strand
CGCCGCCGGCGAGCTTCGCGAGCCGCTCCTGGAGCTTCTCGCGGTCGTAGTCGCTCGTGGTCTTCTCGATCTCGTCGCGGATCTGCTGGGCCCGGCCGTCGATCGCCGCCTTCGTGCCGGCGCCGCTGACGATCGTGGTGTTTTCCGCCTCGATGATCACCTTCTTCGCCCGCCCGAGGTCCGACAGCTTCACGGCGTCGAGCGAGATGCCGAGGTCCTTGAAGATCGCCTGCCCGCCGGTGAGCACGGCGAGGTCTCCCAGGATCGCCTTTCGCCGGTCGCCGTAACCGGGAGCCTTCACGGCCACGCTCTGCACGATGCCACGGAGCTTGTTCACCACGAGCGTCGCCAGGGCCTCCCCCTCGACGTCCTCGGCGATCACGACGAGCGGCTTGTTGGCCTTGCTGATCGCCTCGAGCAGCGGAACGAGGTTCTTCGCACTCGAGATCTTCTCCTCGAAGATCAGGATGTAGGGATTTTCCATCTCGCAGACCTGCGAGTCGGCGTCAGTGACGAAGTGGGGCGAGAGGAATCCGCGGTCGAACTGCATTCCTTCGACGACCTCGACGGAGGTCTCCGCCTGCTTCCCCTCTTCGACCGTGATCACGCCGTCTTTGCCCACCTTGAGGAAGGCCTCGGAGAGCACGTTGCCGATCGTCGGGTCGTTGTTGCCGGCGATCGTGGCGACCTGCATGATCTCCCGCTTGTTCTTTTCGTTGATCGGCGTCGCCATCTCGCCGATCGCCTTCGCGACGGCGGCCACGGCCTTGTGGATGCCCCGCGAGAGCGCCATCGGGTCGGCCCCCGCGGCGATCATCTTGAGCCCCTCGCGGAAGATCGCCTCGGCGAGCACCGTCGCCGTCGTCGTGCCGTCGCCCGCGACGTCGTTGGTCTTGCTGGCGGCTTCCTTGACGAGTTGGGCCCCGAGATTCTCGTACGGGTCCTCGAGATCGATGTCCTCGGCGACGGTGACACCGTCCTTCGTGACCTTGGGCGAGCCCCATCCCTTGTCGAGCACGGCGTTGCGGCCTCGGGGGCCGAGGGTGCTCTTCACCGCGCGGGCGAGCTTCGAAACGCCGGCGAGCAGCGGCTGGCGGGCTTCATCGTCGAACACCATTTGCTTGGCCACGGCGAACTCCTCGAATGTTGTTGTTGGCAGGCAGAACTGCGACGGCGTCGGAGGATGCAACCGGCGTGCCGAGCCGCCTGCGGCCCGCCGGAACTATCGTTTTTCAGCGGAAAATAATGATCTGGATGGGTGAGAAACCCCGCGGTCATCGGGCGGGATGCCGATTTGGCAGGGATGCTCGTCTTACGGAGCCCAGCGGACGGTGTCGTTGACTCCCCTCGCAAACGCCGCCAGAAGGTCGGCCGCGCGGTCGACGTCCTCCAGCGACACCGTTTCGACGGCGGAATGCATGTAGCGATTGGGGATGCTCACCAGGCCCGTGGCCACGCCCGCCCGCGTCGTCTGCAGGACGTTCGCGTCGGTCGGGGTGGCGCGGCCGCTCGCGGCGAGCTGCACGGGAATGCCGCCGGTGCGGCCCGCCTCCAGGAGGCGATCGACCACATGCGGATTCATGTTGGGGCCGCGGTAGACGACCGGCCCCTTGCCGAGGGCAATGTCTCCCTCGGTCTTCTTCTCGATCGTCGGACAGTCGGTGGCGTGCGTGACGTCCACGGCGATGGCGACGTGGGGGTCGACGCCGTAGGCACTCGTCGTCGCCCCCCGAAGCCCGATCTCTTCCTGCACCGTCGAGGCGACGAAAAGGCCGCACGCGAGCGGACCGGCCGATGCCCGGCGAAACGCCTCGAGCACCACCCAGAGGCCCACCTTGTCGTCCATGGCGGGCGAGCAGGCCAGGTCGTGCCGCAGCGGCTGGAACCTCAGCTCGAACGTGATGCAGTCGCCGATCCGCACGACCGATTCGGCGTCGGCCTTGTCGGTGGCCCCGATGTCGATCCACAGGTCCTTCATCTTCGGCACCACCTTCCGCTCCTCGTCGGTGAGCAGGTGGATCGGCTTTCGGCTCATGACCCCGGGGATCGGGCCGGACGACGTCCAGACGACGACCCGCGAGCCGACCAGCTGCATCGGGTCCCAGCCGCCGATCGGCTGGACGGAGATGTAGCCGTCGGAGTCGATGTACTGCACGATGAGGCCGATCTGGTCGCAATGGCCGGCGAAAAGCAGCCGCGTCGCGGCGGCCGTGTTCTTGCCGCCGATGACGTTCCCGTGGGAGTCGGAGACGACGCTGTCGGCGATCGGCCCGAGGTATTCCCTCACGAGTTCCTGCACCGGTCGCTCGTAGCCGGAGGGGCTGGGAGTTTCGAGGAGGCGGATCAGAAAGTCTCGAGCCCTGGGTTCCACGGTGAATCTCCGGCGTTGGCAGTTGATCGAATCGAAGGGGGGCAGCATAGCCGATATACTCCTGCCCTGTTGAACGCTACATAGCTCAACGGTCCCGGAGCCCCGAAAGCATGTCCAACGTCGTTCGGATCGGAGTCGTCGGCCTCGGCACCGTCGGCTCCGGGGTGGTGCGGCTGCTTGCGCAGTCGGCCGACCACATCGAGCGGCACGCCGGACGGCCGATCGTGGTCGAACGGGCCGTCGTCCGCGATCCCGCGAAGGCCCGGGGGCTGCCGCTGGATGCCGACCGGATCTCCTCCGACATCCGCGACATTTCGCGGAACCCCGACATCTCGATCGGCGTTCTGCTCGTCGGCGGCCTCGAGCCCGCGCGGTCGATGATGATCGACCTGCTCGAGAACGGGAAGGACGTCGTCACCGCCAACAAGGCGCTCCTCGCGGAGCATGGGCCGGAGCTCTTCGAACTGGCCCGCCGCAAGGGCCGATCGATCGCATTCGAGGCCGCGGTGGCGGGGGGCATCCCGATCGTCGCCGCGATCAGCGAGTGCCTCGCCGCCAACCGCATCGAGAGCATCCGCGGCATCCTCAACGGCACGAGCAACTTCATCCTCACGCGGATGGAGGAGGACGGCGCCGACTACGCCGACGTGCTGCGGCTCGCGCAGACCGAGGGCTATGCAGAGGCAGACCCGTCGATGGACGTCGATGGCACCGACGCCACGCAGAAGCTCGCGATCCTCGCCCACCTCGCCTTCGGCGTGTGGGTTCCCTGGACGGAGATCCCCCGGACGGGCATCGACGGCCTCGATCTCGACCTCCTGAACTACGCCGGCGAACTCGGCTACCGAATCCGACTCGTGGCGGTCGCGCGGCGGGGCGACGGACGCCTCGCGCTCCGCGTCTCCCCGGCGCTCGTGAAGAAGGGGACGCCGCTGGCCGAGACCCGCGGCGCCTACAACGCCGTGAGCATCGTCGGCGACGCCGTGGGCCGGATGTTCTTCCACGGGCTCGGGGCGGGGGAAATGCCGACGGCTTCGGCGGTCGTGGCCGACATCATCGACATGGTGGTCGGCCGCTCGGCGATCACCTTCCGCACGACCGGCATGCTCGACGCCTCGGCCGGCGGGGCCGGCGGCTCGGCGGCGTCCGTGATGCGACTCGGCGGCGTCGAGACCCATGAACGTCACTTCCTGCGGATTCACGCGGCCGACCGGCCCGGCGTGCTCGCGAAGATCACCGGCATCCTCGGGGAGCACGGGATCTCGATTGCGTCGGTGATCCAGCACTCGGGCCGCGACGGCGATGGTGACGCCGGAGCGGGCGGGTCGGTTCCACTCGTCATCATGACGCACGCCTGCAGACCGGCGGCGATCGTGCAGGCGACGGCGGCGATCGACGCTTCCGACGTCGTCGCCGGCCGCAGCATCTGCCTGCCGGTGCTCGAGGAGTAGCCCGCGTGAAGTTCGTGGTGATCATTCCCGATGGCTCCGCCGACATGCCGCAGGCATCGCTCGGTGGGCTGACTCCCTTTCAGGCCGCGCGGACGCCCGCGATGGACGCGCTCGCCGCGCGGGGCACCGTCGGGCTCACGAACCACGTGCCGGAGAGCCTGCCGCCGGGTTCGGAGGTGGCCTGCATGAGTCTCATGGGCTACGACCCGATCGCCTGCTTCACGGGGCGGGCACCGCTGGAGGCGGCTGCACAGGGCATCACGCTCGGGCCCGTCGACTGGGCGGTGCGGTGCAACCTCGTGACGATCGCTGACGGCCCCTCGGGAGCGATCATGGAGGATTTCACCGCCGGACACGTCACGACCGAGGAGGCGACCGCCCTGCTTGCGGCGGCGCAGGCGGGGCTCGCCCGGGATTTTCCGGATCTCGTCGGCTGGGAGTTCAAGCCGGGCGTGAGCTACCGCAACCTTCTTTTGTTTCGCGGGGCCAACGGCGTCGCACCGCCGCTCGGCGCCGACCTACGTGCGACGCCGCCGCACGACCTCATGGACAAGCCGGTCACCGACGCGTTTCCCAGGGGCACCGGCAGCCGGCTGCTCACGGACATCATGTCGGCGAGCGCCGGCTGGCTCGCCGGCCACCCGGTGAACGTCGCCCGCCTGAAGGCCGGAAAGAGGCCGGCCACGCACGTCTGGCTCTGGGGCGTCGGCAGGGCGCCCGCGATGGAGCCCTTCGAGCGGCTTTACGGCCGCAGCGGCACGATGATCACCGCCGTCGACCTCCTTCGAGGCCTGGCGGCTCTCGCCGGCTGGAAGCGGCGTGAGGTGCCCGGCGCGACCGGCTACCTCGACACCGACTACGCGGCGAAGGGGCGGCATGCGATCGACGAGCTGTCCGAGGCCGATCTCGTCTGCGTCCACGTCGAGGCGCCGGACGAGGCGAGCCACCAGGGCGACGCCGCCGAGAAGGTAAGGGCGATCGAGGAGATCGACGCGAAGATCGTCGGCCCGATCGCCGCACATCTGGCGACGCTCGGCGATCACCGCATCCTCGTCTGCCCCGACCACCCGACCTTCATCTCCACGAAGACGCATTCCCGCGGGAGCGTTCCATTCGTGATGGCGGGCACGGGCATCGCGGCGAGCGGTGCAAAGTCGTATGACGAGGTCGCCGCCGCCGCCTCCGACGTGGTCGTCGAGCCCGGATGGCGGCTCATGGGCAGGTTTCTCGGATAGGCCGTTCCAGCACGAAAGGATTGAAGTTTCGATGGCATTGGTGGTGCAGAAGTTCGGCGGCACGAGCGTCGCCGATGCGACGAAGATCCTCGCCGCGGCGAAGAAGGCGATCGCGAGGCAGCAGGAGGGACACAAGGTCGTCGTGGTCGTGAGCGCCATGGGGCACCAGACCGACATCCTCGTCGACCTCGCGAGGCAGATCTCGGAGCGGCCGAGCGCCCGCGAGATGGACATGCTGCTCTCGACGGGCGAGCAGGTGAGCGTGGCGCTCTTCGCGATGGCCGTCCACGCGCTCGGGAAGGAGGCCGTCAGCCTCACGGGCGCGCAGATCGGCATCCGCACCGACAGCACCCATACGAAGGCCCGGATCCGTTCGATCTCCACCGACCACGTCCGGAAGCTGCTCGACGCCGGCAAGATCGTGATCGCCGCCGGATTCCAGGGAATCGACCAGGACGGCAACATCACGACGCTCGGACGCGGCGGCTCCGACACCACGGCGGTGGCGCTCGCCGCGGTGCTCGACGCCGATCTCTGCGAGATCTACACCGATGTCGACGGCGTCTACACGACCGACCCGCGGGTGCTGAAGGAGGCGAGACGCCTGCCCTCGATCAGCTACGACGAGATGCTCGAACTCGCGAGTCTCGGCGCTGGGGTCATGCACTCGCGGTCGATCGAGTTCGCGAAGAAGTTCGGCGTGAAGGTGCTCGTGCGGTCGAGCTTCAAGGACGTCCCGGGAACGATGATTCTGCCGGCCGACCAATCGGCCCCGAGGCCCGTTTCCGGCGTGGCGCTCGCCAAGGACGAGGCGCGGGTCACCGTCGAAAACGTCCCCGACCAGCCGGGCAGCTCGCACGCGCTCTTTTCCAAGCTCGCCGCGAGTGGGATCGCGGTCGACATGATCGTGCAGAACGTCGGACTCCATGGGGTGGCCGACATCTCGTTCACCGTGCCCGCCGACGACCTGCCCACGGCGCTCGAGGTGGCGCGGAAGGTCGCCGGCGAGATCGGGGCCGGCGGCGTCTCCCACGACGAGGGGATGGCGAAGGTGTCAGTCGTTGGCGTCGGCATGGAGCGGGCCGAAGGGGTTGCCGGAAGGATGTTCTCGGCGCTCGCCCGAGAGGGGATCAACCTGCGGATGATCACCACGAGCGAGATCAAGATCTCGGTGCTCGTGGACCGCGGTGACGGCCCCGCGGCCGTGCAGGCGGCCCATCGCGCCTTCGGCCTCGACGCGGAGGCGACCGACGGTGGCATCGACCCGGCGGGCGTGCCGCACGCGAAGGCGGCGCCGCTCGACGTCGTGCGGAGGCTCGAAGGCATGGAGGATCTCGCCATCGAAGACTGCCAGCTCGACAGTTCGCAGGCGCTCGTCACGTTCACGGACCTCGCCGACGCGCCGGGCGTGGCGGCGGACGTCTTCGGAGAGCTGGGGCGGGCCGGGCTCAACGTCGACATGATCGTGCAGAGCCATCCCCGGAACGGGACGGCCGAGATCAGCTTCACCGTGCCGGCCGCCGACCGCGACCGGGCGATCGAGGTCGCCGGCCGGATCGCCGCCGCACGAGGGGCGAAGGTGGTGGAACTGCCGCACGTCTCAAAGCTCTCGATCACTGGCGTCGGCATCCGCAGCCATGCAGGCGTTGCGGACCGGCTCTTCAAGCCGCTCGCGGAGCAGGGGGTCAACATCGACCTCGTGAGCACGAGCGAGGTGCGGCTCAACGTGGTCGTCGCCGCGGACCAGGGAGCGAAGTCGCTCGCCGTGCTCCGCGGGGCGTTCGGGCTCGCCTGAACGGTGCGGTGAACGAGAGCACCCGGAGGATCAACGCATGCCAGAGACAATCTTCTCGAAGATCATCGAGCGAAAGATTCCCGCACGGATCGAGTACGAGGACGACCTCTGCCTCGCGTTCCACGACGTCGCCCCGCAGGCGCCCGTGCACGTGCTCGTGATACCGAAGCAGCCGATTCCGTCGCTCGCGGAAGTCACCGGGGCGGACCGCGACCTCGTCGGGCACCTCGTCGTCGTGGCGACGGAGCTCGCCGCGAAGCTCGGACTCGCCGACGGCTACCGACTCGTCGTCAATTGCGGCCGCGACGGCGGCCAGTCGGTGGACCATCTGCACGTCCACCTGCTCGGCGGCCGCCAGCTTCGCTGGCCGCCAGGGTAGTTCGGCGGCTCAGCCGAGCACGTCGGCGAGGACTTCCTCGGCGACGTAGATCGGGAGGTTGGGCTCGCAGGTGACCGCGACGGCGATCGCGTCGGAGGGTCTCGCGTCGATCTCGACGACCTCGCCGTCCTTGAGCACGCGGATCGTCGCGTAGTAGGTGTGCTCCTTGAGCTCGCCGATCACGACGTCCTGGAACTCGCCGCCCAGCAACTCGACCGCCGCGACGAGCAGGTCGTGCGTGAGCGGCCGCGGTGACTGGTGGTGCTTCACGCGGCGGTCGATGCTCGTCGCCTCGAAGAGTCCGATGAGGATCGGGAAGGTGCGGTCCCCCTCGACCTCCTTCAGGTAGACGACCTGCTGGTCGTTGATCTCGCTGATGATGATCCGCGAGAGTTCCATCTGCACCGTCATGACTCGCGCTCCGAACGGCCTGTCGCCACTCCATCCAGGGATTGCCTGCATCCGCCCGCCTGCGGAGCCTGATTGTACCCGAAAGCGGGCCGTCAAGCAGGCGGCCCGGTCAGGAACGGCCGCGGAGGGCGGCGAGGGTGGCGACGGCCTTTTCGAGCCGGCCTTGCATTTCGGCGAGCTGTTCCCGCTCCTTCGCGACCACCGCCGGCGGGGCCTTCTCGGCGAAGGAGCCGCTTTCGAGCTTCGACTTCTTCGCCGCGATGAGTCCGACGAGCTTCTCGTTCTCCTTCGAAATCCGCCCGATCTCGGCCTCCACGTCGATGAGCCCGGCGAGATCGACGAACACCTCCACGCCGCCCGCGGTGGCTCCCGCGGCGGCGGGTGGGGAGACAGTGTCCGGACCGATTGCTCCGACCGTCGCCACAGCCATCGACTCGATCGACGCCGCCATCGGCGAGAGCAGTGCTGCCAGGTCCGCGGAGCACCGCAGGGCCACCTCGACGCGGGTCTTCGGTGGAACATTCTGGCGGGAGCGGATCTCCCGGATCGACCCGACGACCGCGAGGAACGTGCCGAACCGCCTTTCCGTCGTCGCATCGACCCACGTGGACGGCGGCGAGGGCCAGGCCGCGACCATGATCGATTCGGCCCGACCGGCCCCGTCCCACGGCATCCGTCGCAGCGAAGCCGCCTCGCGGAGGTGCTGCCATATCTCCTCCGTGACGAATGGCATGATCGGATGGAGAAGCCGCAGGATCGTGTCCAAGCCCAGGAGGAGCATCGACTGCGCCTGCCGCCTCGTCGCCGGATCGGCGAGGCGGGGCTTGCAGAGCTCGAGATACGCGCTGCAGAACTCGTCCCACGCAAACGCGTACAGAACCCTCGCCGCCTCGGCGAACCGATAGGTCTCGATTGCCGCCGTCGCCTCGGCCGTCACGGTGGCCAGGCGGCTGGCGAGCCAGCGATCCTCCAGCGCGTCGAGCGAGCCGGCAGGGATTCCATTCGAGCAGTCCTCGCCGGCATAGCCCTCGAGGTTCATGAGCACGAACCGGGTCGCATTCCAGAGCTTGTTGGAGAAGTTGCGGCCCGCCTCGAACCGTTCGCTCACCGCGGGCCCGCGGGGCAGGGCGAGGTCGTCGGGCGTCTGCGCCCATTGCGTGCGGAAGGGCTTTGCGCACTTCGGGCAGTCGATCCGGGGCTTCGTGCGGTTCTGCACGGTCTGCTCGATCATGTGGCCGCACGATGGGCACTGGAACTCGACCGGCATCCGCACGTCCTGCGTCTCGGTGGCCATGCTCGCCATGCCGAACCGCAGGGCGTCGGCCCCGAGCGCCTCGATGACGTCGAGCGGATCGACGCCGTTCCCCTTGCTCTTGCTCATCGTCTCGCCGTAGCGGTCGAGGATCTTGGGGTGGATGGCGACGTCCTTGAACGGAATCTCTCCGGTGTCGAACAGGCCCATGATCACCATCCGCGCGACCCAGAGCGTGATGATGTCGCGGCTCGTCACGAGCGTTGTCGTCGGATAGAAGGCCGCAAGCTCCGCCGTCTTCTCGGGCCAGCCGAGCGTGGAGTGGGGCCAGAGGGCCGAGGAGAACCAGGTGTCGAGCACGTCGGGGTCGCGAGCGAGCGGCCGGCCGGCGACCGCATCGACTCCGAGCGATTCGGACGTCGAGCAGACGAAGAACGCGTCGGAATCGTCGGCCTTCCGCCACCGCACGTCGTCACGGCCGGCGAACGCGGCGGCGAGATCCGTCTCGCTCACGCCCGACACGTGCCAGATCGGGATACGATGGCCCCACCAGAGCTGGCGGCCGACGGGCCAGTCCCTCTTCTCGCCGAGCCAGTCGAGGTAGCTCTTGGCGTAGCGTGCCGGGTGGATCGCGACGCGGCCATCCTCCACCGCCCGCAGGGCTGGGTCGGCGATCTCCGCCATGCGGATGAACCACTGGTCGGCGAGGTACGGCTCGATCGGCGTCTTCGACCGGTCGGAGTGGGCGAGGTCGATGAGCCGATCCTCCACCTGCTCGAGCTGGCCGGCCGCCTCGAGGTCCGCCACGACGCGTTCGCGGGCCTTGCGGATCGTGAGCCCGGCGTACGGCCCCGCCTCGGTGTTGAGCGTGCCGTCGGGATTCAGGATGTTGATCATCGGCAGCGATCGCCGCAGGCCTACGTCGTAGTCGTTGGGATCGTGGGCCGGCGTGATCTTCACGCAGCCGCTGCCCATCTCGGGCTTCGCCCACTCGTCGGCGACCAGCGGGATCGTCCGACCGAGCAGCGGCAGGCGGACCTGCCGGCCATCGCGGGCCATCGCGGCGAGCTTCAGAAGAGCAGGCAGAAGTTCCGTCCGACGGGCCTGGATCGATTCGATCTCGGCCGCTATCGGAGGCTGCTCCTTCACCGAGGCCGCGGCGAGTTTCTCACGCAGGGCCGCCTCGGCGGCGTCGAGCGCGGCCGATGGATCGGGATGGACGGCAACAGCCGTGTCGCCGAGGAGCGTCTCAGGTCGGGTCGTCGCGACGGTGACGCTCGCGGGCTCTCCCGGCCGAGGGTCGATCACGTCGTAGCGGATGTGCCAGAAGTGCCCCTTCACCTCCTCGTGGAAGACCTCGTCGTCGCTCACGGCCGTCTGGAGAAACGTGTCCCAGTTCACGAGCCGCTTGCCGCGGCGGACGAGCCCCTTTTCAAAAAGCCGGAAGAAGGCCTCGCGGACGGCCCGCGCGCACCGCTCGTCGAGCGTGAAGCGGGTGCGGTCCCAGTCGCAGCTCGCCCCGAGATCGCGGAGCTGGCCGAGGATCCGCTTCTCGTACTGCTCCTTCCACGCCCAAATCCGCTCGACGAGTCTTTCGCGGCCGAGGTCGTGCCTCGAGAGCTTCTCCTCCTCGAGCAGCCGCCGCTCGACGACCGCCTGCGTCGCGATCCCCGCATGGTCGGTGCCGGGCATCCAGAGCGTGACGAACCCCTGCATCCGCTTCATGCGGACGAGGACGTCCTGGAGCGTGTTGTTGAGCGCGTGGCCGAGGTGGAGGGCGCCGGTGACGTTCGGCGGCGGGATCACGATCGAGAAGGTGGGCCGCCCTCCCTTCGCGTCGCCCGGCTCGGCGTGCCAGTAGCGGCCCGCGTCCCAGAGCGTCCGGCAGCGGGCTTGCGCGGCGGCGTGGTCGTAGTGTTTCGGCAGTTCGTGCATGGGGGAAACTAGGCCGGGCGGGAGAGAAAATAATGGAATGCGTCGGCGAGGGCGAGCCAGCTCGCCTCGATGACGTTCTCGCTCACGCCGACCGTGCCCCAGACCTCGTCGCCGTCGGTGCTCTCGATCGATACGCGGACCTTCGCGGCCGTGCCCTCCTGGGCGTTGATGACGCGAACCTTGTAGTCGAGCAGGTGCATCCGGGCGATCGGCGGGTAGACCGGCTCGAGCGCCTTGCGGAGGGCGGCGTCGAGGGCGTTCACGGGGCCGTCCCCCTCGGCCACCTCGTGCCGTGGGCCTCCCGCCACAAGCAGCTTCACCGTGGCGAGCGTGCGGATGTCCCCCTCGCCGCGGCTCTCGACGTCGACGTTGTAGCTGTCGCGAGTGAAGAGCGGCCGGAACGAGCCGGTGAGCCGGTCCACGAGCAGCGAGAACGACGCATTGGCCGCCTCGAACTGCCAGCCCTCGTTCTCGAGCCGGCAGACCTCGGCGAGCACCGTGTCGAGCATCGCCCTGTCGTTCCGCACGTCGGCCCGCTTCACCATCGCTGCGATGTTCGACCGCCCGGAGAGCTCGCTCACGAGGATCCTCCGCGAGTTGCCGACGGCCTCGGGCGGGATGTGCTCGTACGACTCGGTCGCCTTCGCGACGGCGTGGACGTGCATGCCTCCCTTGTGGGCGAAGGCGCTTGCGCCCACGAACGGCTGGTCGGGCCGATAGCCCATGTTCGCCGTCTCGTAGACGAACCGGGAAAGCTCCGTGAGGTGGGCCACGCCCGAGCCGGCCCCCGTGCCGCCGAGCACGCGGTAGCCGGGCAGCTTGAGTGCGAGATTCGCGACGACCGAGATCAAGTCGGCGTTGCCGCACCGCTCGCCGATCCCGTTGACCGTGCCCTGCACCTGGACGGCGCCGGCCGCCACGGCCGCGAGCGAGTTGGCGACGGCGAGGTCGCAGTCGTTGTGGCAGTGGATGGCCAGCGGCCGCTCGCAGCCTGCCGCCTTCAGGGCCGCAGCCGCCTCGCCGAGGATCCGGGCGATCTCGTCGGGCAGCGTTCCGCCGTTGGTGTCGCAGCAGACGATCCGCGTGGCGCCGGCCTTCGCGGCGGCGGCGATCGTGGCCGCGGAATAGTCGCGGTCGAGCTTCCAGCCGTCGAAGAAGTGCTCGGCGTCGTAGAAGACCTCGCGGCCGGCCTGCGTGAGGTAGGCGACCGTGTCGGCGATCATGGCGAGGTTTTCCTCCCGCGACACGCCGAGCACCTCGGCCACGTGGAAGGCGGAAGTCTTGCCGACGATCGTCACCACGCTCGTGCCCGCGTCGAGGAGGGCCTTCATGCCGGGATCCGCCGCGGCCTCCATGCCCCGTCGGCGGGTCATGCCGAAGGCGCAGACCCGGGCGTGGCCGAGCTTCAGGGAGCGAACCCGTTCGAAATACTGCGAGTCTTTCGGGTTCGAGAGCGGGTAGCCTCCCTCCACGAAAT
>JBBAVU010000084.1:0-12375 GCA_040397565.1 Pirellulales bacterium | reverse complement strand
CCTGCGCTCCGGCATCCTGCCTCCGCTGGTCAGCTACGCCGTCTCGGGCACACGGACAGCCCCGAACGGTCAAACGTGGTGCTGAATGACTCAAACAGGCACTGTGATGCTGAACGCCTGGGGCGCGGACGTTGAGGAGCATCAGGCGTATCCTCGCCGTAGCGACGATGCGTCCGTGCCCCAGGCGGCAATGCGGCGTCGTTCAAAAGCGATTCATGACCGGGCCCCCACTTACGACACCGCGTCAACACCCCTCTCGGCTTACGCCTCAGGCTTTTAGGCAGGAGAAAATCAGGTTCAGGTGGTCAGCGGCGGAGGGGACGCGGCGAAGCGGTCGAGCAGGGTGGCTGACCACTCCTCGTCGTTCTCGCGCGGCCCAATGGCGGCGAGCACGCGACCGCGGAGAAGCACGCCCTTCTCGACGACGCTCGGGAAGAGATGGCACTCGATCGCGACGGGGGCGGCGGCCTCCGCCCCGCCGACTGTCTCGCCGCGGATCGTGAGGCGTCGCGGCTCGAGTGGATGCGTGGCCACGAGGACGCTCGTGCCGGAGGCGGTCCGCAGGAGGGCCGCCGTGGCTGCCTGCGATGCGATTTCACCCGCCGGGACGAGTGTTCGCACGGCCACCGTCGCGTCGCTCTCGAGCAGGGAGGTCTGGCAGGAGACGACGAGTTCCCATGCGGCGACGGAGGGGCTTCCGGTCGGCCACCGCCGCCACATCGCGGTCGCCCGCAGCGACCGCGGGTCCTGTGGTTCGTAGACGGCGACGACGTCGTCGCCCCGCACCCAGCGGTCGGTGGGCGGGATCACCTCGACGTGCCCGCCCGCCGCCCGCTCGGCCGCCGGCTCGAGCACGAGCCCGAGCAGGGAGCCCGACCATGGCGGTTCGTCGCCGCGTTCGAACACGATTCCCGAGGCCGGATGATCGAGGCGAATGCTCGCCGCGACCATGCCTGGCCGCGCGGCGGACGCATCGAACGCCTGCCTCGCGACGAGTCCCTCGATCGTCCACGCCGCGGCGGAGACGCTGGAGCGGTCGTGGGGGCGGGGGGCGGCCATGCCGATATATATACTGTGTCGTGATGGAATCCCCGCGCAGGTCCGAGCCTTCCGCCCCCGACACGTCGGACACGAACCTGCCCCGCTGGCTCGAGGCCTGCGAGCGCGCGGCCCGCGAGGGGGGCCGGGTGCTCGGAACGTGGATGGGCCGGTTCGGCGTCGAGAACAAGGGGCCGCGGGACCTCGTCACCGAGGCCGACCGCGAGTCGCAGCGGGCGATCCGCGAACTCCTGCTCGGCGAGTTCCCCGATCACGCCTTCGTAGGCGAGGAGGGGGACGACGTGCGGGCCGGAGGCTCCCGGCAGGCCGCGGCTGCCGGTGGAGTTGCGCCGCTCACCTGGTTCGTCGATCCGCTCGACGGGACCACCAACTACGTGCATGGCTACCCGGCCTATTGCGTGTCGATCGCGCTCTTCCGCGGAGACACGCCGTTGGTCGCAACCGTCTACGATCCGGTCGCGGAGGAATGTTTCGTGGCGGCCGCGGGGCATGGCGCGCGGTGCAACGGACGCCCGATCCGCGTGTCGGCCACGGTGGAACTCACGGAGTCGCTCGTCGCCGTGAGTTTTCCGGCCCACACGAGCGTCGAGTCGGTGGCGGTGGCCGATTTCCTGTCGATCCTGCCGCTCGTCCGCTCCGTCCGGCGGAGCGGGTCGACCGCCCTGAACCTCGCATGGCTCGCGTCGGGCAGGCTCGACGCGTTCTGGGCGCGTCGCATCCAGAGCTGGGACGTCGCCGCCGGGTTCCTGCTCGTCTCGGAGGCCGGCGGGACGCTCGGCCGGTTCGCGAACGATGCCGCGTCAGCGCCGGGGCCGTCGGTGATTCCGATGGCCGATCCGTCGTTCATCGCCGCCGCGAGCATCCCGCTCCTCGAGCGGCTCCAGCGGGTGTTCGCGTCGCACGACGGGCGCAGCGGAAGTTGAAACCGTACCGCGGCGGCCGATGCATCGGTGCCGGAAGTGTGGGTCGTGCGGGGGATGCCGTGGATGACGGTTGTTCGGCGGCGAGCGGCTGCGAAAGATGTGCGTGGGCTCGGACTCTGAGGTACCCTCCTCATGGAGGTTGTTCCGTGTCGCGTTCGCCCCGACGCCGATCCAGTCGCCCCGGGCTCATGCCCCGGCGACCGCGATCCGTCGTCCTGTTCCTCGCCGTCGCCGCCGCCTCGGGGGGTCTGCCGACGATCAGGATGGGGCATTCGCCCGCCGCGATGGGGCAATCGCCCGCGCCGCGGATCGAGGAGGTGAAGCCGGAGATCTTCTACCTCGAGGATGACGCTCGCGGACTCGTGCCGGTGCCGGGCTTCCGCTACGAGGATTTCGTCGAGATGCTGCGGCTCAAAGAGGGGCTGCCCCGCGGCCCGCAGCCTCCGCCCGCGGTGATCTCGAGCGTGGTGGTCGAGGGAGTGATCGACGGCAATGAATGCCCGGCCACCGTCCGTCTGAAGGTGGTCCAGTCGGAGGCGGGCTGGGTGGGAGTGCCGCTGGCGCTCGACGGCTTCCGCTTGACCGCTCCGCCCGTCCACGAGGGAAAGAAACGGTTCCTGATCGACACCGAGAACGAGCGGCCGGGGGGCTACCGCGGCTGGTTCGAGGGACGCGTCGGTGACGAGCACGTTCTGTCGCTCCGCGGGGTGTTTCGCGTCGATCGTGCGAAGGACCAGGAGGCCGTCTCGGTGGACCTGCCGCGGGCGAGCGCCTCGCGGATTTCCATCCGCACGGTGATCGAGGAGGCGGTCGTGGCCGTCGATCCTCCGCGGGTCGAGCCTCGCGTGGACCGCGCCGCGGCATCCGCCCCCGCGGAGCCCGACCGGGGCGGCGACGAGCCCGCCGATGGCCCGCCGCGCGCGGAGCCACGAGGCAGCCTCGTCACGCTCGTGGGCGTGGCCGGTCCGACGCGGATTCTTGTGCGCGGCCCCGGAGCCGTCGCCTCGGAGAGCGCCGCCGCACCGCAGGCCGTCGGCGAGATCGCCGTCAGGATCGACGGCCGACGCGCGGTCTCCGACGTCGCGCTCGAACTCCGCGGGCTGCCGGCCGGCATGCGGACCGTGTCGGTGCGGTTGCCGGCCCGCGCGTCCGTCGTCGCCGTGCGGCCGCCGTCCACGCTCGTCGAGACGAAGGGCGGAGAGGCCGGGCCCGATGCCGTGTTCGCGGTGGATCGCGACGCGTCCGGCAACGCCCAACTGCGGTTCGAATGCGAGACGCCGGCGGAAGGGGGCGCGGTCGAAGCGCTCGCCTACCGGGTCGCCAACATCGCCGACTGGAGGCAGTGGGGCCGCATCAGCATCCTCGTCGACGGCGATTGGCAGGTGAACTGGGGGCCCGTGCCGGCGAACCGTCGGGTCGATCCGCCGGCCAGCCTCGACAACGGCCAGTGCATCGGTGCATTCGCCTACGACTCGCAGCCGGCGAGGCTTCCCCTGCAGGTCAGGCCGCTCGGCAGCCGCGTCGTGATCGAGCCGGAATACGGATACTCCGTCGGCGGCGCGCGGATCGAGCTCGACGCGCGGCTGCGGGTCTCCGTCCGCGGCCGCCCGATCACCGAGATCGAGCTCGCGCTCGACGGCTGGGGCATCGACGCCGTCGGGCCCTCGAGCCTCGTCGACGCCGACGCGATCACCGGCGCCGGCGGCAAGCTGACGATCCCCTTCGTGAAGCCGCTCACGGGCAACGGAACAGTCGAGATCCGGGCGGCGCGGACCATCGCCAGGAGCGACGAGCGGGTTTCCTGGACGCTGCCGGTGCCGAAGGCCAACCTCGTCGGCCCGGCCTCCGTCACGATCGTGTCCGACAGCGACATCGAGCTCGTGCCCGACGGCGACGTCATTCGCGGCCTCGTTCGGCAGGCCGCCTCCGGACGGGGCGGCGACTCCACGGCGCTCGCCTACCGTCTCGAGGGCACGGAGGGCGCGTTCGCCGCCGCGCGGCGGTTCCTGCCGCGCCGCATCGACGCGATGATCTCGGCCCACGCGCTCGTCGACCGGTCGGACATGGTGGTGGACGAGACGATCCGCTACGACGTCGCCCACGTCCCGCTCGCGTCGGTCTCCCTCGCCGTGCCGAGGTCGGTGTACGAGTCGGGCGGGCTCGAGGTGCGTTACCAGGAGACCCTGCTCAACCTCCGCGAGTCGCCCGAGCCTTCTCCAGGAGACTCCGGGGCCGGCGTCGAGCCGTCGCCGCCGGCCGTGGTGAGGCTTCTCGCCGAGCTCCCCTCGCCGCGGCTCGGAAGCATCGACCTCAAGATCCGCTACTCGCTGAAGACCCCGGACGTTCCGGTTGAGGCGACCGTGGCGGAGGATCTGCCGATCGTGACACCCTTGGAGGGGAAGGTCGCCCGCCAGTCGTTCTCCGTCGAGTCGCAGGCAGGGCTCGCCGTGGACGTGCGCGGCGACCAGTGGAAGCGGGACGTGTCGATCCCCGGTGGCACCGCCTCGCGGAGCTGGACGTCCGCCAAGCCGCAGGAGTTCGTGCCGATCGCGCTGGCCGCCGAGCGACAGACCGCCGCCGCCTCCTCGATTGTCGAGGCCGCATGGCTCGAGACGAGGGTGCTGCCGGACCGGCGCGAGGACCGCTTCCGCTACCGGATCGACACCACGGCCCCCGTGATCCAGTTGACGCTGCCCGGTGACTCCGCTTCGAACGCCGTGGAGGTGAGTCTCGACGGTCGCAGCGTGGTCGGCGCAATCCAGCCGGGCGGCCGCATCGTCGTCGAGATTCCCGCGGGCGGCAGCCTCGGCGAGCACTTCCTGGAAATCGAGCGGGCGCAGCCGAGGCCGTCGCTCTTCGAGCCGCTCGTGCTCGAGGCGCCGCAGTTCGGCGATCGGACGCAACAGCGACGCTTCTACTGGGAAGTGCGAATCGAGACCGACGAGCACGTCGTCGTCGCCCCCCGCCGGTGGACGTCACAGCAGGGCTGGGCATGGTCCGGCCTCGGCTTCGTCCGGCGGCCGGTCGTGTCGCGGGAGTCGCTCGCGCGTTGGGTGAACGCGCGGCTCGAGGAGGAAACTTCCATCGACGAGGAGCGGTCGATGCCCGCGGTGGTCGGGCGACGCGACGTCTACTCCGGGATCGGATGGCCCGGCCGGGAGGCGGTCTGGATCCTGCCCACCTGGCTCATGGTGGCATTGGTCTCAGGCCCGATCCTGCTCGGCGGGCTGGCGGTCGTCTACCGGCCGGCGAGCCGGGCAGTACCCCTCGCGGTCGCACTCGGCGCGACGTGGGCGGCCCTCGCGATCGCCGCACCGGACCTCGCGCCCCTCGCCGTGCAGTACGCCGTGCCGGGGCTCGCGCTTTCGGTCATGGCGGCCGGCCTGCGGATGGCCGTCGCGCCGCGGGCGGCGCGTGGAGCAGACGCGGCTTCGTCCCGCGTGATCATCTCCGGATCGTCGACCCGCACGGTGGCGCTGCCGTCGCTCCTGATCGGCGGCGGTTCCTCCGCGAGCGGGAAGGGGGGCGTGGAGACGCTCCTCCTCGCGATCGTCCTGGCGGCCGCGGGCGGAACGACCGCGCAGGCCGAGGAGACGCTGCGGTTCTTCCGCGTTCGCGTGCCGGACGAGAAGGCCGCATCGGAGATGCTCGGGGGCGCCCGATACGTGCCGATGCCGCTGGCGGAGTTCGACGAGGCGGTCTCCCGCGCGGAACCGTCGTCGGCCGAGCCGGGCCACCGTGCGCCGACGCTGCAGCGGGTGAAGTACCGGCTCTCGTGGGAGCCTGGCCGCGGGCTCTCGGGAACGGTGGAGTTCGATGTCGAACGGGGATTCGACCGCTACCCCTTCGTCGTGCCGATCGGCGGGCTCGCGATCGAGGCCGCGACGGTCGAGACGGAGGAAGGCACGGGCGTGGCGACCGTCGCCGGCCTGTCCGATGGAAGGGTCGGCGTGTTCGTCAGGCAGCCGGGCCGCTATCGCTGCCGCGGGGCTTCCACGCCGGTCGCGCGATCCGCCGGCCTCGAGCAGTCGTCGGCGTCGTCGTCCCACGGCGTTCATGCGATCCGTTTTCCACTCCTCCGGGCGATCGCGACGACGATCGACCTCGCGGTGCCCGAAGGCATCAGGCCCGTCGTCGAGGAAGGCCTCGCGACGGTCGAGCGAGACGAAGGGGACGACCTCTCGGGATGGCAATACCGGATCGTGCCGCGGGCCGTCGAGTCTCTCCCGATCCGGTTCGAGCAGGGCTCGACGGTCGTTCCGCTCGAGGTGGTCAACCGCCTGTCCGTCGCCCGCCGGCAGTGGTCGCTCGAGGCCGTCGTCGAGCCGCGTCGGCCGTGGCAGGACGAGGCGTTGATTCTGCGGGTCGATCCCGGCCTCTCGGTGACGGGCGTATCGCTCCGTGGCGAGGGGGCGATTCCCGGCGGTCCGCTGCTCTGGAGCGTCGGCGACGACGGCGGGAGCATCCGCGTGCTGCTGCCGCGCGGCGGAAGCGGCGGCCGCGCCGCGGTCGTCGTGTCCGCCGTCGCGCCGCTCGAGAGGACGGCCACGGCGACGAGGGCTCCCCTCGTGCGACCCGTGGCGGAGGCTTGGGCCTCGGGCCGCCTGATCATCTCGCTCGACGAGTCGACGACCTTCAGATCGGTCGAGGTCGAGGATGCTGCGATCGTCTCGACACCGGATGCGTCCGCGGCGCGAACGGATGCGGAGAACGAACCACCGCCCCAGATCACCGTCGAGCAGCAGTCCGTCGACGGGACCGCGCTGGTGGCGGTCGCCGACCGCGTCCCGGAGATCGACACCGCCAGGGTGACGACCGTGGACATCTCGAGCGGTGCGGTGACGGCCCGATCGATGGCGAACGTCCGCGTTGGAAGCGGCGAGGTGTTCGAGCTCAAGGCGCGGATCGGCCCGGAATGGCTCGTCGACTCCGTGGAGATTCCGGGCGAGGCGGTGCCGCTCGACTGGGGCGTCGAACGCTCCTCGCCCGGGAGCATCCTGCGGGTGGGACTCGTTCGCGGGATCGCCCCGGGACGTGAATTCTCGCTCCGGGTCGTGGGCCATCGCGCGGTCCTTCCCCAGGGGCGGGCCTTCCCTGCGTCGAATCTCGACATGGTTCGCTTCGACGGCGAGTCGGAGGGGCAGTCGCTGATCGACGTCCGCACGAACGCGGAGACCACGATCCTCGTCGGTGGAATCGCCGAGGCCACGCGGGATGCCGACGGGCTGCCGCAGAGGACCCGGAGTCTCCTCGAGCCCGGTCCGCCGAGGGCGAGGCTGCCGGCCGGTGAACTCGCGAAGGCGGGGGAGGTCACCATCCTCCGGCGACGTCCGCCCGTCGACGTGCAGACACGGATCCACGTCACATCGCGGGAGGAACGGCTGACGGAATCGTTCACGTTCGAGTGCTCGCCGCGGGATTCCGAAATCGATTCGCTCGTGGTCTTTCTCTCGGAATCCGCGGAGTCGCCGCCCGAGTGGTCCGTCCTTGCGCCGTCCTCGTCGAAGGTGTCGGCCCGGCGGATCGAGGCCGAGCCCCGCCGCGACCGGGGAGACGCCGGCCGATCGCTTGCCGCCGAGTCGTGGCTCGTCGAGATCGCGCCGCCGGTTCGCGGGCCGGTGTCGATCCGGGCGACACGCACCATGCCCTTCGCGGGACCGCGGCGGGTGGCGCTGGCGTGGGTGGAGGGAGCGCCGACGCGGGGCGGAGAGATCTTCGTCCGCGATGCTGGACGCGGACGGCCGACCGTGACGGCGACCCGGCTCCCGGAGATGCCGGGGCGGGCCGCGAGTTCCGAACGGGCGGGCATGCCCGTTGCGTCGTTCACGTTCGACGCCGCGCGGGACCTCGCGCCGGGCGGGCCACCTCCGCTCGAACTTGCGCCCGCCGCCGACCCGGCGTCGAACGCCCGCGCGTGGGTGTGGAGCGAGACGACGACAACGTGGTGCGACGAGTCGGGCAGCACCGAATACGAGACCAGCTTCGTCATCGAGAACCACGGTCGCAGCGGCGTGACGCTCGATCTTCCGCCGGACAAGCGGCTCGAGGGGGTGCTCGTGGACGGCGCGCGGCTCCAGGCCATGGGCTCGGACGCCGCCGGCGGCCAACTCGCGATCGAGCTCCCGTCCGGCAGGCGGTTCGTCCGGCTCGACCTGCGGCTGGTCGCGGAGTCGCGGCCTTTCTGGGGATGTTGGACCGTGAACGCCGCCGCGGGTCGGCTCGACCTCCCCGTGCTGGAGCGATCGTGGCTGCTCGGGCTCCCGCCGCAGCTGGAGATCGCGATGGCATCCGCGAGGCACCGCCTCACCGATGCGAGGGTTCCGTCGTGGTCGGGCCGGCTGCTCGGCATATCGCCCTCCCGGGAGCGGGCGCCCTACGGGCTGCATCGGTTCGTTCCGGTCGACGGCGGAGCGGACGAGGCCTCCGTGACGCTCGTGCGTTCGACGGCGGTGTGGCGGGCGGCGATCGCGGTCGCCACCCTGGGGCTCGCGGCAGGATGGTGGCTCTCTCGAAAGCGGTTCAACGCGATCTGGTTTGTCGCGCTCGTCTGCGGGCTGGCGGTGCTCTGGTCGGCCGCCCCCTGGTACGGCCTCGCACGGTCGCTGCTCTCCGGCCTGTTCGCGGGGGCCGCGGTCCGTCTCGCCGGACGGCGCAGCATCGCGATCGGTGCGGCCGCAGCCGTGCTCGTGGTCGCCGCCGACACGCGGGCGGCCGACCCTCGACCAGCGGAGCGGGTCTTCATCGCGCCCGGCGATTCGGGTCCGATCGCGCTGGTTCCCGAACCGATCTTCCGCGCGATCGCCGCCGCGGATCGGACCCCGGCGAGCCGGGCGGTCGGCGTCGTGAGGACACGGCTCGAAGCCCGCGGCAGCCACTCCGGCGACGACGCCCGCTGGCAGCTCGAGGCCGAGCTCGAGGCGGAGACGGGCGGGCGGATCGTGCTCGAACAGCCCGGGCAGGGAGCGAGGTTCGTCGCCGGCTCCGCGTCGCTCGACGGCGCGCCGCTCGCCGACGCGGTCTCGGCCGACGGCCGGAGACTCGCGGTCGTGATCGACGGCTTCGGCAGGAGGCTGCTCCGCGTCGAACTGCGCCCGGCGTTCGAGTCGGCCGGCGGGATCGAAGAGGCCGTGCTGGCCCTGCCGGCGGCCGCGCGGTCGACGGTCGCCCTCCCGGCGGAGTGGATCTCCGGCGGCGGCTGGCCGCACGAATGCGAATGGTCGGGAGGCGGGACGGACGTCGACCGTCGATGGAACTTCGCCGAACGCACTTCGGATGACGGCATCGACCCCGTGGTGTTCGACGTCACGGGTGGCACGGCCGTGAGGATCTCTCGGGCGAAGCGACGCGGCGTGTCGATCGTGCGTCGGCCGGCCGCGGTATCGTGCCTGCAGGAGATCGAGTGGGGCGAGCGGGAATGCCGCGTCCGCGTTTCGATCGAGGCGCAGGCGTCGATGGACGGGTCGGAGGACCGCATCTGCCGCTCGCTCGATATCGACGTCGATCCGAGGCTCGTCGTGATCGAAGGCGGCAGCGAAGGGGACGACGGCTGCGTCGCGAGGCTCGGCCCGAACGGCCGTGGCTGGATCGAGTGGACGAGGCCGGATGCGTCGACGCGGAGGGCCTCGCTCGCGTTTCGCATGCCGTTCTCCTCCCCCGTCGGCATCTTTGAAGTCCCGCTCGTCGGCCCGGCGGGAAGCCTCGAGGCGACGATGGACGTGAGGCTGAGGACCGCGACCCCAGGCCTGCGGGTGGCGGCCGACCTCCCGGCTTCGGTGAGGCCGGTTCCTCCCCGCGGCGACGACGTGGTCGGCCGCTACGTCGGATGGTCCACGAGGGCCGTCGGCGAGCGCGTGTCGATCGGCGTCAGCCGGAGGGAGATTCCCCTGCAGGTCGCACAGACCCTCTCGGTGTCGCTCGAACGGGACAGGGCGCGGCTGCGGCTCGACGCGAGGGTGGGAACGGCGGCCGCGACCCTCGCCGAACTCCTCGTCGCCGTGCCGGCGCAATGCATCGTCGATTCGGTGAGGCTCACGGCGGTGGACGCGGCGACGGAGGGATCGGCCGACGCCACGCCGGTGGACGTCGGCTTCTTTCGGGAGCGTCCGGATCGCCTGAAGATCGTCGTGCAGCGTCCGAGGGAGGGCCGCTACCGCCTCTCCCTCCAGGCGCGGCTGCCGGGACCGGTCGCGACCTCGGGCCGACTGCCCGTCGCGCGGGTTCTCGCCTCCGGCGCCGACCCGCTCGAGATCGTGGTCTCGGCGCCGGACGACGCCGCGATTTCGCTCGGCGACGGGAAAGAGACCGTGACGCAGGCGACGCTGCCGCTCGCGGCCGACGCCCCCGCGCCGCCGTTCCGTCTCGTCGAGCGTCGCCGCGCGGAGGAAGGCGACGGCGCGGCTGCCGCCGGCGGGGAGGGGAACACAGCGACGGCCGCAGCGGATCCGGCGAAGCCGGCCGACGGCAATCCCTCCGCGGGGGGCGACCGCGTGGAACTCGCCGACGTGCGGCTCGCCATCGACGACCGCGGACGTGCCTGGGGCGTGGTCCGGTTCGAACTCATGACCGGGCAGCCGCTGCTGCGGCTTCGTCTGCCCGCCGGCTTCCGGCTGTTCGATGTGTTCGTCGACGAGCATCCTGCCACGACCCGGCCGGCGGACGACGGCGGCTGGGAGGTGCGTCTGCTCGACGTCAGCCGGCCCCGTTCGCTCGTCGCCGTGTTCCTCGGCGAACTCGGCGACCGGGTCGCTTCGGGCGACGCGATCGAGCTGGCGGCGCCCGAGATCGGCTCGCTGCCGGCCGCCGAGGTCCTCTGGACGATCCGCGGACCGCGCGACCGAGCCATCCGGTTCCTGTCAGCCTCCGGCGAATCCCCCGCGCAGGCGGTCGTCGCCGCCCGGGCGCGGGCGCTCGACCGCCTGACCGCCGACGTGGTGCGGGCCTTCGAGGGCCGCAATCCGGAGGAGCAGGCGAGGATTCGGACCTATCTCGACCGCGACGAATCGTCCGACTCGGCGGCGCCCGAGGCCGCGTGGGATCGCAGCAGCCTCGCGCTTGCGCCGAACGTCTTCTTCGTGGCCGGCGGAAAGGATTCCTCGATCCGGTTCCGCATCGCCAGGCAGCGTGATCCCACGCTTCCCGGCAGGATCGTCGGCACGCTCTGCCTCGCCGCGGCGATCGGCGTCGCCTGGCGGGTGGGCCGCGGCATTCGCGCCGTCGCGGCCTGAAAACCGCGACGAAAGCGGGCTTTGTCGCGACGGGTTCGTTCGCTACCGTCCGCCCCGCGAATCGGGAAAAGCGAGCACTGCCCGCCCGGTCGCGTTTCGTGAAATCCATCGCGACGGCCAGGCCATCGCGACGGGCAGGGAAGAAGAGGTGAGGCATGAACTCCGGAGCACTCGTGCGGTCGCGGTATGCGCCCTGCCATATCGCGATCGTCGTCTCGTTGTCGATTCTGCCGCTCGGAGTCGTGTCGGCGGCGGGCTACCGGACGCCGAACTTCGTCGTCGAGGCGCCCACGGAGGCCCTCGCACGCAAGATCGGCGACGCCGCCGAACAGTACCGCCATGATCTCGCCGTCGAATGGACCGGCCGGCCGCTGCCCCGCTGGAGCCGCCCCTGTCCGATCACGGCGCAGGTGCGGCCCGGCCTCGGCGCCGGCGGCGCGACGAGCTTCGTCTTCGAGAAGGGGGAGGTCTTCAACTGGCAGATGTCGATCCAGGGAAGCGAGGAGCGTGTGCTCGATTCCGTGCTGCCACACGAGATCACGCACACGATCTTCGCGAGCCACTTCCGACGGCCGCTGCCACGATGGGCCGACGAGGGGGCGTGCACGACCGTCGAGCACCCCGTGGAGCGGGCCCGGCAGCAGACGCTCCTCATCGAGTTCCTCACGACCGGCCGCGGCATCGCCTTCCCCAAGATGTTCGCCATGCGCGAGTATCCGCCCGACGTGCTGCCGCTCTATTCGCAGGGCTATTCCCTCGCCCGGTTCCTCATCGAACGAGGCGGCCGTCACAAGTTCGTCTCGTTCGTCGGCTCGGGGCTCGACTCGCAAGACTGGGCGAAGGCGCTCTCGAGCCACTACGGCGTGACCGACCCGGCGTCGCTGCAGGACGTTTGGCTCGACTGGGTCCGCAAGGGCTGCCCCGCGCCCCCGGCGTCGGTGGCCGGGACGCCCGCGAGGCCCGTGGCGGCCATGCAGGCGTCGGCGACCGCCCGCGGCCAGAGCCCCGATCCGCTGCCGCCGCCCCGTCAGCCGGTTCCCGCGCAGACGGCCGCCGTCGCGACGCCCCCGCGGCGATCGATCTACGCGCTCGCCGCCGCCCGGTCGCGTGTGGCCGGCGAAGGCGACGCCGACGCCGATGCGCAAGCATCACCGCGGTGAGCCGAGTGG
>JBBAVU010000083.1:0-12922 GCA_040397565.1 Pirellulales bacterium | reverse complement strand
ACCGCGCGGGCCTGTGGCGAGAGCCTCGCCCCCTGGCACTCGTGGCAGGGGGTCACGCACATGTACTTCTCGATCTGCCGCCGCAGGATGCCGCTCTTCGCGTTCCGCCAGCGGTTGGCGAGCATCGCGAGCACGCCCTCGAACTTCGCCTTCGCGCCCCGCTCGGCCCTCCCCCGCCGCCACGCCACGCGGATCTCCTCCGCGCCCGTGCCGGAGAGCCAGAGCTTCTTCTGCGCCGGCGACAGATCCTTCCAGGGCGTCTCGAGCATCGTGCCCGGAGGCAATTTCTTCTTCGCCTCGACATGCGCGGCGACGCTGTTGATCAGCCGCCGCAGCCACCGCGGCATGTCGCGGAATCCGCCGATCACCGCGAAGCAGCCCTTCTTCACCGAGGCCTCGGGATTCACGACGAGGAGCGCGGGATCGATGCCGTAGATGTCGCCGAGGCCGTCGCAGGTGGGGCAGGCGCCGTGCGGTGAGTTGAAGCTGAAGGTCTGCGGCTCTGGGGTCGGGTAGCTCGTGCCGCATTTCGTGCAGGCGAACTGGCTCGAGAGGACAAGGTCGTCGTCGCGTCCGTCGCTCGCCACGACGACGAGCCCGCCGCTCGTGCGGAGCGCGAGCTCGACCGCCTCGGAGAGCCTGCCCCGCGACGAGTCCTCCGGCACGATCCGGTCCACCACGACCTCGATCGTGTGCTTGAGCTGCTTTTCGAGCGGAGGCGGCTCCTCGACCCGGATCACCTTGCCGTCGACCCTCGCCCGCGTGAATCCCTGCCGCACGAGGTCGGCGAAGAGGTCGCGGTGTTCCCCCTTCGCCCCCCGGACGATCGGCGCGAGCACCATCGACGTCGTGCCGCCGCGGAGCTGGATGATCCGCTCGACGATCGCGTCGCGGGGCTGCGCCTCGAGCCGGCGGTCGCAGGCCGGGCAGTGGGCCCGGCCCACCCGCGCGTAGAGCACCCGCAGGAAGTCGTGGATCTCCGTCATCGTGGCCACCGTCGACCGCGGGTTCGTGCCGGCCGACTTCTGCGCGATCGAGATCGACGGGGAGAGGCCCGTCACGCTCTCGACGTCGGGCCGCGGCAGTTGCCCGAGGAACTGACGAGCGAAGGTGGAGAGGCTCTCGACGTACCTTCTCTGCCCTTCGGCGTAGAGCGTGTCGAAGGCGAGGCTCGACTTGCCGGAGCCGCTCACGCCCGAGAGGCAGACGAGGCAGCCCCGCGGCAGGCCGACGGTCACGTCGCGGAGGTTGTGCTCTCGCGCTCCGCGGACGACGATCGGTGGGACGTGCATTGGGGGCCGGGCTGGCGGGAGAGACGGCGGTCGGACGTGGAGGAGTCTCCATTCAAGTGTAGTGGCCCGACGGCTCCGGGGAGTCGCCCTTTCGCCGCGGCCCATGACGCTTCTGGACATGCCTTCCGGGGTGCCTTACGATCGAGACTTCCCACGGGCCGGCGAGTGATCGACGGCCGCACGGGGCGGTAGCTCAACTGGGAGAGCGCGGCGTTCGCAATGCCGAGGTTGGGAGTTCGATCCTCCTCCGCTCCACTCCTTCTCTCGTCCGGTTCGCGGCCTGCCATGCCGTCGATTGACTTCCGCCAATCGGGTTCGTCGGCCGTCTTGTCCGATCCGTCGGCCGAGCTCATGGGGAGGGTCCAGCGGGGCGATGCTTCCGCGTTCGAAGAGCTGCTGCTCCTCTGGCAGGATCGGCTCGTCACGCTCCTTTGGCACCAGACGGGCGACCATGCCCTCGCCGAGGATCTCGCCCAGGAGACCTTCCTGCGGGTCTACCGCTCGCGGGCGTCCTATCGGCCGACGGCCCGCTTCTCGACCTGGCTCTACACGATCGCACTCAACGCCGCGAAGGATGCGAGGCAGCGGGCCCACCGGCGACGGGAACATGGCATCCCCACGAGCGTGTCGGCGTCGACGAGCGCGCTCGGGCTCGACGCGCTCGCCATCGACGCGAGCGGCAGGCTTCCCTCGCGGCAGGCCGACCGCAACGAGATGCAGGCCGTGGTGCAGCGGGCGCTCGCCGGCCTCAACGAGCACCAGCGGACGGCCGTGCTCCTCTCGAAGTTCGAGCAGTGTTCGCACGAGGAGATCGCCGAGGCGATGGGTCTCACCGTTCCGGCGGTGAAGTCGCTGCTGTTTCGCGCCCGCGAGAACCTGCGGGTCGCGCTCGAGCCCTACTGCGGCGGGGCGGAGTGACGCGATGGAACGCGACCGGGACGACGCCGATTTCACGCTCAAGGCCGACGACGACGTGCTCGAGGCCGGACGGGAGCGGGCCTGGCGGATGCTCGACCTGCTGCCGAAAGGCGAGGCCCATCCGGGCCTCGCGGCGACGACGATCGAGATGTCGGCGGTGACGACCGCCGGGGGCCGGGAGCCGCGGCGGTCGGAGGCTGCGCGGTGGCGGCGGCGGGCGATCGCGGCGGCGGTGCTCGCGGCGTCGCTCGCCGCAGGGTTCGTCGCCGGCTCGCGGGTGAACCGCGGGCCCGACGATCCCCTCGCGATCGCCGTCGGTCGCCACATGGCGGTCCTCGCGGAAGCGGGGAGCGTCGATTTCCTCAGGGCACTCTCGGCTCGCGACATTCCGCCCCCCCGACGGCCCGGGGGGCCGCGGTCGGAGGCCGACGATGCCGTCAGCCTGGAGCCCTACCCGGCGCTCGATGCCGCGATCGCGGACTTCCGCGCAGCTCTCGCCGGGTCGCCGCCGCGGGATCCTCGGCGGGACGAACAGGCGTTGCGGGCCGCGGGGTCGATCCCGCCGGGCGGGTTCCAGGCGGCGATGGCGACCGCACGGGCGCTCGCCGCGCCCGGGGCGGAGCCGCTCGTCGAGGCGGCGCGGCGTTGGCACCAGTGGGTGCTTGCGAGCGACCCCGTGGAGCGGCGGATCGTGCCGACGCTCGGCACGAAGGAACGACTCGAATGGCTCGCGAGGCGCAACCGGCCTTGGAGGCCACCGGGATTCCGCGGCCCGTTCCCCCCACCGCAGGCTCCACAGCCGCCCGGTCCCCTGCCGAACAGTGGAGGGCCGCCCGTCAGGTTGCCTCGGGAATTCCCGAGAGAAAATCGCGGACCAGCCGGTTGAAGCCTTCGGGATCCTCCATCGGCGTCATGTGGCCGCAGCGGGGCAGCACGGCGAGGCTCGCCTGCGGCATGACCGCGGCGATCGACCGCATCACCTCCGGCGGCGTGATCGAATCCTCCTCCCCCACGACGAGCAGTGTCGGCAGCCGTACCGACCGCATCGGTTCGGTCATGTCGGGCCGGTCGGCGAGCGCCGCGAGCGCCTGCTGGATCGTGGCGGGATCGGCCTCGAGGATCATGCGATGAAGGCTCTCCGCGATCGGCGACCGCTGCCGCTGGTCGGAGGTCGGCGCAAGCAGCTTCGGCACCATCGCCTCGGCCGCGATCCGCGAGCCGACCCGCGCGACCCGCGCGGCGAGGTCGCGGCGGCCCGCCCTCGCGACTTCCGTGTCGGCCTCGATCCGCGTGTCGACGAGGACGAGCCCGCGGACGATCTCGGAGTGGTGCACCGCCAGGTGCTCGGCGACGTAGCCTCCCATCGAGAGGCCACAGGCGACCGCCCGCTCTCCGGGGGCGATCGCCGCGATCACCGCTGCGCAGTCGTCGGCGAGCTGGCGGATGCTCCCGATCGGTGCCGCTCCCAGGCTGCCGCCGAAGCCGCGAAGGTCGGGCATGACGAGTGTCACGACGTCGGACAGAGGCTCCTGAAAGGCCCACATCCGGTGGTCGAGCGGAAACCCGTGGATCAACAAGAGCGGCGGGCCCTCGCCCGCGACCCGCACCGCGATCGATCCGCCGTGGACGGCGACGTGCCTCGTTGCGGGCTTCATCGCTGGGCTTTTGCCTGGGCGGCCATCGTCCGAAACCGCTCGAGATTGCGGTGGATCGTGCGGTTGTGCGGCTCGAGGCGGGCAGCCAGCGACTGCGTGCGGACCGCGCGATCGATCTGGCCCGCGAGCGCCTGGCCGTGGGCGAGCGTGTCGAGGTAGCTCGGGTTGTCGAACGACAGCGCGAGCGACCTCTTCGAGTGGCGGATCGCCTGCTCCGCGTCGCCGTCGGTGTTGGCCGCGAGCCAGGCGTGCTCGTTCAAGGCGTTGGCCTCCTCGGGATCGGACTCGATCTCCGCCTCCAGCACGGCGAGGCTCTCGCGGATCTCCTGCTTTCGCCGCTCGCGTTTGTCCGGCGAGTCGGCGGAGGCGTGGTAGGCGGCGATGAGCGCATCGACGTCCTTGGCAGGGCCGTCGAGGGCCTGCTCGAGGAGCTTCGACTGGGCCTGCCGGTCTCCCTTCGACTCCGCGGCGCAGGCTTCGAAGAAGAGCATTCTCGAGCGGGTCGACCGCGGGTCGCGGCCCACCTGCCGCAGGAGATCGTCGGGCGGCGCGCGGCGGTTCGGAGCCGCCGGCTCCACCGCGGGCTCGAGCAGGCGTCGCAGGCACGCCGCGGCTGCCGCATCGTTCCCGAGATCGTGGAGGTGCTCGGCGAACATGACGGAGGCCGCGACGAACTCGGCGTCGGGCACCACGGGGTCGGTCGTGAGCGATTCGTATTCGCGTCGCGCCCAGTCGCCCTCGCCCCAGTGCGACAGTTTGCTCGCAGCGTCGAGGTGGAGCTTGGGGTTGTCGGCGGCGGCGCGACGGGCCTCGGCGGCGAGTGCTTCGGCGCGGCCCGCGTCACCGGCGGCCTTCAGCGCCATCGCGGTGGCGTACATCGCGATCGGCCGCGACATGATGGCGTCGGCGTGCTGCGCGAGAGCTTCCTCGGCGAGTTGGGGCACGCCCTGTTCGGCAGAGAAGGCCAGGACCGACGCGATGCGGTAGCCACGCAGCAGGTCCTCCGGCTCCGAGACCGCCTCCTCGAGGAGCCGCCTCGACTCTACAAGCGCCCGATCGCGGCGTCCTGCCGCGACGAGCATCGCGATGAACGTGCGTTCGATGATCGCGGCGGGATGGCACGGCAGGCCGACGACCGGGTCCTCGAGCGAAACACCTCCAGGCGGCATGGACGAGCCGCGGACGCGTCGGGCGACCCGCCCGTCGGCATGTCGTTCGCGGGACATCGACCGCAGCCGGTCGATCGCCGCCGCCGCCACGTCGATGCCCGCGGGATCGCCGCCGGCGAAGCCGACGAGCCCCCGCAGGAACGCGGCCGTGGGCCGGGAGCTCGATCCGATGCCGGCCGCCACCCTGCGGGCGATCGCCGGAAACGACGGGTCGTCCCGCCGCCACTCGGCCGCGATGAGCGCCGCGGCCGCCGTGGAGGCCGCGAGCGACCGGTCGAGCCGCACGATCCGCGCGAGCGGCTCGATCCCGGCGTCGTCGTCGACCCGCAGCAGCCGCTGCATCGCGGGCAGCCAGTCGGAGGATCGCGCCCGGACGTACTTCTCCACGAGTTCGGCGACCTCCGGCGGATCGGAATCCGCCACGAGCGGGATGCCGTCCACGAGCCAACGTGCGGCGAGCGCGATCTCGAGGTCGTCGCTTCGCTCGGCGGCGGCGAGAAGCGCGTCGATCGCCGACGGGCCGATGGCTCGAAGCTCCGCTGCCGCCGACTCACGACGCCAGTAGTCGCCGCTGCCGAGATCCTCCACGAGCGCCTCGATCCGGTCCTTCTCCCCTCCGGCCGGGCTACTGTCGGCCGGGCCACTGTCGGCTCCGGCATGGCCGACGAGCAGCATGCAGGCCGCGACGAGCAACCGGGAGCGGATTGAAACCATCGGAGGCTCCGCGTGGAAGACGGTCACTCGGGCTCCAGGCCCAGGTCGCGGATCGTGAGGAGCGGATCGAGCGGAATGCCGCGGGCCGCGAAGGCCTCGCCGCCGCCGGCGAGCCTGTCCATGACCGTGACCACCCGCTCCACGACGAGCCCGAACTCGATCGCGCGGTCGATCGCGACGAGCGACGAGCCTCCGGTCGTCACGACATCCTCGACGATCACGACCTTCATGCCGGGCTCGACCGGTCCCTCGACGTACCGCTTCGTGCCATGCCCCTTCGGCTCCTTGCGAACCAGGAATCCCTTCATCGCGACCCCCTCGACGCCGGCCATCGTCACCACGGCCGACGTCACGGGATCCGCGCCGATCGACATGCCGCCGACGGCATCGGGCATCGGCCCGCGTCCGCGGAGCTTTTCGAGGATCGCCTTGCCGACGAGCATGGCCCCAGCGGCGTCGAGGACGACCTGCTTCAGGTCGAGGTAGTACGACGCCTCACGGCCCGACGCGAGGCGGAAACTGCCCCGCCGGAGGGCCCGTGATTCCACCATCATCCGGAGTCGGTCGAGCGTCGTGTCGGAACGATTCGCGGGGGAGACTGTCATGGGGCGTCCTTGTCCGGGGCATCCATCGGATGGATTCTAACCGATCCACCGTTGCCGCCATTATATGATGACGGCGTGTCCATTCCCCGTTTTTTCCGAAGCGATCCGATGCGGCCCATCGTCTCGAGCCGGCGAGTGATTCGGCCTGCGGCGATCGTGTCGTGGCTCGTGATCGCCATCGTGTCGGCGGCCGGAGCGGCCGACGATCCCTTCGACGCCGACCCGTTCGCCGGCCTCGCGGAGCCCGGAGCGTCGGCGAAGCAGGCCGAGCCGATCGTGGAGGCTCCGCATGCCGAACGGTCTCTCGAGGACGCGGAGCCTCCGGTCGTCGTGGCCGTTTCGCTGCCGCTGCCGATCACGGGCAGCCGTGACAAGGAGGTGGAGGCCGCGATCCAGCGGAGCCTGCCAAAGCTCGAGAGCCGGCCGGGCAGGCGGGGCGTGCTCGTGCTGTCGTTCGACGCCGACGAGGGCGGCGCCGGGAGCGACTTCGGCCGGTCGCTCGCGCTCGCGAGGTTCCTCGCCGGACCGCGGCTCGCCGGGGTGAAGACCGTGGCCTACCTGCCGAGGACGGTCCGCGGCCACGCGGTGCTCGTGGCGCTTGCGTGCGAGGAGATCGTAATGGCGCCCGACGCGGTGCTCGGTCCGGCCAATGCCGACGAGCCGTCGGTGGACGAGACGGTCCGAGCGGGCTATCGGCAGATCGCCGACACCCGGCGGGCCGTGCCGCCGGCGATCGCGGTGGCCCTGGTCGATCCGAAGGCCCGGACGGTGCGGGCCGTGACCGGTGATGGTGAAGTGTTCGTCGCGGAATCAGACCTGCCCGACCTCCGGCGTCGGCAGGCGGTGCTGGAGGTCGAGGAACTGCAGCCCGCGCCGATCGCGCCGACCGGACGCCGTGGGCGGGAGCTCGGGATCGTGCGGCTGCTGGCTTCGACGCCGGCCGAGGTCGAGCGAGGCCTCGGGCTGCGGCCCGACTCGCTCAGGGCCGACGCGGTCGCCGCCGGCGGCTGGAAATCGAGGGAGATCGTCATCGCCGGGCCGCTCGAGGCCGCGAGCGTCCCGCGGCTGAAGTCGCAGATCGAGCAGGCCGTCGCCGAGGGCGTGAACTTCCTCTGCATTCGCATCGACACGGCCGGGGGATCCCCCGAGCGGAGCCTCGCGATCGCCGAATCGATCGCGGCGATCGATCCGTCGGCCGTGCGGACGGTCGCCTACGTGCCGAAGGCGGCGAGGGCCGACGCCGCGCTCGTGGCGCTCGCCTGCGACGAGATCGTCATGCACCCCGATGCCGTCCTCGGCGGGGAAGGGGCCGCCCCGATCGAAGACCGGACGGCGGATGCGATCGCCGCGGCCTGGCGCGAGGGCGTGGCCGCGAAGAAGGGCCGCAGCTGGTCGCTGCCGACCGCGATGGTGAAACGCGGGGTCGTCGTGCGGCGGGCGACGGAGAGGCAGTCGGGCGCCGTCGAGCTGTTCTCGGAGACGGAGCTCATCTTCCGGGAAGATCGGGATGCCTGGGATCTCGGACCGCAGGTCGGCGTCGGGCCGATCGAACTGAGCGGCCGGACGGCGGAGTCGCTCGGCATCGCGACACACCTTGTCGAGTCGCCCGAGGGACTCCTGAAGGCCTACGGGCTCGAGGCGCCGATGGAGGTCGTCCGCCCGCGGTGGTCCGACACGCTCTTGGAGGCGCTCGCGAGCCCGGGCATCGCCTGGCTCTTGCTGGTGATCGGCGGCGTGGGCCTCTACCTGGAATTGCACACCCCGGGCGTCGGCCTCGGCGGCTTCATCGCCATGGTGGCCTTCATCATCTACTTCTGGGGACAGCACCTGCACGGCACGTCGGGATGGCTCGAAGTGATGCTCTTCCTCGCCGGGCTCTTCTGCCTCGCGGCGGAGATCTTCGTGCTGCCCGGGTTCGGCGTGCTCGGGCTTGGCGGCGGCTTGCTCGTGATCGCGTCGATCGTGCTCGCGAGCCAGTCGTTCGTGCTCCCGTCGAACGCCTACCAGATCCGTCAGATGCAGTGGTCGCTCGGCGGCATCCTGGCCGCGTTGGCGAGCGTCGTGGCGGTGGCTGCGGTGCTGAGGCGGTGGCTGCCTTCGGCGCCCGGGCTTCGGCACGTGATGCTCGAGCCGCCTCCGCCGGAGCCGCTCGACGCGGAGGATCTCTCCGGGCTCGTGGGGCTGGAGGGAGTCGCGACGACGCGGCTCGTCCCGGCGGGCAAGGCGCGGATCGACGGAAGGGTCTTCGAGGTCACGACCGACGGAAGGCTGATCGAGCCCGGCCGGCCGGTCCACGTCGAGGCGGTTCGGGGCGGCAGGATCATCGTCGCCGAAACGAATCGCACCGCGGGAGCGTGAGATGACGGGCATCGTCTGGGCGGTCGTGCTTTTGGGAATCGGGTTGGCGGTGATGATGCTCGAGGTGTTCCTGCCCTCGGGGGGCGTGCTCGGGTTCGTGAGCGCCATGGCCATCGTGGCCGCCATCGTGACGGCGTTCGTGCAGCAGGGAGTCCTCGCGGGCTTCGTCTTGCTCGGGATGTCGATCGCCCTCGTTCCGACCGTGCTCATGGTGGCGTTCCGCTGGTTCCCGGCGACGCCGCTCGGCAGGCGGGTTCTGCCGCCGCCGCCGGAGCCGTCGGACGTGCTCCCGCAGCAGGCGGCGCGGGATGCGGCGAAGGCGGCCGTGGGGCTTTCGGGCACGGTCGTGGACGAGCTCGTGCCGTGGGGCAGGGTGCTCGTCGCGGACCGCCTTCACGAGGCGATGAGCGACGGGGGGGTCGTCGCGGCCGGAACGCCGATCGAGGTCATCGGCACCCAGGGAACAAGCCTGGTCGTGCGTCGCCGCGAGGCGACGGAGGCGTCGCCGAAGCCCTCCGAACCCCGGCCGGAGCGGCCGCAGCACCCGCCGGTCCGCGGCGAAATGCCCGCGATCCGCAGCGAAACGCTGGAGGCGTTCGATTTCGACAGCCTCGACCGGCCGCCAGCTTGACCGGCCCCGGTCCCGAATCAACGATTCGAGGAGCGTTTCGAGCACCTTTTTCCAGGAGATTCCGCCGATGCTGCCGCTCATCCTGCTGGGCCTGGGGCTGTTCGCCGCGCTGGTCGTGCTGGCCGTTTTGGCCCGCTACCTGCGGCTCTGGCTCCAGTCGTACGCATCGAACGCCGGGATCGGACTCTTTGACCTCGTCGCGATGAGCTTCAAGAAGGTCAACCCGACCGTGATCGTGCGGAGCAAGATCATGGCCGTGCAGGCGGGCATCGGCGATTCGAGCGGCGTCACGGGGCAGGCCCTCGAGGCCCACTACCTCGCCGGCGGCCGGGTGCCTCTGGTGGTGCAGGCGCTCATCGCGGCCAACAAGGCGAGGATGACCGAGCTCGACTGGAAGCTCGCGACGGCGATCGACCTCGCGGGGCGGAACGTGCGGGAGGCGGTGCAGACCTCCGTCTACCCGAAGGTGATCGACTGCCCCGGCAAGAACAGCGGCCGCGAGTCGCTCGACGCCGTCGCCAAGAACGGCATCCAGCTGAAGGTGAAGGCCCGCGTCACGGTCCGCACGAACCTCAACCAGCTCATCGGCGGTGCCACGGAGGAGACGATCATCGCCCGGGTCGGCGAGGGGATCGTGTCGGCGATCGGTTCGGCCGAACGGCACAGCGACGTGCTCGAGAACCCCGACATCATCTCGAAGACGGTGCTCGCCCGCCGGCTCGACGCCAACACGGCGTTCGAGATCGTCTCGATCGACATCGCCGACATCGACGTCGGCGCCAACATCGGGGCGAGGCTCCAGGCCGACCGTGCCGAGGCCGACACCCGCGTGGCGCGGGCCAACGCCGAGGGAAGGCGGGCGATGGCGGTCGCCCGCGAGCAGGAGATGGTCGCGAGCATCGAGGAGAGCCGCGCCTCGCTCGTCGATGCGGAGGCCGACGTGCCCAAGGCGATCGCCGACGCGATCGGCGGCGGCTCGCTCGGCATCATCGAGTACTACAAGCTCCGGAACCTCCAGGCCGACACCGACATGCGCCGGACGATCGCAGGGGTCACGACGACGAACGCCGCGGTCGCGCAGTAGCAGGGCTCCCTCCGACATGATGCCGCTCGCGATCGCTCCGCCGCTGCTCGCCAACGGGCTCGACTGGCTCGAGGCCCTCCTGCCGGTCCTGTTCGTCCTGTTCTGGATCCTCTCGCAGCTCGTCGCGGTCGTGAAGAAGGTCGTCAACGCCGGCGAGCGTCCGCAGCAGCCGCAACAGCCGCCCCCGCCGCCCGTCCGCCGGCCGCGTCCGGTCGCGGTCGATCGGGGCGAACGTGGCGACCTGCAGGACGAGATTCGTGAGTTCCTGCGCCGCGAGGTGCCCGATCGCCGTCCGGCCATGCCGCGGCCCGTGATGCCCAGGCCCTCGCCGCAGCCCGCGACCGCGCCGCAGTTTGTCGAGCGGTCGAAGGAGATGCCGGAGCCGATGCCGTCCCGGGTGTCGGGCGAATCGATCGCGGAACGCGTGAAGCAGGATTTCGCGAAGGAGCTCGAGCACCTTTCGACGCCGCTCACCGCCGATCGGGTGCTCGCGTCGCCACAGTCGGGCGCCGCGGCGGTGACGCGAGCTGCCTCCAACGAGATCGTGCGGTCGCTTCGGTCACCCGCCACGCTCCGCGAGCTCGTCGTGATCCACGAGATCCTCGACCGGCCCGTCGACCGCTGGTGAGCACAGGCCGCTGGCGAGCCTGGTGAGCACAGGGGGGGCCGCGGACGGGGCGAATCGCCTGCTGGCGCCGGCGTGCTGTCACGGGCTTTCAGACCCGCGCACCCGCGTGAATCCCGGGCGAAACCGGGCCCGGACCGCGTGGGGGCTGGGGCCGAAAATCCAGGCTTGAGCCGGGTCCCCCGAGGGGCTACAAGACCTGCAGCATCCGTCTCGGCGGAGGCCGCCCGGCGCGTGGACGAGGAAGCCCAAGCCTCGTCCGCGCGCGGGTTTTCATGAAGCAGGCCCGCGGTCACGTTTCGCATGGATGCGTCGTATGGGCCAACGATGAAATGCCCGCTGATGAAATGCCTGCTGGCGGTCGCCGTGGCGGCATCGTGCGCGGTCGCCGACGAGCCGCCCTTGCCGACGACGGTGCAGGTCGCCGCGGAGCACGCTTATCTCCGTGCCGGCCCGGGCGGCGACTACTACCCCACGGAGCGGCTCATCCGCGGAGACCGCGTGGAGGTCTGGGCGATCGACCCTTCCGGCGCGTGTGCCGTGCGGCCCGTCGCCGGCAGCTATAGCTGGGTTCGCGCGACCGACGTCGATCGGACTGCTGCACGGAATGCGGATGACGGAGCGGGCGGCGGCGTGGGCATCGTCGTCGCCGACGGAGCCGTGGCGAGGATCGGCTCGCAGCTCAACGACCTCCGGCACGTCGCGCAGGTCCGCCTCGAGGCGGGCGAGCGGGTGAGGGTGATCGAGGAGGTCCGGATCGCCGAGGGCCGCCATGCCGGAGCTTGGCTGCGTATCGAGCCGCCGCCGGGTGAGTTTCGCTGGGCCATGGCGGCGGACCTCGACCTGCCCGAGCCGCTTCGGGCGATCGCCCCTCCGCCCGTCGCAGCCGACGGCGACGTCACGCTCACCGCGGGCACGCTCCCGGCCGGCGATCCATCCCCCTCCGCCGAACCGCTGCGGCTGCCCGAAACGCCCGCCGCTTCGATGCCCCCGGTGGCAGCTGCTTCACCACCTGCTGGGTGGATGCCGCAGGGCTCGAGCATCTTCGATCCACTCGCGCGGATGATCTCGCCCCCGGCGAAGACGACGCCGCTCGCGGCGTCGGGTGACGAGCTCGCCGACATCGACCTCGCCCTCTCGCTCGCCGTCGTCGGACCAGCGGAATCGTGGGATCTCGCGCCCTTGCGCGACCGGCTGCGGCTGGCCACCGGCAGGGCGGTCACGATGCAGGACCGCCATCGCGCCGACGAGATCGACGCCAGGCTCTCGCGGTTCGAGTCGATCCAGGGCCGCCATGCGACGCTCGCCGCCGCGCAGGCCGGCGAGGCGAACACGCTGCGGCTCGGAGGGATGTGGTCGGCGCTCTCGGCGATCGGATCGCGTCCCGTGCGGCCCGGGGTGCTTCCCGGCGGCAAGCCGGCCGATGGCACGCCCGACTGGACGCCTCCCGATCAGGCGGAGACGACCGGCCGGCTCGCGACGGTCGTCTCGAGGAGGCCCGACGCGCCGCGGTGGGCGATCGTGAACGAGAGCAACGAGGTGATCGCCTTCATCTCGCCACAGTCGTCGGCGAACCTCGCGCCGCTCGTCGGGCAGGAGGTGTCGGTCCGCGGCGCCCGCGGCTACATGCCGGAATACAAACGCCCCTACCTCGTCGCCTCCGAAGCGAGGCTCCGTGTCGCGGCCAAGAGCCCCCCGGCCGCCGACGCCGCACGGCAGTGAACGTCGTGGTTCGTGTCGATCGGCCGAGGATTTCTTGAAGGAGGCCGCATTGCCGCCGGGGGAGCGGACGCATCGTCGCTACGGCGAGGATACGCCTGATGCTCCTCAACGTCCGCTCCCGCGGCGTTCAGCATCAGAGTGCCTGTGTG
>JBBAVU010000082.1:0-12932 GCA_040397565.1 Pirellulales bacterium | reverse complement strand
AGCCTCACGCTCCTCGACCTTCTGCCAATCCTCCGGCTGCATACCACCAACGTCGCCACAACCAACCGGGCGGAGCCCGACAGGTTGCCGGGCTCTGCCTGGCGACCGTAAGCCGGAGCAGACGCCGTGTCGGCTGCGACGGCGCGATGGTGCAGTCAGCCTCACGCTCCTCGACCTTCTGCCAATCCTCCGGCTGCGTAGGAAAGGCAGGCCAGCTTGGAACCGGTGTTTGCGCTGGAGGTGATCAGGACTACGATCCGGCGCATGAGTTGGCGTGATTCATGGCAGGGTGTTCGGCGCTGGTTCGGCGGGCCGCAGGAGCCTGATTCGGGCTACCTGTGGCCGTGGCTGTGCCGCGGAATTCTCGTCGCCGCCCAGATGGCGACGGTGCTCATCACCTGGCCGAGCTGGCATCGCCATGAGATGCCGCCGATGCTCCCCCTCCTTCCCGTTCCGCAGTTCGACGTCGGGGTCGCACTGCTGGTCACGCTCACGCTGGTCTTCTTCCGTCCGCTCGTCGGTCTGCCGCTGCACGCACTCCTGCTGGCGTACGCCTTCGTCGCCGACCAGTCGCGGATGCTGCCGCACAACCTCTCCCTGTTCCTGCTCACAACGGGCACGGTCGGCCGGCCGGAGGGTGTGCTGATCGCCAGGAGTTCGCTGGTGTCACTCTGGTTCTTCGCCGGCCTCCACAAGCTCATGAGCCGCGATTTCTTCCTCGAGACCGCCCCCTGGCTGCTGTGGAGCCTCGCCCCGAGTGCCGATGGCCGCTGGGCCACGCCCCTCGGGATCGCGATCGGCGCGACGGAGATGGCATTGGCCGTCGGCTGTCTCGTTCCGCGGGTGCGGCGGGCGACAGCGATCGCCGCCTGCCTGTTTCACGGTGGCACGGTGGCCGCTCTCTCCCTGGTGATGAACTGGGATCCCGGCGTCTGGCCCTGGAACGCGGCGCTCGCCTGCGTGAGCCCGCTCCTTCTGCTGCCCTGGCGCGGCCGCGGCCTCGGCGACCTTTGGCCGCAGGCCGCCCGCTGGGCCCGGCGGATCGCCGTCGGGCTGCTCGTGCTGCCGGTCGGATACTGGTTCGGCGTGGTGGACGCTCATTTCGCCCACTGCCTGTACTCGACAAACACCCCCCGTGCCTTCGTCTGCAACGACGTCACGCGGACCGACATCCGCGTCATCTGCGAACAGCTCGGCGTGCAGGTGCCACCGGCGCACCGGCACTTCGACCCACTGTTCCTCGGCGTCGGCAGGGCGGGGGAGTGGATGGAGGTCGAGGACCCGCGCTGGATCGCCCGGCTGTTGGGTTTCGACCTTCGCAAGGTGTTTTGGAACGACGTCGTGCCCCGCGACTTCGAGGTCGCTGTACCCCCGTCCGAGGACCGGTAAAAGGTGCCAGCCACCAAATCTGGGCAATCTGCCAACTTGCCCAGATTTGGTGGCTGGCACCTTTTCGCCCATCCCGCCACGTCCGCGCCGGCAACAAGATCCTGCAGCCAACCGGAACGCCCCGGGGTCATCAACCGATGAACAGGCCCTTGCTGCCCGTGGCGCCAAGGGACGGCGTCTGCAGCGGCTCGACGGACCAGGTCAGATTTCGGAAGGCCAGAACCCGCACCGCCGGCTGCGGTCCAGGCCCGGTCGCGATGGCGATGCGGTTGGCCCGTGCCGCCACCCGCACGCCCTTCGCGAAGGCGTTGCCCGCCCCCGGCAGCGTCAAGAGATTCACCGACGAGAGCACACGCCCGGTGAGCCCGTTGATCACGCTCACCGTGGGCCGGCCGTCGAACGAAGCGACCACCTCGGCCTTCCCGTCGCCGTTCATGTCCGCGGCGGCCACGTAGGCACCGTTGCCGGCCTGCTTGCTTCCCGTGCCTGCCAGGAGCGCGAAGGCGGCAATCCGCGCCTGGACGGCACTCGTGTTCGCGAGCAGCAGCTTGCCGGAGTAGACCTCGGCCCGCGGCGGCCTGCCCGGACCCGTGGCCAAGATCACGTCGGCGAACCCATCGCCATCGACGTCGCCACCGGCCACGCGGGCGGCCACGACCACCGCCTTGCCGTTGCCGAATGGCAGAAACCTCTTGAGCACCTCGCCCCGCCGGCCGCTGACCACGAGAACCTGGGCCGCCCGGGGTCCGTCGGATCCGACGATGACGTCGGCGAAGCCGTCGCGGTTGATGTCGCCGGTGGCAACGAACACGCCGCCACCCGCGGGCAGACTGGGGAACGCGCGGAACTGCATGACCACCGAGTTCGAGCGTCCATCGACGACGAATACCATGTCGCGGCCGCCCGGGCCGGCGCCGTAGACGTAGTCCCCGACACCGTCGCCCGTGACGTCGCCCGTCGCCGTCCGCCACTCCCCCGCGAAGCCGGGCAGAAGCGTGGCCGGCGAGGCCTTCACCGTGGCCTGCGTGCCGCGGTACTCGACGACGGTGCGACCAAACGTGCCGGCACCGGAAATCGAGAACAGATCGCGGCTGGTCGCCGAAGCCGCGGGCGTCGTGATCGGATAATCGAGCGTGTAGATGTGCGCCGGGGCCGGAGCCACTCCCGCACCGGGAAGATCCTCGGCGCGGAACCGCGTCTGCATGTCGCCGCCAGCGGTGCCGCCTAAGAAGAAGCGGGCCGTGCCCGCCACGTCATCCGCGGCCAACGCGTATTCCAGGAAGGTGCCCGCGGAGGGAACGTTGCCGGTGGCCGTCGTCGAAACGAGCGTGGCGAGGGCCGTCTGCATGTCGCGGACGTACACGCCGCCCTTGAATGTGCGGTCGGCAATTCCCGGGACCATGTTGTTCGACGCGGTCGCGAACATCACGAACCGGCCCGTCTCGCTCACGTTCGGCAGCAGGTCGCGGGCACCGGGAGCCACCGGAGTGACCGCCGTGGGGCGGTTGCCCGAAGCGTCGTTCTGCCAGCCCACCGAGACGAGCGTGGTCTTGCCCTGATCGACCTGTCGCGCCCAGAGATTTTCGAAGCCACCGAGCAGGAAATTCGGCGGCAGCGGACCGCTGGCAAAGGGCGGATACGGCGGATTGCCGAAGGCTGGGGTGTAGAAGTTGTTGGCAGTCGTGCCGAACAGGAACGTGGTGCCGTCGGCCGACATGCCGCCGAACGACGCATTCTGATTCGTGTTGGCGAGACCGTCAGGTGTGTTCACCAGGAACGCCGTCCGAGTGTCGGGGCGGACCGCGAAGACGTCGGTGGCTGCCTGCTGCCGGATGCGCAAAAACGTGAGCGGCGAGCCGATCACTCCGTAGGGGCGAAACGTCGCGTTGTTGTCGACAAGCCCGCTGATCAGATTGCCCGCCGATGACGTGACTGCGATCGTCGTGCCGTCTCGGCTCACGGCATGATTTCGAGAGTCGAAGAGTTCGAGCGTGACGCCCGGCTGCGGGCCCGGGACCGCCGCCTGTCCCGCTCCAGCCGCCACGGTGGGCTGGCCGGCCGCCGTCGTGACGAGGATGTTCGCGTCGGAAACGACGTCGTAGGCGAACACGTCGAGCGAGAAGGAGGCATCGGTGGTGCCGGGCACTGGCGTGGAAGACGGCACGCGGGTGCTGTAGACCACGCGATCGCCCTGGGCGGAGAGCTGCAGGTATTCGGGATAGAACGCAACCGACGGGAGAAAGCCCCCGCTCCAGGGAATCTGGTTTTGGTAACTGCCGAGGGCCCGGGGACCGCCGCCGTCCTGATATTTCGTCACCGTGAGCGTGCGACCGGACGCCTCGAGGGCAGCGGCCGATGCCAGATCGGCCCGATCCACCACGAAGCCGTCCATGCTCCAGCCCTGCCCGACGAGTGGGTCCACGTCGTCGGCGATGGCGGGGCTGGTGTTCGTAGTGTCGAGCCACGGTGCCGGCACGTTCGTGGCGTAGAGGATGCGTCTGCCGTCATCGGAAATGCCGTGGCCGGCGGTGGTCGAGGACGTCGGTTCGAGGAGTTGAAGGTTGGGGCTGAACCCGATCGGCGCATGCTCGGGAAACACGCCCGCCATCATCGGCTTGGTGACGTCCGGCGTGGTGAAGCCCCACTCCGCGGCCTGGCCGACCGCAGCCTGCTTGCCTGCAGCGTTGAGCAGGCTGACGGCGACGATGTTGTGGGCCGGGTCCACCGCTGTGGCGTGCCACACGAAGACGTCGATCGATCCTTCGCCTTCCACCGTTATGGCCTGCACCGGGCCGCCCAAGGGATCCTGCACGACGAGGCGGGCGTTGGAGGGCTGGTCGTTGATCGCCGGCACGGTGGCGTCGTACGTGCCGGCGTTGATCGGCGAGTCGAACACCACCGACATGCCGTCCCCGCTCAGATCGGCCGTACCGGGCACGAAGGGATTCACGATGCCGGTGCCGACGCCGGTGAAGCCGGCTGATGCCTGCGTGCTGCCGGCGACGTGGGTGACGAGGCGGATGACGGGTGCGTCGCTGCCCGCCGACAGATCCATCCAGAAAAGATTTCCGGGGGCCCCCTCTAGGAATGGCACGGTCTGCTGGCCTGCGACGACGTTTGTGTCCACGCTCGAGAACAGCAGCTGCTTGCCGGAGTCACTGACGTCGAGAAGCGTCGCCCCGGCGGGTATCGGCAGGGCGGGATATTCGGGAAAGCCGGCCGCGCCGGGGCGAGACGTGGCGATCGAGAGCAGATCGGCGGCGAGCGTGAGTCGGGACTCGAGCCGCTCGACCGGAAGGTCGGTCATGCGGGTACCACGCAGCGATCGGCGCGGCGACCGGGCAGAGCGACTGCGTAGCCACGGGGTGAGCAAAGACCGACGCATCGTCGAAACACTCCTGATATCAGCGACGGCCGCCGAACCGCAGTGGGTCGTTCCCCGCCCTGCCAGCTCGTATACCACGAGACTGCGCGGATGTCACGAAACCCGTGGAGGAAAAGGTGCCAGCCACCAAATCTGGTCAATCTGCCAACTTGCCCAGATTTGGTGCCAGCCACGTGGCTGGCACCTTTTCGCCGGTATGATCCGTGGCGTGCCCACTCGGTCCGCCACGTTCCCCATCCATGACGTCCACCCGGCTTCCTCCAGACCTGCCCGTCGCCTCCGTGCTCACAGACGCCGTTGCCGCGTCACGCACCGGCGCGGTCGTCGTCACGGCGCCGCCGGGCTCGGGCAAGACGATGCTCGTGCCGGCCGCGATCCTCGACGACCTCCCGCAGGGAAAAAGCGCCGTCCTTCTCCAGCCGCGCAGGCTCGCGGCCCGGGCCGTCGCCCGGCAGATCGCCGCCCTACGCGGGGGCGCGGTCGGCGAGGAGGTGGGATACCGGGTCCGCTTCGACACCTGCGTCGGCCGCGACACGCGGCTCGTCGTCGAGACGACCGGGATCATGCTGCGCCGGCTGCTCGGCGACCTGACGCTGGACGGGATCGGCGCCGTGATACTCGACGAGTTCCACGAGCGGACCGTGGAGATGGATCTCGTCCTCGGCCTGCTCGTGCGGCTCCGGGAGACCGTGCGACCCGATCTGCGGATCGCCGTCATGAGCGCCACCCTCGCCACCGGGCCGGTGGCCCGCCTCCTCGGCGCCGCCGCGCCGTGCCCGGTCGTGTCGGCCAGCGGACGACTGTTTCCCGTGCGGACCGTCCATCTGCGTCACGGCGACCGCCGCGACACGATCGAACTCGTCGCCGCGACGGTGCCGGAGGCGCTGCGGGCCACGGATGGGCACGTGCTCGTTTTCCTCCCCGGCGTCGGCGAGATCATGCAGTGCGAGCGGGCGATCGCCGCGGACGTGGAACGCCAGGGGCATGCCGTGATGGCGCTCTTCGGCGACATGCCTCCTGAGAAACAGGACCGCGTTCTCGACGACAGTGGCGGCCGGAAGGTGATCCTGGCGACGAACGTGGCGGAGACGTCGCTCACCATTCCCGGCGTCACGGCTGTCATCGATTCCGGCCTCGCCCGGCAACTCCTCGTCTCGCCCGCCACGGGGTTGCCGCGGCTGGAACTCGTGCCGATCTCCAAGGCGGCGGCCGAGCAGCGGGCCGGCCGCGCCGGCAGGACCGCGGCGGGGGTCTGTTGGCGGCTCTGGGACGAGGCCGCGCACCACCGGCGGCCCGACGCCGAGACTCCCGAGGTCCTCCGCGGCGATCTCGCCGGGCCGCTCCTCCAGCTGATCGCCCTCGGTGAACAGCGCGACTTTCCCTGGCTCGATCCGCCGACCCCCGACGCGGTGGCCACCGCCCGCGGCCTGCTCGCCCGGCTGGGTGCGATCGAGGGACCGGCCGGCGCCGAGCGGCTCACGTCGCTGGGGGGCGATCTCGTCGGCCTGCCGGCCCACCCCCGCCTGGGCAGGCTGCTGCTCGCCGGAGCCCGGCACGGCGTGATGCGCGAGGCGTCGATCGCGGCGGCACTGCTCTCCGAGCGCGATCCGTTTCGCCCGGCCCGCCATGCAGCCGGTGGCCCGCGGGACCGCCAGACCGTTCGCACGCGGTCGGACGTCGTCGATCGCGTCCTCGCACTACAGGCGTTTCACGCCGGTGGCGCCCTGGGCGACGCCGACCTGGAACTCCATGCCGGGGCGGCCCGGAACGTGCTACGCGTTGGCGAGCAGCTGTACTCGATCGTGGACGTGCCGCTGGCCCCGCGCGGCTCCGACCCGGCGGAGTCGCTGATGATCGCACTCCTGGAGGCGTTTCCCGATCGGCTCGCCCGGTTGCGGCCCGGGGCGAACGACCGGGGCACGATGGTCGGCGGCCGCGGCGTGCGTCTCGATGCCGGCGCGCGGGTGCGTGCCGAACCGCTCTTCCTGGCGATCGATCTCACCGACTCCGGCGGCGAGGCGGGCGTGCGCATGGCTTCCGCCGTCGAACGCGCGTGGCTCGATCTGCCGGGACTGGCCGCAGCGAATTTGCGGTCGGCGCCGGAGCTGCTGTTTCATCCATCACGCGGCCAGGTGGAGGCTCGGCTGCAAACGACCTGGCTCGACCTCGTCCTCGACGAGACCCCGGTGCCGATCGCCGATCCGGAGGCGGCGGCGGCGCTCCTCGCCCGCGAGGCGGCGACGCGGCTGGACCGGCTGCTCCCCGGGCCCGACACCGCCGCGGGCGGCTTCCGCGCCCGCGTCCGCTGGCTGGCCGCCACGCTGCCCGAGCTCGGCATGTCCGTGATCGACGACGCGGCCGTCGCCGGACTGCTGCCGGAGCTCTGCCGTGGCCTGCGGTCTCTCGACGAGGTGCGCGAGGCCGACTGGCTCCGCGCGTTTCAGGGAGCGATCGGCCATGAGAGGATCGCCGAGATCGAGCGGCTCGCCCCCGCGCAGATCGAACTGCCGACGGGGCGACGGCACAGGCTTTCGTATCAGGACGCCGGGCCGCCGGTGCTGGCGGTGCGGATCCAGGAGCTGTTCGGCGTGCGCGACACGCCGCGGGTGGCGAGCGGTCGCATCCCCGTGGTCCTGCACCTCCTCGGGCCGAACCACCGTCCGCAGCAGGTCACCTCCGACCTCGCCGGGTTTTGGAGCGGCACGTACCCGGCCGTGAAGAAGGAGCTGCGACGTCGCTACCCAAAACATTCCTGGCCGGACGACCCGCTCGCACCGCGGGGTTGATGGAAGACCGACTGCATCCGTTGCCGCCGCCGCCGACCGCGGGCCGCTGAAGGCCGGGTGCACCTGGATCGGCGCGCGTCAAGCCGCGGCCGCCGATAACGCGATGGTTTTTTCTCCGTCGCAGACGCGTTCTAGCGAATCCTCCGCAGGCCGGGAAAAAACCCGAAGCGGCGGTTCTGCCTGGCCTAGCGGCGGCCGATCGGCGGCTCAAGCGCTGAGAGACGCCGGTCCGATCCAGTTCGCGGGCGTCGGACGAATCGGCAGCGTGCCACCGTCCGCCCGCCCACCCCTCGTGCCCTCCCCGGAGTCTCCTCGATGAAACGCTTCCTGCTCGTCGCCGTCGTCCTCGGCTGCTTCGCTTCCACCGCGTCCGCCTTCGCGGCCCAGTCCCGTGGCCAGGCCGGCGCTTCGGCCACCCGCAACGGTCCCGTCGCCAAGCTCATCGAACTCGAGCGGCGCAAGAACGAGTGGCTGCGTCAGCGGTTCCTCGGCCGCTGAGCATCCCCCACGGCACATCGTCCGGCGATCAGCGCGGCGACACCGCCGCGCTGATCCGCCGCACGATCGCATCCGGATCCGTGCCGACGTCCACGACCAGCGCCCCCTCGGCCTCCGTCGGGCGCTCGAGCGTGGCGAACTGACTCTCGAGCAGCGTGGTCGGCATGAAGTGTCCGGCCCGCTGCTCGAGCCGTTTTCGGATCGTCTCGGCCGCGCCGTCGAGATGAACGAGCCGGATCCGGGCATCCGGCAGGCCGAGCCGGTCGCGATAGCGACGGGCGAGAGCCGAGCAGCCGACGACGACCCCGCGGCCGTCGGCAAGCGACTCGCGCAGGAGCCTTGCCAGCGCGTCGAGCCAGGGCCAGCGATCGTCGTCGTCGAGCGGCCGGCCGCTGCGCATCTTTTCAACGTTCGCAGGCGGATGAAAGTCGTCGCCGTCGTGGAACGTCCAGCCAAGGGCTGCGGCCAGCCGCCTGCCGATCTCGCTCTTGCCGCAGCCGCAGACACCCATGAGCACGACCGCGCTGACGGGCGGAGCCGATTCGGGGTGGGCGACCTGTTCCATGCCGGCATGATACCCTGACGGCGGTCCGCGACGGCCGTGGACCACGAGGAGACGCCGGCCGCACAGGCATCCGTCATGCACCGGGAGACGCGAGACTGGCTGGAAGGGCTGCGGGCCTTCGCCGCAGACCACCGCGCCGGCCGCGAGCCCGCGGCCACCGAACGGACGGCGGCGGAGCGGGTGGCAGAGCGGTCAATTCTCGCCACCCACCTCGTTTCCTGGTTCGATGGCATCGGGACGTTCACCGGCGCTCGCGAGGTGTTCGCTGCCGCCCTTACCGGTGCGGACGCCGATCCGGCGGTCGTGCTCACCACGTCGCCCATCGGCATCGAGGCGGCAGCCGACCTGTGCGTCGTGGAGGGGACGCCGGCGGCGTTCCTCCAGCCGCGGCTCGCCGCCGTGACGGAGCTCGAGTACCGGCTGTGGTGCATCCGCCACCCGGACGAGTCGCAGCGGCTCCACGTCAACCACTGGAACTGGCTGAAGACGAGCGTCCCCGGGCAGCGCGCCGCGGAATTCGCCCACCACCCCCTCGCCGTCGGCGAGGTCTACTGGCTGCACCGCACCGGCACGGCCGGACTGGGAGAGGCAGACCGCCGCGACTGCCATCTGTGGAAGTGGAACGGCCGGCACGCAGCCCTGCTCCAGCCCTTCATTCGCGAGGGAGGACGGGTGAACCCCGGTGCCCAGCGAGAGGACCGGGGCCGGGTCGAACACGATTGAGGTTTTCCGCGTCGTCCGTTAGTTTCTCGCCAACACCAGAGCTCCGGATCCGCGATGAAGCCCCGCATCCTTCTCACTACGACGTCGTTTCAGGACACCCCCGGCGAGCACCATGCTGCCCTGGCCGCCACCGGCTGGGAGATCGTCACGGCCCGGGGGCCCCTCTCGGAGGCCGACACGATCGGTCTCGTCGGCGAAGTCGACGCCACGATCTGCGGGGACGACCAGATCACACGGGCCGTGCTGGAGAAGGCCCGTCCGCGGCTGGCAGTGGTGAGCAAGTACGGCATCGGCGTCGACAAGATCGACGTCGCCGCCTGCACGGAGTTCGGCATTCCGGTGCTGTTCACCCCCGGCGTGAACCACACGACCGTCGCGGAGCATGCCTTTCTGCTCCTGCTCGCGCTGGAGAAAAACTTTCTCTTTCACGTCGATTCCACGCGGGCCGGCGGCTGGAAGCGGCAGACGGGCCGCGAACTGCTCGGCAAGCAAATCGGCATCGTCGGCATGGGCCGGATCGGCCGCGAGGTCGCCCTGCGGGCCACGGCCTTCGGCATGCGGCCGATCGGCTACGACCTGTTCTGGGACGAGGCCTTTGCCGCCGCCAATGGCATCGAGCGGGCGACCACGCTCGATGACCTGATTTCCGCGGCGGACTACATCTCGCTGCACACGAACCTCACGTCCGAGACCCGCGACCTCGTCCGCGCCGAGACGATCGCGAAGATGAAGCCGGACGTGATCGTCATCAATTGCGCGCGTGGTGAGATCGTCAACGCGGCCGACATGGCGGCGGCGCTGCGGGGCGGACGGGTCCGCGGCTACGGAACCGACGTCCTCGACGTGGAGCCGCCCCCCGCGGACCATCCGCTGACCGGCCTGCCGAACTGCATCGTCACGCCGCACGTCGGCTCGCGGACGCTGGAGAGCGTGCAACGCCAGGCCATGGCCGCGGTCATGAATCTCGTCCGTGCGATGCATGGCGAGCCGCCGCTGGCGCAAGTCAATCCTGCGGTTCCGGTGCGGCGGGTCGTCTGAGGTGGCCTGAACAGGGGAGCAGGGCGTTCGGAGTCCAGTGGAGCGAAGACGCATGGCCGAAACCTTTCACGTCGTCCCGGTCGAGCGGCACGAGGAGATCGTCCGCGGGGCCTACCTGCACCGCGGCTTCGACGCCGGCGAGGCGGAACAGGCCGCGAAGCTGGCCACAGCCGCCACCACGCACGGCATCCGCACCCACAACGCCATCAAGGCTCTCCATCTCGACGAGCTCTTCGGCTCGAAGGCCGGTGGCTGCGTGCCCCGGGCCGCGATCCGGCGGCTGCCGAGCCGGTTCGACGCCTGCGAGGTCTGGGACGCTGGAAAGAAGCTCGGCCAGGCCGTGGCGTGGGAGGCGATCGAGACCTGCATCCAGCTCGCCGACCGGCACGGCTCGGGGACGGTGTCGGTGGATAACGCCTTCCACTATCTGTGGGGCGGGGGTTACGTCATGGAGGCGGCGAACCGCGGTTACATCGCCTACACGAACTGCACGGCGTCGCTCGCCGAGGTCGTTCCCTTCAAGGGCCGATTTCCCACGCTGGGCACGAACCCGCACTCCTGGGGTTTTCCCACGACGGCAGCGGTCGGCTTTCCGATCGTGATCGACTGGGCGACGTCGGTGATCGCGATGGGCCGCGTGCAGCAGCTCGCCCGCGAGGGGAAGCAGCTGCCCGCGAATGCGGCCGTCGATCGCGAGGGACGGCCGACGACCGATCCCGGCCAGGCGGCTTCGCTCCTTCCCTTCGGCGACCACAAAGGCTATGGCCTGTCGCTGATCAACGAGATCGTCGCGGCCTTCATCGGCGGCTCACTCCCCACGCTCCGCAGCCGGACGGCCGTGCCGGGCGAGAAGCAGTCGTGCGCATTCTTCTTCCAGGTGATCCATCCCGACGCGTTTTCGTCGGGCGTGTTCGCGGCCGGCCGCTCGCAGGCGGAGAACGTCAAGGCCGTGCTCGCCGACATTCTCGGCCACGGCAACGAGGGCTGCAGGCTCCCCGGCCAGTTGGAGGCCGAGGCGGCGGCGCGAACCTGGCGGGCCGGGGGCCTGCTGTTTTCGACGGCCGAAGTCGATGCCCTCAATCACATCGCCGCAGAGGCTGCCCTGCCGCCGCTCGACATCGGCAGCCTGAAAACGGCGTGACAACACTCCACCACCAACCGCGGCATGGGGGCCATGGTGACAGACCGACAGGCGGAGGGGTCGGCGTGAGGATCGCGAGTGTGCCAGCGAGCGAACTCACGCCGCCCCGCAGCCGAACTCCCGCAACACGTTCATAACCCTCCAGGAAAGGACAAGACCCGTGCCGCTCCCCATCAAACCCCAGGACTCGTGTACCTTCGACGAGGTCTCGCTCGGCGAGATCATGCTCCGGCTCGATCCCGGCGAGGGGCGGATCCGCACCGCCCGGCAGTTCGCCGCCTGGGAGGGAGGGGGTGAATACAACGTCGCCCGTGGCCTGCGCAAGTGCTTTGGGCTGAAGACCGCCGTGGTGACCGCCTTCGTGGACAACGAGGTCGGGCACCTGATCGAGGACTTCATCATGCAGGGGGGCGTGTGCACTGACTTCATCCGCTGGCGGTCGGACGACGGCATCGGGCGGACGGTCCGCAACGGGCTGAACTTCACCGAGCGCGGGTTCGGCATCCGCGGGGCTGTGGGCGTGCCGGACAGGGGCAACACGGCGGCCAGCCAGATGAAGCCCGGTGACGTGGACTGGAATCGGCTGTTCGGCGAACTTGGCGTGCGCTGGTTCCACACCGGCGGCATCTTCGCGGCCCTTTCTGAAACGACGGCGGCCCTGGCGATCGAGGCGGTGCAGGCCGCCAAGCGGCATGGCACGATCGTCTCCTACGACCTCAACTACCGGCCCAGCCTGTGGAAGAGCATCGGCGGCCAGGCCAAGGCGCGGGAGGTGAACCGGGAGATCGCCCGGCACGTGGACGTGATGATCGGCAACGAGGAGGATTTCACGGCGTCGCTGGGCTTCGAGGTGGCGGGCGTTGACCACGCGATCAGTACCATCGAGACCGATGCCTTCAAGCGGATGATCGAGACGGCCGTTGAGGAGTTTCCCAACTTCAAGGTGGCGGCGACGACGCTGCGCCGGGTGCTCACGGCGACGAAGAACGACTGGAGCGCGATCTGCTGGCACGATGGCAACTTTTATGACAGCCGGAAGTATCCCGAGCTGGAGATTCTCGACAGGGTCGGTGGGGGTGACAGTTTCGCCAGCGGACTGGCGTTCGGGTTCCTGGAGTTCAACTGCCCGCAGCGGGCGGTGGAGTACGGCGCCGCGCACGGTGCGCTAGCGAGCACGACGCCGGGCGACACCTCCATGGCCACCCGGGCCGAGGTGGAGAAGTTGATCAAGGGGGGCAACGCGCGGGTCGTGAGGTAAACCCCGGCGGCCACGACGGCCGCCCGGGCCGACGATCGAGATCGTCGGCCCGCGTAAGCCGGCGAGGCCAGGAGGGCTCGGTGGCGTGAAAACAGAGAAGTTGATCAAGGGGGGCAACGCGCGGGTCGTGAGGTAAACCCCGGCGGCCA
>JBBAVU010000081.1:0-12977 GCA_040397565.1 Pirellulales bacterium | reverse complement strand
GAAGTCTGCATCCGAGCGAGCGAAGCACAGGATGTGCGCAGCGAGCGTCCGGCGAGGGCACACGGGCAGCCCCGAACCCAGCACCGTTTGATGAACCGAAAAAACCCAGCGGCTGGTTGCTAGAAGATCCCGAGGGCTTCGAGCGAATACCGCACCACGAGTCCGGCGACCACCACGCTCACCATGCTCATGAGCTTCACGAGGATGTTGAGGCTCGGGCCGCTCGTGTCCTTGAACGGATCGCCGACGGTGTCGCCCACGACGGCGGCCTTGTGGGCATCGGTGCCCTTGCCGCCGTGCACGCCACCCTCGATGTGCTTCTTCGCGTTGTCCCAGGCGCCGCCCGCGTTCGCCATGAAGACGGCGACGCAGAAGCCGGTCGTGAGACCGCCGACGAGGATGCCCATCACGCCGCCGACGCCCAGCACGAGACCGCCGACGACCGGCAGCACAAGAGCCAGCAGCGACGGCACCACCATCTCCTTCTGGGCGGCCTTCGTGCTGATCTCGACCGGGGCCGCGTAGTCGGGCGTCTCGGTGCCCTGCATGATGCCGGGCTTTTCACGGAACTGCCTGCGGACCTCCTCCACCATGCCCTTCGCCGCCCGGCCCACGGCCTTCATCGTCAGCGCGCAGAACACGAACGTGCTCATGGCGCCGATGAAGAGGCCGACGAGAACCTTTGGGTTCATGAGCGTCACGTCGTAGTGCCGCATGTAGTCGGCCATCCGGGCGCTCTTCACGGCGACGATGCGGTTCGCCTTCTCCAGTTCCGCCACCCCGGCGGCGTCGGGAATCTTCTCCATCACCGTTCGGTTGGGCATCGAGTTGAAGTCGGGCACGCTCCCCCGGTCGAGCACGAGCCAGGTGGAGTTCTTCGCCGGCTCGCTTCCGAGCCGAACGGCCACGCCGTCGGCGAGCTTCACCCACTGCCCCTCGGTGAGGAGCGTCCGCTTCCCGCCGATCTGAAGGTACTGCTCGGGGGTGTCGGGCACGTTCTCCGCGACCGCCTGGCCCCAACGCTCGAAGCCGATCCGCACCTCCTCGATGTAGGCCGCGAGCAGCGCAAGCGCCGTGAGCGCCGCCGAGCCGATCGCGAAGCCCTTGCCGGTCGCCGCGGTCGTGTTGCCGAGCGCGTCGAGGGCGTCGGTCCGCTCGCGGACGATGGCCGGCATGCCGGCCATCTGGGCGTTGCCGCCGGCGTTGTCGGCGATCGGGCCGTAGGCGTCGGTGGCGAGCGTGATGCCGAGCGTTGAGAGCATGCCCACCGCGGCGATGCCAACGCCGTAGAGGCCGAGGGCGAACGAGTTGGGATTCGAGAAGTCGAAGCCGTTCGCGAAGCCGAACGACAGGAGCGTGGCGACGCCCGTGATGAGAACCGGCGCCCATGTGCTCATCATGCCTTCGGCGACTCCGCCGATGATGATCGTCGCCGGGCCGGTCAGGGCCTGGTCGGCGAGCTCCTTCGTCGGGGTGTACTCGTTGCTCGTCGAATACTCCGTCCACTTGCCGATGAGCCATCCGGCGACGAGGCCGACGATCACGCTCACGGCCACACCGAGGTGGCTGAACCCGCCGAGGAGGAGGAAGGTCAGGACGAACGACGCACCCACGATCGCGATCGTCGACATGTTGATGCCGCGGGCCAGGGCCGCGAGCAACGCCTTCTGGGAGGAATCCTCCTCGGTCCGCACCTGCCAGATGCCCCAGATCGAGAGGATCGTGCCGACCGCGGCGATCGCCATCGGGAGGAACAGGGCCGCCATCTGCATGCCGTAGTTCCCCTGGAAGGCCGCGACGCCGAGTGCCGCTGTGGCCAGGATCGAGCCGCAGTAGCTCTCGTAGAGGTCGGCCCCCATGCCGGCGACGTCGCCGACGTTGTCACCGACGTTGTCGGCGATCGTGGCGGGGTTGCGGGCATCGTCCTCGGGAATGCTGTGCTCGACCTTGCCGACGAGGTCGGCGCCGACGTCGGCCGCCTTCGTGAAGATGCCGCCACCGACCCGGGCGAAGAGCGCCTGGGAACTCGCGCCCATGCCGAAGCAGAGCATCGTCACGGTGATCTCCTCGAGCGACATGTCGCCGAAGCCGAACATCGGCACGACCCAGTAGAGAATGGCGAACCAGAGCATGATGTCGAGCAGGCCGAGGCCGACGACCGTCAGCCCCATGACCGCACCGGACCGGAAGGCGACCTGCAGCCCCTCGTTGAGCGACCGCTCGGCCCCGGCGGCGGTGCGGTTGCTCGCGAGCGTCGCCGTCTTCATGCCGAACCAACCGGCCAGCCCGGAGAAGAAGCCGCCGGAGAGGAAGGCGATCGGCACCCACGGGCTCTGCACCTTCAGCACGAACGCCATGATCGCCAGGAGCAGGAAGATCGCCAGGAAGAACCCGGCGACGACCTTGTACTGCTGCTTGAGGTAGGCGTCGGCACCGGTCCGAACGTAGCCGGCGATCTCGATCATCTTCTGCGTGCCGGCCGGCTGCGCCTCCATCCACTGGAAGAACCGCCAGGCCTGCAGGAGCGCCAGCACCGCGCCGCCGAGGCAGAGGAGCCACCAGAAGCCGAAGGCCCCGAAGAACCATCGCCGCTCGGTCGCTTCGGCAACCGCCTCCTGCGCGAGCACCAGCGACGGGGAGAGCATGGCCACGGCAGCCAGCGACGGCAGGACCAAATCACACGGCGTGCGGAGAGAGAACGTCGGCTTCGTAATCACGGTCGGTTGGGCTCCCTGGGAGGTTTTCGATGGGCGAACTCTACCCTCGCCGAAAATCGACTGTCAAACGACCGCCCGCTCAGGGGCGTACCGGGGCCTTGCCGATCGCGAAGTAGGAGAACCCGCGTACCCGCATCTCGGCCGGCTGGTAGAGGTTGCGACCGTCGAAGATCACGCGGCTCCGCATCCGGCGGGCCATCTCGTCGAAGTCCGGCCGGCGGTAATCCCCCCATTCGGTGACGATCGCGAGGCAATCGGCGCCGTCGAGCGATTCCAGCGGGGTCGCCGCGAAGCGGATCCGGTCACCGTACACCGCCCGCACGTTGGGCATCGCCTCGGGGTCGTGGGCCGACACCTCCGCCCCCCCGGCGAGGAGCCGTTCGATGAGGTCGATCGACGGCGCGTCCCGCACGTCGTCGGTACGGGGCTTGAAGGCGAGCCCCCAGACGGCGATTCGCCTTCCCGCGAGCCCGCCGGCGAAGTGTGCCGCGATCTTCTCCCCGAGCACCTGCTTCTGCGCGAGGTTCGTCTCGTGGACGGCGGTGAGGATCCTCGGCTGCACCCCGTTCGAGCGGGCCATCGCCGCGAGCGCCTGGACGTCCTTGGGAAAACAGCTCCCGCCATAGCCGGCGCCGGGGAAGAGAAACGCGAAGCCGATCCGGCTGTCGTGACCGATGCCCCGCCGCACGTCGTCGATGTCGGCCTCGATACGCTCGCAGAGGTTCGCCACCTCGTTGATGAAGCTGATCTTCGTGGCGAGCAGCGCGTTCGCCACGTACTTCGTCATCTCGGAACTCTCCGGCGACATCACGAGAAACGGGTTTTCGGTCCGCAGGAACGGGAGGTAGAGACCCCGCAGGATCTCCGCGACGTCGGCCGTCCGCACGCCGACGACCACGCGATCGGGCTTCTGGAAGTCCTCGATCGCCGCCCCCTCCTTCAGGAACTCGGGGTTGCTCGCCACGCGGCACGTTCGTCCCGTCCGCGCCTCGAGCCGCTTTTCGATCCCCGCGCAGGTGCCGACGGGCACCGTGCTCTTCGTGACCACGATCGCGTCGGGGCGGAGGTGGGAAGCGATGCCGTCGACCACCTTCCAGAGGGCCGAAAGGTCGGCCGAGCCGTCGGCCGCGGGGGGCGTGCCCACCGCGAGAAAGACGACCTCCGCGTCGCGGATCGCCGCGGCGGTGTCGGTGGTGAACCGCAGCCGGCCGGCGGCGGCATTCCGCTCCACCAACTCCTCCAGGCCGGGCTCGTAGATCGGCACCTCGCCCCGGCCGAGCCGGGCAATCTTCTCCGCGTCGATGTCGAGGCAGGTCACCGTGTTGCCGCTGTCGGCGAAACAGGTTCCCGTGACGAGCCCCACGTAGCCCGTGCCCACGACGCCGATTCTCATGATGGAATTCTCGAGGGAATGAAGCCGCTCACTCGGCCGGAGGCGCGTCGGCCTCCTCCTGCTCGCTCGGCGGCACCGGCACGACGGCCGCGAGCGAATCGCCCTCGTCGACCCGCATGATCCTGACGCCCTGGGTATTGCGGCCCATCGGCCGGATCTCGCGGACGTTCACCCGCTGGATCTTCCCGCGGGCGGTCATCATGAGCACCTGGTCGTCGTCCTTCACCGACACGATCGAGACGACCTCGCCGTTGCGGGCCGTCGCCTTGATGTCGCGAATGCCCTTTCCGCCCCTCCGCTGGGTGCGATACCGCATGCCGCTCGATCCACCGTCGCCGTCTCCCTCCTCGGCAGCTCCGGTCTCGGGGGCTTCGGCCTCCGGCTCGTCGGCGGCCGGCTCGTCGCCCGCCCCCTCCTCGCCGGGTGCCGCTCCCGACACGGGCGTGCCGACGCCGAACGGCGTCCGCTTGCCGTAGCCGTTTTGGCAGACTGTCAGCAGCGTGGCCTCCGGATCGGCGACGACCATGCCGACGAGCCGGTCCCCGGCCGTGAGCTTGATACCGCGGACGCCGCTGGTGTCGCGGCCCATCGGCCGCGCGTCGGACTCGGGGAACCGGATCGCCATACCCTTGGCCGTCGCGAGCACGAGCTCGTCGCCCGGCTTCGTGATCACGGCATCGACGAGTTCATCCCCCTCGCGGAGCTTCACCGCGATGAGCCCCTTGGTGCGGCGGCGGCGGTACTGCTCGAGCGCGGTCTTCTTCACGACGCCGCTCCGCGTGGCGAGCATGAGGAACTGGTCGGGATCGTCGAAGCCGGAGACGCTGCGGCAGTCGGCCACCTTCTCGCCCGGCTCGAACTCCAGCAGGTTCACCAGCGCCCTTCCCTTCGCGTCGCGGGCGAGCTCCGGCAGCTCGAACACCCGCATCGAGAAGACCTTGCCGAGCGTCGTGAAGAAGAGCAGCCAGTCGTGGGTGCTCGCCACGAAGAGGTGCTCGATCGGATCCTCCTCGTCGGTGCGGGCGCCTGTGAGGCCCTTGCCGCCTCGCCGCTGGGCACGATAGACGTCGGCGGGCGTCCGCTTCACGTAGCCGGCCCGGCTGATCGTGACCACCATCGTGGCCTCGGTGATCAGCTCCGCCATGTCGCGGATGTCGGCCGCCTCGCCGCTGATCTCGGTCCGCCGATCGTCGCCGTGCTTCGCCTCGAGCTCCTGGAGCTCGCCTCGAATCAGCGCCTTGATGTTGGCGTCGCTGGAGAGGATCCGGCGGAACTCGCCGATCTTGCCGAGCAGCTCCCGGTGCTCTCCGGTGAGCTTCTCCTGCTCGAGGTTCACCAGCTGCCCGAGCGTGAGCCGCAGGATCGCGTCGGCCTGCACCGGCGAGAGCGGGTAGGCCTCCAGCCGCCCCTTCTCCTCCACGAGGATCGCGAAGCCGTCGGCCCCGACCGCCCGCTCCAGCAGGGCGGCTGGCGTCTCGAGCGCCACGAGCCGCTCCTTCGCCTCGGCCTGCGACTTCGAACTGCGGATGATCCTGATCACCTCGTCGATGTTCGCCAGGGCCACGAGCAGCCCCTCGAGCGTGTGCTTGCGGCTGCGGGCCTTCTGGAGGAGGTGCTGCGTGCGGCGGCGGATGACCGTCGTGCGGTGGCGGAGGAACTCCTCGAGCAGGTTCTTGAACGACAGGATCCTGGGCTTGCCGTCGACGAGCGCCAGGAAGATCAGCGAGAAGGACGTCTGCAGCGGCGAGAACTGGTAGAGCTGGTTCAGCACGACGTCGGGGTCGGCGTCACGCTTGAGCTCGAGGATCAGCCGCACCGGCTCCTTGAGGTCGCTCTCGTTGCGGATCGCGGAGATCCCCTTGATGCGGTCATCGTTCACGAGCTCCGCGATCTTCTCCTCGATCGCGTCGCGGGTCTGCTGGTAGGGGATCTCGGTGACGACGATGCGGCTGCGGTTCTTGCCGAACTCCTCGACGTGGGCCCTGGCCCGGAGCGTGATCGTGCTGCGGCCGGTCAGGTATCCCCTGATGAGCGCCTCCCGGCCCATCACGATGCCGCCAGTCGGGAAGTCGGGGCCGGGAACGATCTCGAGCAGCTCGCCCATGGAGAGCCCGGGGTTGTCGATGAGGGCGACGAGCGCCCGGCAGACCTCGCCCAGATTGTGGGGCGGGATGCTCGTGGCCATGCCGACGGCGATGCCGCCGGCGCCGTTCACGACCAGGTTGGGGAACCGGCTCGGCAGGACCACAGGCTCCGTGTTCCGCTCGTCGTAGGTCGGCACGTAGTCGACGGTGTCGAGATCGAGGTCGTCGAGCAGCATCGCCGCGATCGGCGAGAGCCTCGCCTCGGTGTATCGCATGGCGGCGGCGGGCAGGCCGGCGATCGATCCGAAGTTGCCCTGCTTGTCGACGAGCACGTGCCGCATGTTCCATTCCTGGGCCATGCGGACGAGCGTCGGGTAGATCACGCTCTCGCCGTGCGGGTGGTAGTTGCCGCTGGTGTCGCCGGAGATCTTGGCGCACTTCACCCGGGCGGCGCCGGGCGACAGGTTGAGGTCGTTCATGGCGACGAGAATCCGCCGCTGCGACGGCTTCAGCCCGTCCCGGACGTCGGGAAGCGCCCGCGCGACGATGACGCTCATCGCGTAGGTGAGGTAGCTGTCCTTGAGCTCCTGCTCGATGGGCAGCTCGATCAGCCGCCCCCCGGAACTGTCCCGCAAACCCTCCGGAACGCCGGCGTCTTCGGACGGCTGTGATTCGTCGGCCAAGGGGCTGCCTCCCTGAAAATCCCGCGTGAAACTCCCGCGGCGACCGACTGAACATATCCGCCTTGGGCCCACGGTCAACCGTCGCGAACGGCGGCCTTGAAGGGCTCCCGGATGGCTTGACCGTGGCCCCCTCCCCCCCTACCCTCCCGACCCCTCGGCGGCGTCGATTCCAGTCCTTCCCGGCGCCGCGGACCCACCCCCCATGACGTCACCGTCGCCCCATCGCCGAAGCGGCCCGCTCCACGCCCTGGTCATCGCCGGCACGGCGGCAGTCCTGCTGCTGCCCAACCTCGGCGGCCCGGCCCTCTGGGACGAGGACGAGCCGAAGAACGCCGCCTGCACTCTGGCGATGCTCGCGCGAAACGACTGGGTCGTGCCGACGTTCAACGGCCGGCTGCGGATCGAGAAGCCCGCGCTCGTCAACTGGGTCCAGATCGCCGGCTGCGGCATCGCCGGCCGTAACGAGGCGGGCCTGAGGCTCGGCTCCGCGGTGCTCACGATCGGCACCTGCCTCATGACTTGGCGGATCGGATGCACGCTGGCCGGCCCCGCCGCCGGGCTCGCGGCGGGGCTCGTGATGGCCTGCTCCACGTGGACGGCGATCGGCGGCCGCGCCGCGACCCCCGACGCGCCGCTTCTCTTCTGCACGACGGCCGCCTTCTGGATCCTCGCCGCCGCGGCCCGACCCGGCGGACCGATCCTGCTCTCGCGAGCGGAGGCGGTCGGCTTCGGAGTCGCCTGCGGGCTGGGCGTCCTCGCGAAAGGCCCGATCGGCGTGCTCCTGCCCACCGTGGCGATGCTGCTGGTCGGCTGCCTTCGCCTCGCGCGGCCGTTTCGGCCGAGCGGTTGGCCCGCGGCCTGGAACGACCTGCGGATCGGCACGGTCGTGCTCGCGGCGGCGGCCGTGGCGGCGCCCTGGTACGCCTGGGTCGGCTGGAGGACCGGCGGCGAGTGGCTTCGCGGCTTCCTCGTCGTGCACAACGTCGAGCGGTTCACCTCGGCGCTCGAAGGCCATTCGGGGTCGGCCCTCTACTACCCGGTCGTGCTGCTCGTTGGGCTCTTTCCCTGGTCGATCGCCGCGGCCGCCGCGATCTGGCACTCGGCCGTCGTGGCCCGATCGGCCGACCGGCCCCGCGAAGCCAATGCCATCCTCGTGGCCGGGGTCTGGACCGCCACCTGGGTCGGCTTCTTTTCGGCCGCCGGCACGAAACTGCCCGGCTACGTCTGGCCGGCCTATCCGGCGATCGCCGTCATTCTCGGCATCTTCTGGAACGACTGGCGGGAGCGTCGGCTCGCCCCGGTCGACCGCCTCATGCCGATCGCCTGGGCGAGCCTTGCGGCGGCCGGCATCGGCCTCGCCGTCGGCCTGCCGATCGCGGCACGCCAACTCTCTCCGGGCTGCGAATGGTGCGGCCTGGTCGGGATCGTGCCGATCATCGGCGGCATCGCCTGCTGGAGGCTCCATTCCCGCGGGAACTGCGGCGGCTCGCTCGCCGCGGTCGCCCTCACCGGCGCGGCGACGCTCGTGCTGCTGTCGGCGGTCGTCACCGACGTCTTCGGCGAGAACCGCACGCCCCGGTCGATCCAGACGCTGGTTGCCGGCACCGCGGGTTCAGGACCGGTCGCGTCGTTCCGCCGCGTTCCGCCGAGCGTCGTCTTCTACACCGCCAAGGCCCGCGACGCGGAGCCGATCGCCGAACTCTGGCAGCCCGACGCCGTCACCGAGCACTTCGCCCGGAATCCCGAGGCACGGCTCGTCACGGAAACCCGGTTCCTCGCCGACGTCGATGCCGCTCTGCCCGAGGGCGTCGGCGTGATCGAACGCTTCCGCGCGCTGCCCTCCGCGACCGAGTTCGTCCTGCTCGGCCGAACGACCTCGAAGGTCGGCTCGCGATCGGTCAGCCGCCCTTGGCGAGCGCCGCTTCGATGGCTTTGACGAATGCCGGGTCGTCGGGGGAAACGCCGGAGCCGAACCGGCCGGCGATCTTTCCGTCGCGGCCGACGAGGAACTTCTCGAAGTTCCACTTCACGTCCCCGGCGGGCTTGGACGATTCCGTGAGGGTCTTGTAGAGCGGCGCCATTCCGGGGCCCTTGACCACGATCTTCGAGAACATGTCGAAGGTCACGCCGTACTTCGACGAGCAGAAGGTGGCGATCTCTGCATCGCTGCCCGGTTCCTGCCCGCCGAACTCGTTGGCCGGGAATCCGAGGATCACGAGCCCCTGCCCCTTGTACTTGTCGTAGAGCGACTGCAGTCCCTTGTACTGCGGCGTGTATCCGCACCGGCTCGCGACGTTCACGATGAGCACCGTCTTCCCCTTGTACTGCGAGAGATCGACGGACGAGCCGTCGATCTTCTTCATCTGCCCGGTGAGCGGCGTCGGATCTTCAGCGACCACCCGGCGGGACGACGCCACTGCCGCCACGATCCCGATCGACAAGCACGCCACGAACTTCCAAGCGGTCATTGCAGGTTCTCCTTGGGAACACGGTCGGAATCGATTCAAGCTACCGTCGCCAGCGGATGCGGTCAAAGCCCGCCCAGGGCCGACCAGGCGGCGGCGACAAGGGCCACGATGCCGCCGAGGAGAAACAGCCCGCTCCACGGGCTCGAGGACACCCGCAGCAGCCCGATCGAGCCCCTCAACCGACGCGTGAACTCGCTCCAGCCCTCCGGCGAGGGCCGCTGGCCGAGGGCCACGAGCGTCACGTTTCGCATCGCCGAGCCGCCATCGATGTGCACCTGCAGTCCACGGGAAGGCATCGCCACCGTCTCGCCGGCCCACCGGGCCGACGGGTCGAGCGCGAGCACGACCTCCGCGACGGCCGGCCGCAACTGTTCGACCGTCGTGTTGTAGACGACGAGCCTCGGACGGGAGACGAGGATCGCGAGCGCCAAAAGCAGCACCGCCACCGCCCCCAGCACCGCCCAGCCGCTCCCCATCGCGTTCCAGCCCCACATGGGCGGCCCCGCGAACGCGAGCCCCGACAGCCCCGCCGCCACGCATCCCGAGAGGCCCGCTGCGAGACACACGGCATCGACCGCCCCCGAGACGGCGAGCGGCCGGCGGCGGAGGTGCACGAGCCCGAGGAGCGTGAGGTAACAGCCCAGCGGCAGCGTCGCCGACCAGAGGGGAATCGAGGGCATCTTCACCCCCTCCACGCCATCCACCCGAGGAAGGCGAGCCATGCGGCCTCCACTCCGGCAATCGCGGCGAATGCGGCCGTCCCGACGCGACGACCGGATGCCCAACGAGCAGATGTCCGGGAGGAATTCGTCGCGTTTCCCATGGACTGCTACGCCTCGGCCTCGGGACTCGCGAACGAGTATTCCCGCGAGAGCGCCTCGTCGAAATCGTAGACGTCGTTGAAGTCCTCGCGGCGGTCCGTCCGCGTCTTTCGCATCTGGCCGATCGCAATCATGTTGTAGACGATCTCGCCGATGTCGTCCGTCCTCGTGATACCCCAGGAACCGAGCACGGTCTTCGCGAGGTAGCCGTACTGCCGCATCGCGTAGACCCTTGCCGCCTCGCAGAGTTGCTGCCCGGTGAGATGCCGTTCGACCGCCTTTTTTTTGGTGCGGCCCGCCCGGGTGCGTTTCGCGGCGGGGGGATCGGCCGCTTCCGTCGCCCCGTGGGCGGCCGCCAGCGGATCGGCATTCTCGCCCGCGGCCTCCTCGCCCATCCCGAGCGACTGCTGCGCGAACGTCAGCGCCTCCAGCACGAACAGGTAGCCGTCGAGAGAATACCGCGTGTCCTTGCGAACGAGCTTGACCAGCGGATGGGAAGGATCGACGAGCGACATCGGTGCCTCGGCCCGGGGAATGCTTGCACGGGTCGCAAGTATAGCCGACACGCGTCGGCAATCGAACGGTGGAACGCGCCGGCGGCTACCGGCCGGCCGCCGGCGCCGGCGGCGGCTGGTCCTCGAGGATGAAGGTGTAGCCCAGCGGCGTCACCGGCTTCGAGAAGTCGCGGATGAGGTCGAGCCCGCGGTCAAACAGGCTCGTCTGCGGATCGAACTGGTACACGTCGCGATCCTGACCGCCCGGCTTGTGGATCTGGATCGCGAAGGGCATCAGGTCGCGGGCTTGGAGGATGAGCTCGACCTTCGAGAAGTTGGCCGCGTCTCCCTGCCACTTCGGAACCGCCTCGAGCCAGATCTGGTCGGTGGTGCCCGCCGGGGTCACGAGCCGCATGGAGTACCGCGCCTTGAGCGTCTCGGCCTTCGCGCCGAAGACGAAGGGGAGCGGGCCGTCACTGATCGCCTTGCCGCGCATTTCCGGCGGCAGCCTCGTCTCCCGCAGCTGCCGCTCCGCATGGCGGAACTCGTAGATGCTCGTGCCGTTGCAGACCCAGTGTTCCCCCGCCTCGCCGGCCTTCGTCTCGTAGCGGCGGCGGTCGGGGTTCCACTGCTTCGACTCCTTGATGCGGAAGAGCCCCTTGTCGGGGGCGGCGTACTTCAGCTCACCCGTGGCCTCGGTGAAGGCCAGCCGCTTGCCCGCCGCGTCGGCGGGGCTCCAGGCGTTGTATTCCCACTTGTAGAAGGTGCACGACCAGGTCTTCACCGACGCGTTGCGGGTTTCCCAGGCTGCAAGGAGCCGGTCGAGCGCCGCCGATTCCTCCGGCGAGAGCGGCCGCTGGGGCACCGCAGCCACCCGGGCTGCAGGGGGCTGGGCGGCCTGCGGCCGCTGTCCGCCGGCCGGTGCATTCGGCTGCTGCGCCGCCGCGGGACCCAGGGCCGCCATGGCGGCTCCGATGAAGCCGACGATGAATCCGAGCCGCCGCTCGCGGGTGCACCCGACAGTCATGGAAACCTCCGACGCAAACCGGTCCTCCAGGGGCCGGGACCATAGCAGCGGCCGGCGGCCCGGGCGACCCCAATCCGGTGCGTCGGAACCCCCGTCCGTGCGGCCTTCCGGCAGCTCGGCGCTACCGCTCGGCCGGCTCCTCGAGGTAGGTGTAGCCGCCAAGCCCCTCCTCGTAGAACCGCAGGAAACGTCCCGCCTGCGAATCGCAGATCCTGCCCTCGCGGACCGCCTGCTCGATCGAGTCGCGGAGTTTCTGCACGAGCTGGTTGGGGTCGAACTCGACGTAGTCGAGAACCTCCCTCACGGTGTCGCCCTTGATGACCGCGTCGAGCACGACTTCGCCGCGGTCGTCGATGCCGACGTGCACGGCATTCGTGTCGCCGAACAGATTGTGGAGGTCGCCGAGGATCTCCTGGTAGGCGCCAATGAGGAAGGCTCCGAGGTAGTAGGGGCTGCCCTCGAAATGGTGGAGCGGCAGCGTCCGCTTCACGTCGCGGCGGTCGATGAACTGGTCGATCTTGCCGTCGGAATCGCAGGTGACGTCGCCGATCACGGCCGAGTGGGTCGGCCTCTCGTTGAGCCTGTGGATCGGCATCACCGGAAACAGCTGCTTGATCGCCCAACTGTCGGGGATCGACTGAAAGAGCGAGAAATTGCAGAAGTAGGTGTCGGAGAGCGACGCCTCGAGCCCCTCCAGCTCCTCCGGCATGAACTCCAACTGCTTGGCGAGTTTTGAGATCTTGCGGCAGGTCGCCCAGTAGAGGTTCTCGGCGCAGCTCCGCTGGTCGAGCGGGAGGTGGCCGGTCGAGAAGAGGCTCATGGCGGTGTCGAGCGCCTGCTGCGCGTCGTGGTAGCTCTCGAGCAGGTTGCGGATATTGAGTCCCTGGTAGGTCTCCAGCAGGTCGTGGAGCGGCTGCTCGGCCTCGGCCGACACCTCCCTCGGCTCCCCCTGCCCCCCCTGCTCCGACACGCCCAGCACGCCAAAGACGAGCATGCTGTGGTAGGCGACGATGGCTCGGCCGCTCTCCGAGACGATCGTCGGATGGGGCACTCCAGCCTCGTCGCAGGCCGACTGGACGTGGAAGACGACGTCGTTGGCGTATTCCTGGAGGCTGTAGTTGACGCTCGACTCGAAATTCGTCTGCGACCCGTCGTAATCGACGCCGAGCCCCCCGCCGACGTCGAGATACCGCAGGCCCGCGCCCCGCTTCACGAGCTCGGTGTAGACGCGGGAGGCCTCGTTGAGCGCCGCCTTGATGTGGCGGATGTTCGTGATCTGGCTGCCCTGGT
>JBBAVU010000080.1:0-12978 GCA_040397565.1 Pirellulales bacterium | reverse complement strand
GGAAAATGCTGCGGGATCACGGAAGAGCATCGGTATGCTTGAAGCCATGGACGCTTCGATACAGGAAACCCTCCGCCACCTTCTCGTCGGCCGTTCGCTCGCCGCGGTCGGCACGCTCCACGAGGGGCGGCCGTTCGTCTCGATGGTGCCCTTCGCGGCGCATCTCGACGCGAGCCGGCTGCGGCTGGTCGTGCACGTGAGCCGGCTTGCGGCCCACACCCGCGACATGCAGGAGTCGCCGGAGGTCTGCCTCATGGTCACGGCCGCGGAGTCGGAGGAGACGCCGCCGCAGGCGGTCGCCCGCGTGTCGATTTCCGCCGTCGCGGAGTTCGTGCCGCCGGAGCATCCCGACCATACCGCCCTGAAGGCCACCTACCTCGCGAAGTTCCCCGACGCAGCGATGCTCTTCCAGCTCGGCGACTTCTCGATCGTCGCCATCGAGCCGACGTCGGCCAGGCTCGTCGCAGGCTTCGCCCGCGCGATGACGCTCCGGCCGGAGCAGCTCGCGGAATCGATCGCCTGACCTGTCTGTCCGCCCGTCAGACCTTCTCGAGCTTCGTGATCCGGCCGGTCGCGACCCACTCCGCCACGAAGATGTGCCCCTCGGGCGTGAAGCAGGCGTCGTGCGGATGGACGAACTGGCCGTCGAGCCACTTGTCGGGCTGGCCGCGGAGGTTCTTCACCTCGTCGAGCCGCTCGACCGCGCGGCCGAGCCTCGCCACGACCCGGTTCTTCTCGTCGAGGAGCGTCACGCAGCTCTTCAGCTCCGGCACCACCATCAGGTTCTTCAGGGTGTCGAGGTTGGCCGGCAGGCCGAAGCCGGGGATCGTCTCCTTGTAGCTGCCGTCCATGCCGAAGACCTGGAGCGTGCCGTGGGCCCGGTCGCAGACCACGATCGTGGGCTCCCGGGCCGAGCCGTCGGCCGCGGGCCGCCGGTCGATCCAGATGCCGTGGGGCGTGTCGAACGTGCCCTCCCCCTTCCCCGCCCCGCCGAAGCAGCTCACCCACTTCGCGTCCTTGTCGTAGCGGTGGATCTTGAACGAGCCGTAGCCGTCGGCGAGCAGGAATCCGCCGTCGTCGAGGAAGGCGAAATTCGTCGGCAGGAATCCCTGACGCGACCAGTTGGGCTTCGTGGAGACGTCTTCGCCGGCCGCGTACGCCCCCGACTCCATCGGCGCCTTTCGATACCAGACGATCTCGCCGGTGGGCGTCATCTTCGCGAAGCTCTTCACCTGCTGGTAGCCGCAGACGTAGAGGAACTCCTCGCCCCCCTCCTTGCGGACCTCGATTCCGTGGCCGCCCCCCTGGAACTCGCTGCCGAAGGCGCGGACGAACTTCCCATCGGCATCGAAGACGAAGATCGCGGGATGATCCTTGAGCGACTTGTTGCCCTCGTGGATCACATAGAGGTTGCCCGCGGAGTCGACCGCGACGTTGTGCGTCGTCTGCCAGGTGAACCGGTCGGGCAGCTGCGGGAAGTGGTGCTTCGCGCGGTAGGTGTGCTCACCCTCGCCGACGATCGTCTCGCCGCCAGCGGCCCTCGCTCCGGGCTTCGCGACCGCCGCGGTCGCCGCCACGGCCGTCACCGCCTCCACGAACCCTCGCCGTGAAATCCGCCCTCGCATGGCTCCCTCCGGTTGAAGAAAAGGTCGTCGTGAGCGATCGGAGTCTATCGCATGACCAACGCGCCGGCCACGCTGCCGTCAGCCACCGGCCGAGAGCGCCCGCACGTGGCTCGCGGCCGCCGAGGCCAGGCCGTCGAGGGCGTAGCCGCCCTCGAGCGACGACACGAGCCGGCCGTCGGCATGCCGCTCGGCGATGCCCATCACGATCGACGTGAGCTCCCCGAAGTCGTCGTCGGTAAGCCTGAAGTCGCCGAGCGGGTCGCCCTCGCGGGAATCGAAGCCGGCCGACACGAGCACGAGCTCCGGCCGGAAGGCGTCGGCGGCCGGCAGCAGCCTTTCCCGGAAGGCGGTAACGATCTCCTTCCGGCCGGCCCCTGCCGGAAACGGGCAGTTGATCGTGAAGCCCTCCCCCTCGCCGCGGCCGGTCTCGGTCGCGAGGCCCGTTCCCGGGTAGAGCGGATGCTGGTGCGTGTCGAAGAAGAGCACCGACGGGTCCTCGTAGAAGATGTCCTGCGTGCCGTTGCCGTGGTGAACGTCCCAGTCGGCGATGAGCACCCGCTTCACGCCATGCACCGCCTGCGCATGCCTCGCCGCGATCGCCACGTTGCCGAACACGCAGAAGCCCATCCCCTTTCGCGGCGTCGCGTGGTGGCCGGGGGGCCGCACGACGGCGAAGGCGTTTCGCACCCGCCCGGCGAAGACGGCGTCCACGGCGGCCATCACGCCCCCGGCGGCGAGCCGCGCCACCGCGAGCGACTTCGGGGAGAGCGGCGTGTCGCCGGTCGAGAGCCGCCGCTCGCCGTCGGCCACGTCTTCCGCCACGATCCGCAGGTAGTCGGCCGCATGGCAGCGGAGGATCGCCTCGTCGGCGGCCGCCGCGGGCTCGATGGGGATCAGCTTCGCCATGAGGCCGTCGGCCTCGAGCCGCCGCCGAATCGCCGCGACCCGTTCCGGCCGTTCGGGATGCCCCTCACCGGTGAGGTGCTCGGCGTAGGCGTCGGCCACGACGATGCCGGTCGGCTTCACGATCGCTCCTCCGGAAGAACACGCCCTGCCCTACCAGGTATTTACGTGCGCCGGCAGCATGGCGAGCGGACGGCCGGAGGAGAGAAGCATCAAGGCGTCGGCATGCGGCAGGATCGCCTCCACGATCACCGAGTCCAGCCGCAGCAGCGCCGCGAGCGGCTCGGCCCCCCGGCTCATCCCGAAGAGGTCCTCGAAGAATCCCTTCGGCTCGGGCAGGAGCGTGCGATCGAAGGCCTCGTCCTTCCCGATGCCGGCGAGTTCCCTCGCCTCGTCGATCGCGTCCTCGAGCGTGCCGAGCCGGTCCACGAGCCCCGCCTCCCGGGCCATGCGGCCGGTGTAGACCCTTCCTTCGGCCAGCTCGGGCATCTTCGCCGGCTCGATGCGGCGGCCCTCGGCGACCTTCGTCGTGAAGAGCCGGTAGACGTCCTGCATCGTGCCGAGGAAGGCCTCCCGCTCGTGGTCGGCGAACGGCTTCTGCATCGACTTCCAGCCGGCGTTGCGGCCCTTGCTCACGACGTCGCTATGGATGCCGAGCCGCTCGAGCGCGCCGCCGACGGCGACCTTGCCGCCGACCACCCCGATCGAGCCGGTGAGCGTGCCGGGCGCGGCCACGATCCGGTCGGCCGCCACGGCGGCGTAGTAGCCTCCGCTCGCGGCCGTGTCGGAAAGGCTCGCGACGACCGGTTTCGCGGTCCGCTTCGCTTCGTGCCAGATGAGGTCGCTCACGAGTGCCGAGCCGCCGGGCGAATCGATCCTGAGCACGATCGCCTTCACCTTCTCGTCCTTGTCGGCGTTCCGCAGGGCCTCGATCACGCGGTGAGAGCCGCCGGCAGGCGCGAGACCGCCCCCACCCTGCTCCCGGATCATCCCATTGAGGTGGATGACGGCGATCTTCTTCGAGGCGGAGCCACCACGGCCCTGCTTCGAGCCGGCGAAGAGGTCCATGAGCTTCACGAGCCCGGCGAGTCCCGAAAAGTCGTCGTCGATCGACTGCTTGCCGTAGTCGCGGATCACCTTCGGCGGCGCCGTCTCGCCCGCCTCGTCCTTCCGCGCGAGCTTCGCCCGCTTCGCCAGGGCGACGATCGCCTCGTCCTCGTAGGCGACCGCATCGACGAGGCCGGCCTCCTTCGCGGCGTCGGCCGTGAAGACGCCGCGGTCGATGAGCTCCCTGACCCGCTGCTCCGGGAGCTTGCGATCCTCGGCCACCCGCTCGACGAGCTGCTCGAAGAGATCGCCGACGAACGCCTCATACTGCGCCCGCAGCGGCGGGCTCATGCCGGTCCGCGTGAGCGGCTCGCCGGCCCCCTTGAACTGGCCCACCTGCAGGATCTCCGCCTCGACGCCGAGCTTGTCGAGCATCTCCTTGAAGAAGGTCACCTCGGCCCGCACGCCCGTCAGCTCGAGCGTGGCCGCCGGCGACATCGTGATCGTGTCTGCCGCCGAGGCCACGGCGTAGCGGACCGGATTGGCATCGAGCAGGCACACCCCGACCGGCTTCCCCGCGGCCTTCACCCGGCCGATCGCGGCCCGGATCTCATCGGCCCGCGCCCGACCGAGGTCGGGAGCCTTCAGCGACAGGAGCACCGCGGCCACCCGCTTGTCGCCCGCCGCCTTGTCGATCCGTTCCACGAGCCGATGGAGCCGGGGGGATACGTCGGCGAGCACCCCCGCCTGACCGACTCCCTCCGGCAGCGGTCCGTCGATCGCGATCACCGCCACCGCCGCCGGCGGAGCCTTCGTGGCCGGGGCTTCGTCCGCCAGGGCCGCCTCGAGACCAGCCATCGCCGCCAAACCGGCACAAACAGCCGAAAAAGAGAGGAACACACGATGGTTTTCACGTCGCATTCGAGGGAGCCTCCGGAGCAACCGGCCCCGACCGGAAAAAAAGGTTCGGGGTCTCTTGACTATGAACGACTGTATACTAAGATACCGTCGTTCAGGCGAATCTGCCGACCGACCAGAACGTTTCGAAAACCATCCCGCAGGAAGCAGCATCATCATGGCGACCAAATCCCCCCGTGCCAAGAGAGCCCCCCAGCCACGGCATCAGCGATCCGGAAATGCGTCCGGTTCAAAAACTCCGACTGGAAAGGCTGCTGCTGCATTGGCCGGAAGCAGGGGGGGCGTCAGCCTGAGCGACCTGCTCGCCGGCAAGTCGACCCTGTCACGAAACGGCGACGACGGTGAAGACGCCGGCCCGACCGAGCGGCAGCTTGCGATCTACGAATTCATTCGCGACAAGATCCAGACGCGGGGCTACGGGCCGACCGTCCGGGAGATCGGAGCGGCCTTCAAGATCCGCTCCCCCAACGGCGTCGTCTGCCACCTCAAGGCCCTCGAACGGAAGAACTACATCACTCGCGGCAAGAACATGTCGCGGGCGATCGAACTGGTCTCGGAGCCGGCCCACGTCAGGGGTCTGGCGATGGCCGGCTGGGTGGCGGCGGGGACGCTGCGGACCGCGGAGGAGCAGAAGGAGCGGATCGATTTCGAGGATCTCTTCAACCGCGACAATCATTTCGTGCTGAAGGTGATGGGTGATTCGATGATCGACGCGCAGATCTCGGATGGCGACTGGGTGGTGATCCGCAAGGCGAGGTCGGCCCACTCCGGCGACATCGTCGTCGCCCAGACGGAAGACGGCGAGGCGACGCTCAAACAGTGGTTTCCGGAGCGGGATCGCATCCGGCTGCAGCCGGCGAACGCGTCGATGAAGCCGATCTACGTCAGGAACGCCCGGGTGCTCGGCGTGCTCGCCGGCGTCGTGCGAAAGACGTAAGAGCCCGGTTCTGTAGGCATTCGGTATCAGGCGGAGCGGTCGAGCTTGCTCGCCTGAACCTGGTGCAGCTTGTTGTAGAGCGTCTTCAGGCTGATGCCGAGTTCCTCGGCGGTCTTCACCTTGTTGCCGCCGTTCCGCTTGAGCCGTTCGACGATCTCCTTCAGCTCGATCTCGCGAAGCGTCGGCGGCCGGTCCGACGGATCGGCCGAATGGCCCTCGACGCTCGGGGCCGCCGCGGGCACGGGCTCGCTCGCCGGCGACGCCGGGCGTTGGGCTGCAGGCGGCCTGCCCAGCCGGGCAGGCAGGTGCTCGACGCCGACGGGCAGTTCGTCGCAGAGCACGATCGCGTGCTCGAGCACGTTCGCGAGCTCCCGCACGTTGCCCGGCCACTGGTGCGCCGCGAGCACCTCCATCACGCCGGGCCCGACGACCGGCATCGCGGGCGGGGCGTGGGGCCTCGCGCGGCGGATGAAGTGATCGACGAGCGAGGGCAGGTCGTCCACACGCTCCCGAAGAGGCGGCACGACCACCTCGAAGGTGTTGATCCGGAAGAAGAGGTCTTCGCGGAAGTCGCCGGCCGCCACCATCTCCTCGAGCTTGCGGTGCGTCGCACAGAGCACCCGGCAATCGACGCGTATCGGTGTATTCTCGCCGACCCTGCGGATCTCCCCGGCCTCGAGGGCCCGAAGCAGCTTCGGCTGGAGCGATCGCGGAAGCTCGCCGACCTCGTCGAGGAAGAGCGTGCCGCCGTCGGCCACCTCGAAGAGTCCCGTGCGGTGCTCCTCGGCACCCGTGAAGGCGCCCTTCCGATGGCCGAAGAGCTCGCTCTCGACGAGGTGCTCTGGCAGGGCCCCGCAGTTCACCGCGACGAGCGGCCCACCGGCGCGGCCGCTCGCTTCGTGAATCGCGCGGGCCACGAGCTCCTTGCCGGTCCCGGTCTCGCCGCGGATGAGCACCGTCGAGTCGGTGCGAGCGACCCTCGCGATGAGCTGCCGCACCCGTTCGAGCGCGGCCGATCCGCCCACGAGGTTCGTCTCCCCCTCGGCTCGCCTCACCCTTCCTTCGAGGGCGCGGAGCCTCGCGGTGAGCTCCCGCTTCCGCCGCACCCGCTCGAGCACGGCCTGGATGTCGGCGAGCTTGCACGGCTTCGTGAGGTAGTCGCAAACGCCCTGCCGAACGGCGTCGACGGCCGTCTCGAGCGACGACTTGCCGGTGATGATCACCGACTCGGTGTCGGGCGAGATTTCCCGCAGACGCCGTATGACGTCGAGCCCGCCGACCCCCGGCATGTCGAGGTCGACGATCACGCAGTCGTAGGCCGTCCGCTCGAGCGCCGCCAGCGCCGTCCGCCCGTCGGGGCAGACCGTCGCCTCGTGCCCCATGCGGGGCAGTTCGATCCGCATCAGTTCCTGGATGGACGTCTCGTCGTCCGCGTAGAGCACGCGGAGCGACCTAGGCTGCCTGGTTGCGATGATCCACCTCCCGTGAAGCCTGTTGGATGACGGGCGCGGCCGAGACGTCGGCGAGCGGGAGCGTGACCCGGAAGGCCGATCCCTGCCCCGGGCCCGTGCTCGATGCCTCGATCCGTCCACCGTGATCGCTCACGATCCGCTGCACGATCGACAGGCCGAGCCCGGTGCCCTGGCCGTTCTTTCGACGCGTGAAGAAGGGCTCGAAGAGGTGCTCGAGCACCTCCGGCGTCATGCCGCAGCCGTCGTCGGTGACCTCGAGCACGGCATCGCGGCCGCTGCGGGCGATCGCGACGGTGACGCGGCCGTCGGCCTCGATGGAGTCGAGGGCGTTGACGAGCAGGTTGAGCACGACCTGCTTGATTTCCTGAGGGTTCACCATGACGAGCTGGTCGGGGCCGTCGGCGATCTCGATCGAGCGGCCGGAGAACCGCCCGACATGCCGCAGCATCTCGGCCACGTCGCTCGCGATGGCGAGCAGCGCGGTCGGCTGCCTGCGAACCTCGCCGAGCCGGGAGAAGTCGAGCAGCTTCTCCGTGATCTCCTTGCAACGGAAGGCCTCCGACTGGATCAGCTCGAGGTAGCGTAGGGTGAGCTTCGCCTCCTCCTCCGACGGCGACGAGGCCGCCAGGCGACTCTCGAGCGACTCGGCGCACATCGCGATCGACGCGAGAGGATTGTTGATCTCGTGGGCGACTCCGGCGGCGAGGAAGCCGACGCTGGCGAGCTGCTCGCTGCGGATCACCTCCCGCGTGCGGAGCTGCACCTGGTTGTCGAGATCGTCGCGGATCGCCTGAAAGCGTTCGGTCATGCCGTTGAGCGCCGCCGCCAGCTCCGCCATCTCGTCGTGGGTGTCGAGCGAGAGGCGGTAGTCGAAGTCGCCGGAAGCGACCCGCCGCGATCCGTGCGCGAGCAGCTTGAGCGGCCGGAACACCCACCGGTAGGTGAGCACCGCCAGGGTCGAGAGCAGCACGGCCGCGGCGATCGCCGAGGTCCAGGCGGTGACGATGAGCGAGCGGTATCCGGTTCGGACCTCGCCGGCGAGCAGGTGGAGCTTCTGCTGGAGGAAGGTCGGCAGCTTCGAGGTCCGTTCCACGAGTCCCTCGAGATGGTGCTCGATGAGCTCGAGCCGGGCGGCGTCGGGCACGTCGTCGTCTGCCTCGTCTCGTCGCGCGAGCAGCGTTCGCAGTGAGTCGAGCTCAGCGCCGATCGCGGCGGCCGTCTCCTGCTCGTGGCTGCGGTCGGCGAAGGGAACGTCGTCGAGCTCGCCCGCCGCGAGATCCTCGAGGTAGAGCGCGAGGGCCGCCGAGGCGTCGGCGAGCTGCGACTGGAAGCGATCGCCATCGCAGTCCTCCGGATCGCGGGCGTGGGAGACGCGGATCGCCTGGATGCATTCCTCGAGCCGGCTCGCGCTCGGCAGCTCGGCGGCCCGGCAGGAGACCGCCCGCACCAGCCGACGATAGGAGTAGAGCCCGAGGAAGCTGCTCGCCGACAGGACGGCCACGACGAAGCCGACGACCACGGCGCCGAGCAGGAGCTTGTTGCGGATCGGTCTGCGGTTGGCCATCGCGGCCTCCTTGGGGCCGGGAAAGTACCAACGGCAGGCCCCGCGCCCTACACCAATCCGAACCGCTTCCGCAGGCCCCATTCCACGCAGAGAAGCCCGGCCAGGAGCAGAAAGACCGGCCAAGAGTCCCACGGCGTCATCGACCACTGGGTCGTCGTCTCGTAGGCGGCAGGGGTCGCCGCGATCTCCTCGAAGATCCGCGGCACCTCCTCGGGTGACCTCGGCCCGCCGGGCGGACTCGCGACCTGCGCCATGATCGCCTGGTTCGCGATCGGGCTGGCCAGCTCGAGGTCCTGCCTGACGACGGTGAACCTCGCCCTTCGTGCGATCGCCGGCGGCCCGCCGGCGCGCCGCAGTTCGACCGTCCAGTCGCCCGGCTCCGCGCAGCCGCTGATCGTTCCGGAGAAGCCTTCGCCACGACGATCCACCCGCACGGGCCGCTCGACGCCCGACGGCGACATCGCCACCGCGTCGAGCGTGACGTCGGTGGCGGCGGTGCCGTCCGGCCGCATCACGCCCGCGTCGAATGAGAGGGTCGTGCCCGGCGAGAGCCGCCGCTGCGAGAGCTTGAGCCAGAGGGAGTCGGCGTCGGCACCGTCGCGGCGGGCGAGCCAGAGCACGAGCTGTCTCCAGAACCTGCGGTGCTCGCGGGCGGCGCCCTTCATCGCCCACCGCCAGGTCGAGTCGGCCGCGAAGGCCGCGACGCGGCCGATCCCGTAGTCGCGGGCGACCAGGAGCGGCCTGCCGTCCTCGGTCGCGGCGAGCGGCTTCGCCTGCGGCACGAGCTGCCCGAGCGCGTTCGCCCCGTCGAGCGGAGGAAGCTCGCGCCACTTCGCGCGGAGCTGCTCGCCGGCGAGCCCCTCCCCGAGGTTGAAGATCGACACCGAACCGAAACGCGGATCGGGCACCATCCGAAGGGGACCGTCGACGTGGAGGCTCCGCCGGATTTCCCCGTCGCGTTCCTGGCGGGCGAGCCGGTCCGGCTTCCAGGGCACGAGCGGCGCAAGGGGCGTGAACCCCCAGCCGCCGGCGTCGAACGCGTGAAACCCGCCAAGGAATCCGATGCCCGCGCCGGCCTCGACCCGGCCGCGGATCGTCTCGAGATCCTGCGGGCGGAACGCCGCCGAATCGACGTCGCCGACGAGGAACACGTCGTACCGTTCCGCGAGCCGGTCCGAGAGATCGACGGGCCACCGCTCCGGCCGCGACGCGTTGACCCACTGGTAGTCGACCTGGATGTCGGGGCTCGCGGAGAGCACCCGCCGCAGGAACCGCTGCTCGACCCTGACGGCCCCCTCGACGTAGAGCAGCCGCAGGCCGCCCTCCACCACCTCGACGAACGTCGAGAGCTCATTGTTGGTGGCCACGGTCTCGCCGTCGATCGGATCGACGACGATCGCGATCTTCCGCTCGCCGACGCGATCGGGCGTCCAGGCGAGCCGCACCGCCTGCTCGCCGCCGGCCGGGCTGCCGCGAACGGTCGTGCGGCCCGCCTCGACGAGCGTGCCCGAGCCATCCTCCGCGAGGAGACGAACCGTCGCGTCGCGGTCGGCGAGGCCGTCGAGCCGAACGCGGCCCGCGACCTCGATCGTGTTGCCGAGGAACGCCGTCTCCGACGCGGTGAGGCTCACGACCGCGGCGTCCCTCGCCTGTCCGGCGGCCCGCCGCTCGCCGTAGGTCACGGTCCATATCGGCGCGGCGATCTCGCGGACCTTGCGGGCGGCCGCCTGCGGAGGGAGATCCCGCGGAGGGTAGGCGTGCTGCGCGCCGTCGCCGAGCACGACGAGTCCGACGACGTTCCGTCCGGCCGCGGCACGCAGCCCGTCGTCGATCGCCGACCCGATCGCGGTCTCCCCCGAGGAGTCGCGTCGCTCCCAGCGGCGGCCCGGCAGTGGATCGTCGGGCTTCGTCGCCACGGGATGCGTGACGCGGTCGTATTCGAACAGGAGGAACTCGAACCCGCCCTCGGCGGCCATCCGCCGCACCGCCGGGGCCGCGGCGGCGAGTGATTCCTGCATCTCGTCCCATCGGCTCCGGCCTCCCCGGCCGTCGGGAACCGTCATGCTCTCCGACGCGTCGGCAAGCACGATCACGGTGCCAGTCCGCCGGGCCTTCGACGAGGAGACGAGCGTGGGGCGGATCATGCACGCCACGAGCAGGAGGAAGGCCGCGATCCGCAGCGCCAAGAGCGTCGCGAAACGTGGCGGCGTGAGCCGCGTGCGGTCGGGGCCGAGGAAGACGAGCACCGCGGCGAGCGCCGCCGCCACGATCGCCACGAAGGCCCACGATCCCACGGGGTCGAACTGGATGGCGAGTTCGCCTGCGGCAGGATCCGTCGTCATGTCGCGGCCTCGGCGACCGGCGGGTAGAAGCGGTTGGCGAGCGCCCAGTCGAACGCCATGAACGCGGCCACGGCCACGATGATCCAGCCGTAGAGTTCGGCGCCCACCCGCTCGAGATTGACCTCGCGGACCAGTTCGTCGTCCGTGCGGGCGACGCGGGCCGCCGGCCCGAAGAGACGTCGTGCGGCGTCGGCCTCGAGACGCCTCGCGTTCGTCGCCGACGGGGCGAGATTGACGCTGAAGCCTCTCTCGGACGCGTCGGCCTCGCCGCCGGACCGCACCCGGTAGTTGCCGGGCAAGCGAGTCTCCGTCACGGTCACCGTCCCGCGTTCCTGGTCCACCGCCACGGGAAACGACTCTCCGACCGGGTTCTCGACGAACGTCGCCTGGCCGTCCCGCCGCCGCAGCCGGACGATCGCGGGCTCGCCGGCGATCACGTTGGTGGCCTCGTGGCTGCGGATGGCGTGCATGAGCGTCTCGTTGGCGAGGATCACGAACGGCCATGCGTCGAAGGCGGTGGCGAGCACGTTCCAGGCGTCGGGATCGTCGGCCGACCGCGAGACGGGCGTCGTCACCACGACGACGGTCCCCTCGCCGACTCCGTGCTCGAGGATCGCCGGCAGGCCGTCCCGATACCGCGTGACGACCGTCGCCGGCTCGGGGCCGGCAAGGCCGGGATCCGGTGCCGCAATCGGCTCGAAGTCCCAATGCCGCTCAACGGGGAAGTCCTGCCAGGGCACGGCGTCGGCCACTCGACGAAAGGGCGCGAGGATCGGGTGGTCGAGCGACGACGGGGCGAGGCAGTTGGCCCCGGTGCGATCGCTCCAGACGCGGTCGATCCGGCCGCCGAGGACGCGGGCCGAAGCGTCGCTGTTGAAGGCTTCGCCGCTCCCCGCGGCAGGTCCGAGCCAGACGACGAGTCCCCGGCCGCCCGCCACCCAGGCCTCGAGCAGCCCCCAGGTTCTCGGCGCGAGAGGCGGAGGATCGAGGAGCACCATCCCCACGAGATCGTCCCAGCCGGTCTTCTCGAGGGCCCCGACATCGAGCATGCGGCAGCCGAACCTCGCCTTGCCGGCGGTTTCGAGCGACTCCGGTGCGATCGCCTGCTTCAAGAGCAGCGTCGACCGCTCCGCCGGCGGCTGGCCGACGAGGAGCACCGACGGCGGCGGAGCCACCTCCACCGTGAAGCTCCGGGAGTCGTCGGCCTCGAGGTCGTCGGCGCCCGTCACGACGACGCGGCCCTGGTGCGTCCCCTCGCCGAGGCCCACGAGCTCGAACGACACGGAATCGCAGCCCTTCTCACTCCACTCCGCCGGCTTCTCCACCCGCCGCACGTACGATCCGTCGTCCGAGAGCAGGTCGACCGCGACCGTCCGCGAGGCGTCCGGCCCGAGCCGGCTCCGGGCGACGCCGATCACGAGCGGCGTGCCCGCCGCGATACGATCCGCCGGCAGCGTCACGGCGTCGATCGAGAAGTCGCGCGGCCGCTCGACGCCCACGTCAACCACGATCACGGTCAGATCCGGATGCTTCGCGAAGAGCTCCGCGGGCGGCTCACCGTCGCTCCAGCCGCCGACGGAGAGGTCGGTGAAGATGGTGAGCTCCCGACGGGCGAGAGGGCTCGACTCGAGGAGACGGACGGCGTCGGCGACCGTGTCGGAGAGCGTGACGGCGGGCGTCGCGGTGGAGAGCCTGCGGATCGCGGCCGCGGCGGCCTCCATCGACGGCGCGAAGGCCCGCGGACCGCCCGCCGTGTCGAGCACGGCCACCTGGCTCTCCTTCGGCAGCTTCCCGGCGAGCGTCGAGGCCATCTCCGCCGCCCGCTCGATCCGCGTCCGGTTTCCCTCGCGGACGAGCATCCGCGGCGACGTGTCGAAGACGAACGCCGCGGCCACGGGCGCCTCGCGATCCCCGAGCCATCCGGCCCCACGGAGCGTCGGCCTCGCAAGCGCCACCGCCAGAAACGCGATCGACGCGGCCCGCAGCAGGAGCAGCAGCAGGTTGTTGACCCGCAGCTTCCGCCTGTTCGCCCGCAACGCCTGCTTCAGGAAGATCGTCGCCGGAAACTCCCGCTTCACCGGCTTCCGCCGCATGATGAGGTGCAGCACGAGGGGCACCGCGACGAGTGCCGCCCCGGCGAGCAGCGCGGGAGTGAGAAACGTGAGGCCCA
>JBBAVU010000079.1:0-13170 GCA_040397565.1 Pirellulales bacterium | reverse complement strand
CCGCACGCCACCCCGACGAGCCGGCCTCCCTGGCACGACTCGCTCATGATGCGAGCCTGCCGCCGCGAGCCGACGACACGCCCGCCGATCTGGCTGATGCGGCAGGCCGGACGCTATCTGCCGGAGTACCGGCGGGTGCGGGAGAAGGTGGGGTTCATGGAGCTCTGCAAGAACCCGCGGCTCTCGGCGGAGGTGATGATCGCGACGGTCGACCGGCTCAAGGTCGACGCGGCGATCATCTTCAGCGATCTTTTGCCGATCCTCGAGCCGATGGGGATGGATCTCGAGTTCGCCGCGGGGGAGGGGCCCGTGATCCACAACCCGCTTCGCGAGGCGGCCGACGAGAAGCGGCTCCGGGAGCTCGCCGACGTCGACCGGCTGGCGTTCGTATTCGACTGCGTGCGGACCACGCGGGCCGGGCTCGACGAGTCGCTGCCGGTGATAGGCTTTGCAGGGGCCCCGTTCACGCTCGCGAGCTACTGCATCGAAGGGGGCACGAGCCGCGCATGGCTCCACACGAAGGAGCTGATGTACGGCGCCGAGTCGGCATGGCACGCGATCATGGGGAAGCTCGCCCGGGCGGTGAGCCGCTACCTCGTCGCGCAGATCGACGCGGGCGCGCAGATCGTGCAGCTGTTCGACAGCTGGGTGGGATGCCTCTCGCCGGAAGACTACCGGCGGTACGTCCTGCCGCATTCCCGCGACGCGATCGCCGAGGCGGCGAAGCGCACGCCGGTGATCCACTTCGCGACCGGCAATCCGGCGCTCCTGCCGCTGCTCGCCGAGGCTGGCGGCCACGTGATCGGAGTCGACTGGCGGATCGGCCTGGCCGACGCCTGGCGGGCGATCGGCGACGACCGCGGCATCCAGGGCAACCTCGACCCGGCCGTGCTGCTGGCCGACCCGGCGACGGTTCGCAGCCGCGCCGGGCAGATCCTCGCGGAGGCCGCCGGCCGCCCGGGGCACATCTTCAACCTCGGACACGGCGTCCTGCCGCAAACCCCCGTCGAGAACGTGCTCGAGCTCATCGCCGCCGTGAAGGGCGGCTGACGTCCGGGCCGGCCGATGCGGCTGTCGCTTCGTTCCTCGGCCGAAACCGGGCCGCCCCTCGCCTGTGGCCGCCCCGCCGCGATACACTGGCGTGTTGCGCGTTTTTCCGCGGGCCCGAGTCCGTCGATTCCGCGTTTGCCCGATCGCCCGCCACGCACGCTCCCGCATGACCCGTCTCGAAAAACGTCTCTTCCACAAGTTCGACCGGTCCGAGATCGCCAGGGCGAGGCGGTTCGCCGCACCGCACCGGCTCTCCTGCCCGCGGGTCGGCATGGTGAAGGCGACCGTCACCGACGAGAAAGGGGAGGAATGCGAGGTGGAAGTGGAGCTGTCGAGCGGCCGCCGCGGCGGGATGACGCTCGAATCCCGGTCGACGAGCCGACGGGGTCAGGCCGGCGAACCGTGCGCGGCGCTCGCGGCCGTGCTGCTCGAAATCGACCGGCGCGGGCTCTTTTCCTCGCTGCAGGACCACACGCCGATCGCGCTTGAATGCATCGCGACCGGCGACGCGGCCGGCGGGTCGGACGACGGATCCACCGAGACCGAGGTCGACGACGAAGGCCTTTCCGATCTCTGGCCGCCGGGAGCCGGCGATCGGGCCGCCACGACGGCCACTCGCCCGAGCCGCGCGCGAACCCATGGAGCCGGCTCGACGCGTGTTCCCGCATGGGCCGCCGATCTGGAGGAGCGCCGCCGGCTCGTCGAGCCCGCCGTCCGCACCCGCGGCGTCTCGCTCGTCGACTCGCGGCGGTCGACGGGCGAGCTCGTGTTCGTGCTCGACGTCGCGGCCTCGGCGGATTCGAGATCGGTCGTGCTCGCCCCCGCTCGCATGCAGCTCGACGTCGCAGGCAACGCGACGGGCCGGCCCCGGCCGGTGTCGATCGATCTCGCACGACTCGAGGAGCTCGATCCCGCGGAGCAGCTGTGCGTCGCCCACCTGCTCGGCACCTCCTCCGTTTCCGCTCCTTCGATCGCCGCGGCAGATCAGACGGTGAGCCGGATCGCCGTCGCCCCCCAGGCGGCCGACGTCCACCTCGCGATGCTTTGCGAGCAGGGCCGTCTCGTCTTGCAGCCGGAGCCCCGCCGGGCTCCCGACGTCGTGCTGCCGCTCGCGTGGGACCACGGCAAGGCCTGGGAGTTCGCGCTCGTGCTGGAACCCGACGACGACGGCCCGCTTTCCGGCGGGTCGATCGACGAGGATCGACCGTCTCCCAGGCCCGCCAAGGCGACCCTCCGCGGCATGCTCGTCCGCGGCAGCCAGCGGAAGGATCTCGAGGAGCCGCGGGTGATCCTGCGTTCGGGGCTGCTCGTCCTCTCGGACCGCATCGCGAAGCTCGATCTCGGCGAGTCGGCGGGCTGGCTCGAGCAGTTCGAGCGTCGCGGGTCGATCGAGCTCGCCTCGTCGCAGGTGGACGGGCTCATCGAACGGCTCGCGGCGCTGGCCGACCTGCCGAGGGTACACCTGCCATCGTGGACGGGATGGCGGATCGAGTCGGGCCCGCCACGGCCCAAGCTCACGCTCGACGACTCGCCATCGGTCGTCGAAGAGGGCTCCGAGGAAGGCGACGCTCGCCCTCGCCGCCGCAGGAGTCCGTCGCCGCGAGTGCACCTCGCGGGCCGCGTCTGGTTCGACTACGGCGGCGTGATCGTGGCCGCCGACGACCCCGCGGGCGGCGCTGCGGACGTGCCGGCCCGCGTGCTCGTCCGCCGCAACCGCGCTGCCGAGCGGGAGGCGCTCTCGGTCCTGCCGCGGCACGGCGTCGTGGCGGCGAAGCCCCCGGCGGCCGGCGACGAAGAGCCCGCCACGCACCACGTCGAGGTGCCGCGGGCGCGGCTCGATGCGTCGGTGTCGCAGCTCGCCGCGGCCGGTTGGTCGGTGGAGGTCGCGGGCCGCCGCTACCGGCCCATCGGCAGCGTCGCCTGGAACGTCACAAGCGGCATCGACTGGTTCGAGCTCTCGGGCTCGGTCGATTTCGGCGGCGTGTCGATCGAGATGCCGGCGCTCCTCGCGGCGATCGGGAAGGGTGATCGCGCCGTCGAGCTCTCCGACGGCTCCATCGGCGTCCTGCCGGAAAACTGGGCCGGGCAGTTCGAGCCGATCCTCGAGCTCGCCGACCGCCACGACGGCCGGCTGCGATTCGGCAGGATCCAGGTCGCGCTGCTCGACGCGCTGCTCGCCGGGCAGCCGACCGCGCGGGTCGACGAGGCCTTCGAACGGCTGCGGGCGGAGCTCGCCAGCGGCGAGCGGCCGGAGGCCGAGGACGAGCCGGAGGGCTTCTGCGGGACGCTTCGCCACTACCAGCGGGAGGGGCTCGGCTGGCTGTCGTTCCTCGAGCGGATGGGCATCGGCGGCTGCCTCGCCGACGACATGGGCCTCGGCAAGACGATCCAGGTGCTCGCGATGCTCGTGCAGCGGCAGCAGCGATTGCGGGAGCAAGGGCTCGCCCACAGGCCGTCGCTCGTCGTCGTGCCAAAGAGCCTCGTCTTCAACTGGATCGAGGAGGCCCGCCGCTTCGCGCCGCAGCTCCGCGTGCTCAACCACACGGGCAACGACCGCGGCGAGGCTGCCGGCGACCTTGCGGCCCACGACCTCGTCCTCACGACCTACGGCACGCTCCGTCGCGACGTCATCCACCACCGCGACACGGAGTTCGACTACGTCGTGCTCGACGAGGCGCAGTCGATCAAGAACGCCGCCAGCCAGGCGGCGAAGGCCTGCCGACTCCTCAGGGCGAGGCACCGCCTGGCCGTCACGGGAACTCCCGTCGAGAACCACATCGGCGAGCTCTGGAGCATCTTCGAGTTCCTGAACCCCGGCCAGCTCGGCACGGCGGCCCGGCTGAAGCGGTTCCTCACCGCGGGCCGGGGGGGCACGGCCTCCGAGGTGATCAGCCGCGCGGTGCGTCCCTACCTCCTTCGCCGCACGAAGGCGCAGGTGCTCTCCGACCTGCCGGAGAAGACCGAGCAGACCATCCTCTGCGAGCTCGGCGGCGAGCAGAGGAAGGCCTACGACGAGCTCCGCGAACACTACCGGCAGGAGCTCACCGGCCGCATCAGCCGGATGGGCATCGGCCGGTCGAAGATCGCCGTGCTCGAGGCGCTCCTGCGGCTGCGGCAGACCGCCTGCCACCCGGGGCTGGTCGATCCCGCGCGGATCGACGAGCCCTCCGCCAAGCTCGACCTCTTGGCCGAGCAGCTCGACGAGGTGCTCGACGAGGGGCACAAGGTCCTCGTCTTCAGCCAGTTCACGAGCTTCCTCGCGATCCTGCGCCGCCGGCTCGACGCCAGGCAGCTTCCCTACGAATACCTCGACGGCAAGACGACCGACCGCCAGGCGAGGGTGGTGCGATTCCAGGAGGATCCCGACTGCCGGCTCTTCCTCGTGAGCCTCAAGGCGGGCGGGCAGGGGCTCAACCTCACCGCCGCCGACTACATCTACATCCTCGACCCGTGGTGGAATCCGGCCGTCGAGGCGCAGGCGATCGACCGGGCCCACCGCATCGGTCAGACACGGCGGGTGTTCGCCTACCGTCTCATCGCCCGCGACACGGTGGAGGAGAAGATCGTCGCCCTCCAGGACCGCAAGCGGGAACTGGCCGAGTCGATCGTGCGGGCCGACGAGAGCATGCTCTCGAGCCTCACGCCCGACGACGTGGAGCTGCTTTTCTCCTGATTTCCGGCGGCCAGACCGCTCACCAAAATCTAACGATGCAGGCGGCCGAAAGCATCTCGTAGACTTCGTTTCAGTGGAGCGGAAGATCGAAGGATCGGTCCCCCGAGGAGCGACAAACATGGCGGTCGTGCTCACCCGGCTCGAGCGTTCCCCTCTCGCCTCGGCGAGGTCGGTCGGCGGCCCGCAGTCGCTGTCGGGCGGCGTTGCCAAGGGAGGCAGTGCCCATGGCGGTTCGCAGTCCGGCGCTTCCGGCAGCGGCTCCGTGCAGGCGGACTTGCGGCGATCGGCGGAGGAGCCCGCCGGCGGCGGCATGCCCCACATCCTCGTGGTGGACGACGAGGAGGATCTCCAGGAGCTCCTCCAGTACAACCTCTCCAAGGACGGCTACCGCGTCTCCTGCGTCGCGTCGGGCGAGGAGGCGATCAAGTTCGTGAAGCGTCAGCCACCCGACCTCGTCGTGCTCGACCTGATGCTTCCGGCGGTCGACGGACTCGAGGTCTGCCGCAGGCTCAAGGGCGACCCGAAGACCCGCGACGTCCCGATCATCATGCTCACCGCCAAGAGTGAGGAGGGGGACGTGGTGGCCGGGCTCGAGCGGGGCGCCGACGACTACATCACGAAGCCCTTCAGCCCGCGGGTGCTCACGGCACGCGTGAAGGCGATGCTGCGGCGAAAGGAGTCGGAGCGGATCGCCGAGTTCGACGCGACGATCGAGGCGAAGGAGCTCACGATGCATCCCGGCCGCCACGAGGCGACGCTCGCCGGCAGGCCGCTCGAGCTGACCTACACCGAGTTCGCCCTGCTTCAATTCCTCGCGAAAAGGCCCGGCTGGGCGTTCACCCGCACGCAGATCGTCGACGCCGTGAAGGGGGAGGATTATCCTGTCACGGAGCGTTCGGTGGATGTCCAGGTCGCGGGACTGAGGAAAAAGCTCGGTGAGTACGGCTCCTACATCGAGACGGTCCGCGGCGTGGGCTATCGTTTCAGGGCCTGAGGCGACCCGGGCCAAAGCCCGGTGAGCCCATGCCCAGAACCCGTTTCGTCTGGCACCTTTTCGCAGGCTGGTGCACGCTTCTGGCGGCGGTGATCGTCGCCTGCTTCTGGCAGGCGTCGGTGCGGCTCGCGGAGCTGGCCGACGACGCCCAGCTTCGCCGTTCGATCGCCGTCGCCGAGGCCGTGGCGTCGAAGCTTCCCGAGCGGATCGGTGGCGAAGCCGCAGAGTCGCTCGGGGCGGTCGTGGCCGATCTCGCCCGCTCCTCCGGGATGCAGATCGACCTCTTCGACGGCGAGGCGCGGCCCGTCCTGCCCGCTGGCCGTCCCGCGAGCCCGGGAGCCGGCGACGAGCGGCTCCTCCAGGAGGCCCGCGAAGGGCGGATCGCCCGGTCGAGCCGCTACGACGCGGCGACGGGCCGACGCATGCTCGCGATCGTGATGCCCTCGGGTCCGGCCGGGCGGCCGAAGGCGATCGTCCGCGTCACGACCGACAGCCTCGAATCCGACCGGTCGCTCGGCCGCGAGCAGCGGCGGATGCTCGCCGGCTACCTGGCAATCGGCCTGGCGGCGGCGTGGGGCGGCTACGTCGTCGCCAAGCGTTGCTCGCGGAGTGTCGAGACGCTCGCCGGCGTCGCCGGCCGGCTCGCAGCGGGGGCCTTCGAAACGACCGTTCCCGCCGCCGAGCTGGCGGAGGTGGCGGAGGTGGCCGAGGCGCTCGAGGCGATGCGGCAGCAGCTCGTCGAGCGGGGGCTGACGATCGGCCGGCAGGGCTCGCAGCAGGAGGCCGTGCTCGGCAGCATGGTCGAGGGGGTGCTCGCCGTCGATGCCCGGCAGCGGATCGTGAGCATCAACCGGGCGGCCGCCGAGCTGCTCGGCCTCGATCCCGCGAGGGTGGTCCGTCGGCCGCTCCAGGAGGTGGTCCGCAACCCCGACCTGCGGCGGTTCGCCCTGCGGGCGATCGACTGCCGGGAGCCGATCGAGGACGACCTGCTCATGCGCGGGGCCCGCGACCGCACGATCCTCGTCCGCGGCACGGCGCTCGCGGATGCACGGGGGGCGGATGGCGGTGCGGTGATCGTGCTCAACGACGTCACGCACTTCCGCCATCTCGAGAACATCCGCCGCGACTTCGTGGCAAACGTGTCGCACGAACTGAAAACGCCGATCGCCTCGATCAAGGGCTTCGTTGAGACGCTCCTCGACGGCGCGGTCGACGACCCGGCCGACGCGAAAAGGTTTCTCGGCATCGTCGCCCGGCAGGCGGAAAGGCTCGAGGCGATCATCGAGGACCTGCTCGCCCTCTCCCGGATCGAGCAGAGCGAGGGGGCCGGCAACCTGCCGCTCGAGGAGGCGGAGGTGAGGACGGTGATCGAGGAGGCGGTGTCGGACTGCTCGCCGAGGGCGGCCGAGAAGTCGATCCGCCTCGAGGTCGCCTGCGAGGAGGGGCTGGTCGTGCCGATGAACCCGCCGCTCGTGGAGCAGGCGATCATCAACTTGGTCGACAACGCCATCAAGTACAGCGAGCCGGAGCGGCTCGTGCAGATCTCCGCCCATCACGGCACGGCGGAAGAGGGGGGCGGACGGCCGTGCGCGGTGATCGCCGTGGCCGACCAGGGCTGCGGGATCGACGAGGAGCACCTGCCGCGGATCTTCGAGCGTTTCTACCGGGTCGACAAGGCCCGCAGCCGCAAGGAGGGGGGCACCGGCCTCGGGCTCTCGATCGTCAAGCACATCGTGCAGGCCCACGGCGGCGCGGTTTCCGTCGAGAGCGAGCCGGGCGTCGGCACGACCTTCCGGCTGTTCCTGCCGCTTGCCGACGAATCGGCTTCCGAGGGCGGCTCCGTTTGAACGCCGCCAGCCCTGTCAGCACTCCGCGTGCTGTTGGTCGTGGAAGTCGACGATCTCCTGCCAGGCCTCCTGCGGCGTCTCGGCGTAGCTGAAGAGCCGCAGGTGGTCGTCGGCGACGACGCCCGCGTCGGCCATCGCCTGGAAGTCGATGATCTTCGACCAGTATTCACGGCCGTAGAGGATGATCGGCACGGGCTGCATCCGGTGGGTCTGCCGGAGCGTGAGCGTCTCGAACATCTCGTCGAGCGTGCCGAAGCCGCCGGGGAAGAGCACGACCCCCGCGGCTCGCAGGATGAAGTGGAACTTCCGTAGAGCAAAGTAGCGGAACTGGAAGCAGAGCTCGGGCGTGATGAACGGGTTTGGCTGCTGCTCGGCCGGCAGCTTGATGTTGAGCCCGATCGACTTGCAGCCGACGTCGAAGGCGCCCCGGTTGGCCGCCTCCATGATGCCCGGGCCGCCACCGGTCACGACGACGAAGTCACGGCGATCGTCGCACTGGTTGTCGATCGAGACGAGTCTCGCGAACTCGCGGGCGTCGTCGTAGTACTTCGAGAGCGACAGCAGCCGCTCGCTCCGCTCCACTTCCCGTCGCAGGGCACGGTCGGAGGGGGACGCCGCGAGCTTGCGACGGGCGTCGGAGAGCCTCCGCTCGGCCGCCGGCCGCTCGACGATCTGCGTCCCGCCGAAGACGATCACGGTCGAGTGGATCTTGTCGGCAAGAAAGGCCATCTCGGGCTTCTCGAGCTCGAGGAGCATCCGCACGCCCCGCATCCGCTCCTCCTCGAGCAGCTTGTGGTCGTCGTGCGCGAGCATGTAGCTCTGCGACGAGAGGATCGCGTCCATGTTGGCGGCCATGAGCGCGACGTCGTTGCCGAGCGGCGTGGAGGGCAGGATCTCGCTCCGATTGCCGACGTGACGACCGCCTTGCGAGGACTTTTCCACCGTGGACATTCCTTTCCTGACTGGGGGATCCGCCGGTCATCCGGCCAAAACAAAAGCCGGTCATCCGGCCAAATCAAAAATAGCCCCGAGGGCGGGCACCGTCGCCTCCCAGCCGAACGTTTTTAAGAGGTGCTCCGCGAGGGCCTTGGCGGCCGGCGGCTCGCCGTGCACGAGGAACGTCCTTTTTGGGGCGGGCAGGCCGGTGAGCCAGCGGACGAGCTCCCGGCGGTCGGCATGGCCCGAGAGGGCCTCGACCCGCCGGACGGCCGCCCGGACGGGGATGTCGCGGCCGTGAATCCGCAGCATCCGCGCCCCGTCCACGAGGCTCCGCCCCCGGGTGCCGATCGCCTGGAAGCCGGCGACGAGCACCGTCGTCTGCGGGTCGGGCAGCCGGTTGGCAAGGTGGTGGAGGATGCGGCCCCCGGTCATCATGCCGCTCGAGGCGATGATGATGCCGGGCCCCTTGTGGGCATTGATCGCCTTCGACTCGTCTGCCGACCTCGCCATGTGCACGCTCGGGGCCACGAGCGACTCCGCGACCCCCTCGAGCCTCGCCTCGGTGAAGTCGTGCTCCGCGACGTGCTGGCGGAAGACGCGGGTCGCATCGACCGCCATCGGCGAATCGATCCAGATCGGCACCTCCGGCAGCCGGCCCGCGGCCATCAGCGTCCGCAGCAGGTAAACGAGCTGCTGCGACCGCCCGATCGCAAACGACGCCACGAGCATCATGCCCCCGCGGCCGATCGCTTCCTTCGTCGCGGCCTCGAGCTCATCGAGCGGCTTTGCGGCCGGATGGTCGCGGTCGCCATAGGTGCTCTCGAGCACGAGGTAGTCGCACGGAGGCGGCGGGGCGGGGTCGTTGTAGAGCGGCGCGTCGTAGCGGCCGACGTCGCCGGAGAAGACGATCCGGGTCGGGGTGGCCCCGGCCGACTCCCGAGCCTCGACCTCGACGAACGAGCTGCCGAGCATGTGGCCCGCGTCGTGGAAGCGGCAGCGAATGCCGGCAGCCGGCTCGAACCAGCTTCCCCGCTCGACCGGCGACACCTGCCGCAACACCCGGTCGACGTCCCGCTCGTTGTAGAGCGGTAGGGCCGGCTTATGCGCCGAGAAGCCCTTGCGGTTGGCGTACTTCGCATCTTCTTCTTGGCACTTCGCGGAATCGTAGAGGAGCAGGCCGAGCAGGTCGGCCGTTGGCGGCGACGTGAAGATGCGGCCCCGGAAGCCCTCGCGGGCGAGCCTCGGCAGCCAGCCGGAGTGGTCGATGTGGCCGTGGGTGAGCACGACCGCGTCGATCGTGTCTGTGGGCACGGGGAAGGGGTTCCAGTTCAGCTCGCGAATCCCCTTCTCCCCCTGGAAGAGCCCGCAGTCGAAGAGCACCCGCCGGTCGCCGACCTCGAGCAGGTGCCGCGAGCCCGAGACCATCCCCGCGGCCCCCAGGAAACGCAATCGCTTCATCGATCCTTCTCCGTGCGTGTCATGCCCTCGAGCACCATCTCACCCTTGTCGATCCGAAGCCCCTCGAGCCGGCAGTTCATGCCGCTCCCCGGGATGGAGGGAATGTACACGACGAGCACGGGGCGGCCCCCGACCTGTCTGATTTCAGGCACCGCGCCGAGCGGGGAAATCCTCGCTGCAATCTCCCGCAGGACGAGCCCCCGCGGGATCGGCACCGGGCCGATCCTCGCGTCGGCTATCGTGATCTCGAGCTGGTTGATGTCACGCAGGACGACCTCTGCGTCGATCCAGGCCACGGCCGACGCGATTCCGGAGCCGACCCGCGCGCCGACCTTGACCCTCTTCGGCTCGAACGCGACGAGCGGCCGGCGAACGCCCGAGGCCAGAAGCGAGGGATGGTTGCGGGGCAGGTCGAGGTCGAGCCAGGCGTTCACCTCCTCGTCGGCGATCACCGCCCCCCAGCGGCCGGGCCGACCGAGCCCGCCGTGGACCGCCGACACCTGCGTCACGAGCCGGCGGGCGGCCTGCTCACGGTGTGGGGCCTCGGGCTCTCCGACCGGCGCGTAGAACGCCGGCCTCCAGGCCGAGACGAAGCCGAGCAGGCACGCAACCGCCAGCGTCCCGAGCAGAAGCCCGACGAGGAGCCGCCGACGCCCGAAGGGAAAATTGCCGCGTGGTTCCGATTCGGCCTCGCTCATGCCACGAAGCAGCGATCCCCACTGCTTGTCTCGGCAATGCTGCTGGCCTCGGCGATACCGATCCTGCCTGCGGTGGCGGCCTCACCATCCTGATCCGCAACTTCGTCCCGGATCACACGGACATCATCGGGCGCGTCGATCCCCAGACGGACCTTGTCGCCGCTGATGCGGACGACCGTCACCACCACCGACCCGCCGACCACGATCCGTTCGTTCAGTTTCCGGGAAAGGACGAGCATCTGGAGCCTCCGTGCGTTGTTTTCGAGCCACGAGCATGGCAGGGGAATGTACGGATGTCAAGCATCCCGATCCGCGGCGAGAAGGGCCGCTTGTGTCGATCGGGAAGACCTGCCTGCCATGTGAGAAATCGGCGAGCGAGGCCTGCGAACTGTGGGAAGGATGTGCGGCCACCGTCGGTGACGGTTCCGCGCGTCGCGACGCGGTCGCGAGTTTCACTGAAGCTTTCGCGCGTACTCGGCGAGAGGCACCTCGCGGGCGACGGCGATGCGGGCCGAGGCCGCCTCCACGCGGCGGTGGTCCGACTCGATCCACCGCGGGTGGAGCTTGTGGACGCTGCGAAGCCGCTTCGCCGTCATCTTCATGCCCGCCTTGATGCCGGAGGCCGCAAGCGCTGAGCCGGCCTGCGATGAATCAACCTGGAGCGACACCTCCCGCGGGATGCCGCCGGCCGCCGCCACCTTTTCGTTGATCGCGATGCGGGGGAAGGGGGGGAGGCCCCCGGGCTGCATGAGCGCCTTCAGCAGGATCGCCGTGTCGGCGAACTTCCGGTAGGCCGCGGCGGCCTCGGGCGAAGGGGCCTCGTCGAAGGCGACGGCATAGCGGACCCGCGGGCCGTGGAGCTCGATCGCCTTCTCCTGCGTGTCGAAGCCGTCAGCGAAGTCGGTGCCGCCGGCCCACCGCACGACGTCATCGTCGGCCTTCCTCGCCCAGGAGGCGAGCGACGCAGAAAGCTGCGCGAGCGACTTCGTCGAAATCGTCGTCTTCACGTTCCGCTTCGCGTCGACGAGCACGACCCGCTCCCGATCGGGATCGTGGAGGACGAACTCCGCGGCCTCGGCGGCATCGCCCGCGTCGTCGAGGTCGGCGGGGCCGAGGAAGTCCCAGGCGACGCGATCGGCGAGCAACGTCAGGCTCCGCGACACGGGCTCCTTGCCGTCGCCCACGAAGATCTCGCTCTCGACGCGGCACTCGACCGGCGGCAGGAGCGCGGGTTCATCGGCCCGCGCCGCCGCCGGCCAGAGCGGGTAGGCCGCCAGGGCGAGAACGGCCACGTCAAGCAAGGAGCATCTCATGCCGGAAAACTAGCAGACACCCGCCCGCCGGCCCTACGGCAAAATTGGGGCGATACAAGACCGCGGGACAGTCGGTCGGCGACCCGCATTCCCTTGGCTCACGCCTGGGAGCTTCTATGCGACGGCCAAGCGCGGCGGTTTCGCCGATCAAAGTCACGGCCCGCACAAGGCTCGGGGCCAGGTGCGGGCCGTGGGATGTGTGCCGCGGGGAGAGCGGGCTCTGTTCTCAGACGATGGTCACCGTCACGGGGTGAGGGTCACCGTCACGGACGACGAGGGCGTGAACGCCGCGTTGCCGACGGTATTCACGGCCCGGACGGACACGTCGTAGGTGTTATTCAGCCAAGGCCCGCCCGACGAATCGACCGTCAACTGGATGTCGGTGCCCGGGCCTTGCGAGGGATTGTCGAAGTCCCTCCAGGTCGGAGTGCCCGCCAGGGCATTCGTCGTGTACTGGTACTTCACCACCGTCGATCCGCCGTCGTTCGCCGGGGCGGTGAAGCTCACCTTGATGCCATCGGGCAACGTGGTGGCCGAAGCCGAGAACGTTGCCGGAGCCAGCGGCGGGGCCACGACCTGCACTGCCGAAGGAGTCGTCCCGGTGGCGCCGATCGCATTCACCGCCCGGACGGCCACCTGGTAAGTGGTGCCCAGGACCAGCGCATTGCCCGCCGAGTCCTTGGTCAGCACGATGTCGGTGCCGGGGCCCTGGGCGGGGTTGTCGAACCGCCTCCAGGTCGGCGTTCCGTCCGTGGCATTCGTCGAGTACTCGTAGAACACCACCGGCAGACCGCCGTCGCTCGTCGCAGCCTGGAACGTCACGAGAATGCCCGCGGGGCGGACGTCCTGGGACTTGGCCGAGAAGCCCGGGGGAGCCGAAGGCGGGTTGTAGGTCTGCGGCGGAATGGGTGCGGGCGTCTGTGTCGCCGGCCGCGTCGGCACGACGGTCACGTAGCTGCCCGTGACGAGCGAACCGGTCACGGCCAGCGACGACGGATCGGTCGAAGTGGCATCGTTCCAGAAGAGCCCGTCACCGGGCGTGGTGGCCTGGAAGTAGCTGTTGGTGTTCAGGTACTTCAGCCGGCCGGTCACGGTGATCACGGCCGGGGTCGTCGTGATCGTGTTTCCCGGGAAGTACGAGCCGACCCGGCCGCCGATCGTGATCCGGTCGACGTTGCCGTTGAACGTGAGATTCGCG
>JBBAVU010000078.1:0-13214 GCA_040397565.1 Pirellulales bacterium | reverse complement strand
GTGAGCGACGGACCCGCGCGTTCGAGCGCGTCGAGCAGCTGCGACTCCGAGATCAAGTCGCGGAGGATGATCGGTTCTTTCGCCCGCTCTCCGGGAGGGGCCGCCGGGAAGATGGCGAGCACGGGAATCGACTTCGCCTGGAGGCTCTCGAGCATCGACTTGATCTCGTCCGACTCCTCGGTCCAGTCGGCGAGCAGCGGCACGACCCGGTTGGAATCGATCTTGGCCTTCACCTTGTCGGTCTCGATGGCGGTGGCGAGATTGAGCTTGCAGGTGAGGCACCAGTCGGCCGAGAAATCGACCATCACGGTCGCCCCACGCTCCTTGAGCTCCGCGAGCCGCGCCCGGGAGAACGGCTCCCACGGGATGATCGATTGCACGGGGCCGAGAAACGTGAAGGCAATCCCGCCGATCGCCGCAGCGACCGCGCCGGCCTGAAGCCATCGGCGGAGAGGCGGCGGCATGCCGGTCTCCTGCGCCTTGCCGACCCACCAGCAGGCCGCCCAGAGACCGAAGAGGAGGCCAAGGGTGGGGATGAACCAGTCGCGGTCGAGGAAGGTGAAGAGGAACACCACCGTTCCGAGCATCACGAAGCCCAGGATCTCCTTGAGCGTCTCCATCCAGGCTCCCGGCTTCGGCAGGGACTTCGCGAGTCCCGGCAGCATGCCGACGACGAGGTAGGGGAGGGCCATCCCGGTCGCGATCGCGCCGAAGACCGCGTAGGTTACGATGGTCGGCTGCGCGAGCGTGAAGCCGAAGACCGGCCCGAGAAACGGGCCGCTGCAAGGAGTGGCGAGCACGGTCGAGAGGACGCCCTTCAAAAACGCGCCGAGCGGCCCCTCCTTCGTCTGGACGTGCCCGGCCTTTTCGCCGATGAAGCCCGGGATCGGCAGCTCCCAGACGCCGAGGAACGACAGCGCGAAGGCGAACACGATCGCGCACATCGTGACGTTGAAGCGGGTCGAGGTGAACTGTTCGCCCCAGGCGAGGTTCGACGTGCCGAGGCCGAGGTTGGCGGCAACGCTCGCCGTCGCAAGCACGAAGAAGACCGCGTAGAGGCCGGCCACGTACCAGAGGTTCATGGCGAAGATCTCGCCGCGGGCACGGCCCGACTGCTGCGCAAACGCCATGAGCTTCAATCCCAGCACCGGCAGCACACAGGGCATCAAGTTGAGGATGAGCCCACCGGCAAGCCCCATGGCGAGCACGACCGGCAGCGAGAGGCCCGCCGGAGTCCCGGTCGCCGCGGACGACACAGCGGCCGCGGATTCACCGGCCGCGGATTGGTTGGCCGCTTTTCCATTCGCCTGCGACGGCTCGGACTCGATCGCCGCCGGTGACCGGGAAACCTCCGCGTACCGCGCCTTGGCGAGCGAGAGTTTCGGCTTCACGCCGGCCTCCCACGAGGCGAACTCGGCCGTCAGGCGGGCAGCCCACGGCGGATCGCACGTGGTGTCGTTGCAGGTCTGGAAGCCGATGAGCAGTTCGAGCGTCGCCGGCACGGGGGCATCGGCGGCCGGCTCCACGATGACCGAGAGTTCGAGATTTCCCGGCAGGATCCGCACGCCCTCCTTCCCCTCGATTCCTCTGTCTGCGGGAACACCGTCGGCAGCGGTCCCACTGTCTGCGGCAGGTCGACTGCCACCATCGGCCGCGGAGGCACGGCCCCGGATCGCGACGACCTTCAGTCCGTCACTCCGCGCGATCGACACGAGCGTCGGCTTGCCCTGTCCGACGCCTCCCTTGTCGGCGGCAGCCACGGGGTAGAGATGCCACTCCGGCTCCGGCGAGAGCCTAATCACGATCTCTCGACCGCGTTCGCTCGGCCCCCGGTCCTCCGCCTCGAGTACGAGGTGGCCGCGATCCGGCTTCTGACGGGCGGTGCCCGCCGTGGCGGTCTCACCGAAGCTTTCCGCCGCCGCCGGGATGCCGGTCGGGTCGCCAAAGAGTCCGCCGGCCGGGTCTGCGGCGGGAGCCGATGTGCACCACGCACATGCTGCCGCGAGCAAGGGAAGGACGAGCGTGCAGAAACGGTTTCGAAGTCGCCAGAAACGCATGGACCGATTCCTCGTTTGCCACACGAATTGTTACCAGAAGCCCGCCGATGCGACGAGGCGGATTTCGGCCGCCGGATTTCACCGAGCGGCGGCCGCCGGTCACCCGCCGACGTGGCACCAGCGGCGGACGAGTGACGCGAAGCCGCCCAGCAGCTCGCCGCGGCTCACGACATGGTCGGCCCCGCCGGTGCGGGCATCGTCGAGCCGCTGGCGGGCCACGTGCGGGCCGAAGGCGGCCACGACCGTGCCGGAACCCACGCCGACGATCTGCCGGACCTTCGCGATGATCACCGCTGGATCGCCGTCGATCGCCCCCAGGTCGACGATCGCCAGCCGGCAGTGTCGCGGCCCGCCGTCGGGCGGACCGTCGGACTTCTCGAGCGACCGCAGCGTCTCAATCCGGGCTGGCACGTCGCGGGCGAGGCCTGCGAGCCGGCTTGTGACCATGAGGTCGGGGGAGACGAGCAGGACCGTGAGCGTCGGCGTCGCCTGGGAGGTCGGGGTCGCGTCGGGTGCGGGCATCATCGAGCGGATCTCTTCAGATCGCCTCCTGGCCACGGACGGCGCGATAGATCTGCACCGTCTCCGAGATCGGCAGGACGTAGAGGCCGGCCGCCATTCCTGCCGGGGCATCCTCGGCGCGGCCCGCGAGGTTCATCACGCCCGAGATGGTGGCGACCGTCCGCTCGAGGAAGTCGTCGTTGACCGCGATTTCCATCACGGCAAGCTGGGCGACCGGGCCGGACGACCCGGACGTCGCGTAGCCGTGGGCGTCGGCGATCGAGAGACGGGTGACGTGCACCTCGGCGAGCGCCTGCCGAACGGCCTCCACCTGCCCCGGCGGGAGCGTGGCGATCACGAGTCGCATGACCGTCCTTTCGATCAGGGGCGAGGCATTTGCAGCCTAGCGTCGAGCACCTTCTGGATCCTTCCATCGAGGTCGACCAGGTGCGCCAGCGTCGCGTCGTCGAGTTTGACGTCCGCCTTCGCGAGCACCGCCTTGACCCGGCCGCCGACGGTCCGCAACTGCTGGGCGGCCAGCGCCTGTGCATCAGGATTGGCCTCGGTGATCGGCCCGCCGCCGAGGACGATGATGAAGCCGCCACCGCCCCAATTATCGCCGCCGAGGGCGAGCCGCGAGAGCCTATCGACATAGGATCGTTGGAGGCCCCGGCGGAAGCTAGGAATCGCCGGCTTGCGGTTCGAGTAGCCCGCCGGCCCGATCGTCTCCAACTCCGCGAGCACCGACTTCGAGAGCCGGTCGAGCAGTTCGGCCGTCGTGAACGCATCCTGGTCGGCCGGCACCTTCAGCTCGCTGTCGCGGATCCGGTTGAGCGTGAGCGGATCGAGGAGCCGCGAAAGAACCCGATCCTGCCACATGAGCACGACGTCGTGCACGGGGTAATCCTCACGATTGACCGGCCGACTTCCCCAATGATGCCACTGCGTGGCGACCAGCTGGTTGTAGAGCTCCGGCGGGAAGCTGAAGGGAGTCGCCGAGAACATCTGCGACTCGAGGAGCGAGACCGCCTCCCGCTGCTTCGCCGGATCGACGACGCGGAACGGGACCGGAGCCCCGGGATCGTCCTTGTGCGCCCGCGACGAATAGAGGCCGCCGACGAGCCGCGAGGCGGTGTACATCGCCTGACCGTGCGCCGCGAGGAGCACGCCGAACGCCTGCCGCACCCGCTGGTATCCCTCGTCGTCGGCGGTGAACCGCTCGACGATCTTCGGCATCACCTGCGCCACGAGCTCGGCGCGGGTCTTCGCGAACTCGAGCGGATCGCTGCCGAGGTCGAACCGGTTCGAGAGCGGATCGGGATCGCCCCAGGAGGTGTCTTCGTCGGTGGCGTAGGCGAGCGCCGGCTCGCCGCTGCGGGACGCGATCTTCTCGAGCTCGGGACGCTCCGCCTCGGGGCTGCCGCCGGCAAGCGGCTTGTAGCCGTACTCGATGGCCCAGAGGTCGTAGGGGCCGAGCTTCGCCGAATAGAAGTCTCCCTGCACACGGCCCTTCGGGACGATGTTCACCGGGATGTAGTCCATGACGCTCGTCGAGCCGCCGCCGGCGTTCGTCTTCGTCACGTCGTTGAAATCGGCCAGCGAGCGGAGGGCCGAACCCTTGAAGTTGTGGCGGAGGCCGAGCGTGTGGCCGACCTCGTGCATCGTCACGAGCGTGAGCCCCTGCACGACGAGCTTCTCCTTCTCCTCCTCCGAGAGGGCCTTCTCGGCGTTGGCAGCAAGCGCCGTCATCGCGAGCGCCGTCTCGCGGGCATGCCCGTCGAAGAGGCGGCAGCCGCAGCCGTGGCCGCAGATCGCGTCGGGGTGCTGCTTCGACTCGGGGCCGCCGCCGGTGAGCATCGCGACCGCCTGCGGCGTGAAGGTCTCGTATTCCGTCCGCCAGAACTGCAGGAAGTCGGCGTCGAAGATGATGTCGGCGTCCAGGATCTGCCCCGTCCTCGGGTTCACTCGGGAGGGCCCCATCGCGAAGCCGGCCCCGGCCGTGATCCAGCGGAACGTGTTGTAGTTGACGTCCTCCGGATCCCAGTCGGTCACCTCGGGCTGCTGCCGCACCTCGATCGCCGTCGCGAAGCCGGCCTTCTCGAACGCCTCGTTCCAGGCCTCGATCCCTTCGCGGATCGGCTGCCGATACTGGAAGGGGACGGTCTTCTCGATCCAGAAGACGATCGGCTTCTTCGGCGGGGAGATGGCCGCGGAGGGATCCGCCTTCTCGAGGTTCCAGCGGTTGATGTACCGCACGAACCGGTCCTCATCGACCTTCTGCGAGAAGTCCTTGAGCGCCGTCACGAAGTAGCCGACGCGATCGTCGGCCAGCCGCGGCTTGTAGGCGTTCTGCGGAAGGAGGCTGAGCGAGTAATGAACGGTGATCGTCACGCCGCGGGCGTCGGGCACCGTGTCGAGGACCATGCGGCCGCCCGAGCCGTAGGTGGCCGCCACCTGGAGTTCGACGTTGTCGGGAAAGCCCTTGACGCTACCCCAGCTCGAGCGGTCGCGGGCGAATGAGAAGCCGGGCAGCGTCGACGAGATCTGCGGGAGGTCGGTGAGGAACACGCTCCCGAGATCGACGATGTGACCCCCGGAAGGACCGGTCGTCACGATCGGCAGGCTGAAGAGCACGCTGTCGGTGTAGGCGAGGTCGACCGCCTTCTCCTCGGGGCTTCCCTTGGCCGCGAAGAAGCGGACGTTCTTGCGGGAGACCTGGATCGTGTCGTCCACCTTGCGGAAGACCCAGATCCAGTCGTCTCCATTGCCCCAGCTCATGCCGCCGAGCACGGGCCCGTCGCCGATCCCACGAGCAATCGAGATGAGCACGAAGAATTCCTTGCCGAGCAGGCTTTCGGTGAGCTCCGCGTAGACCTTGTCGTCCTTCCGCCAGAGGGGAATGAGCCCGCCGACCTTCGTGGCGTCCTTGAGTGCGACGGCGAACGTCGGCTTGCCCCCCTTGTCGGACGCGGGCGCCGCGGGCGACTCCCCGGCGGGAGAGGGAGTCGACGTGCCCGACGTCGAAGGACTTGCCGCGACCGGCGGATTCGCCTTGGCCGGCTCGTCGGCACCCGCGGGGCTCGCGACCGTGAGAAGCACCGCGATCAAAGCGACGAGCCATCGCAGAAGCCCCGGCGCCCCCGACCTGTCTCGAGTCCTTTCCGGCATCATTTCGACGGTTCCGTGTTCGGGGTATGGAGTCTGCCTCGGGCCATGTCGTAAGGGTAGCATCGCGTTCGTCCCCGACCAACGTTTGGTTTCGCCATGATGCCACCGGATCCCGAGCCCGTCGCGTGCCGAACCTTCTTCGGCGATGCCAGAAGAACGCTCACCCCTCTGGCGACGAGCGGGTTCAGCGGCAGCCGGGTCCTGCTCGTCGAGGAGACCATGCCGCCCGGCGAGGCCCCCGCCCGCTGGGTCGTGAAGTCGTTCGGGCGGGGCACGTCGATCGATCGCGCCGTCTGGGTCCACGCCCTCATGACTCACCTGCGTCGAGGCGGGATCGAGGGGATTCCCATGATGCGCAGCGTCCTGCCGGGCCGGCCAGTGACCGAGGCCCGCCCTGTGGCGGAGACGCTCGCGGAGGACGCCGACGGCGTGCTCTGGGAAGCGGTGGAGTTTCTCGCCGGCCGGGCGGTCGCGGTGCCCGATGCGGCCGCGCGAGGGGCGGCGATGCGACGCCTCGCCGCGATCCACGTCGCCGCCGCGACGCTGCCCGGCGGCCGGCCACGACGGACACGATCTCGAGGTCTCGTCGAACGGATCGATCGGGCCGCGACGCTCCGTGAGCGGACCTGGGAATGGCGGTGGCGGGGCGGGAAGGGTCGCGACGCGAGATCAAGGTGCGACGAGGCGATCGCGAGGCTCTTCGAGCAGGCGATCGGGCACTTCTCGGAGGGTGGGACAGACGCCCTCGAGCGGATCACGCATGCACCCCTCGTCGACACGCCGTGCCAGGCCGTGCTTCGAGACATCTGGAGCGACCACGTGCTCTTCGAGGGCGGTCGCGTGAGCGGCATCATCGACTTCCACGCCGCGGGCATCGACACGGTCGCCACCGACCTCGCGAGGCTCGTCGGGAGCTGGCAGCTCGCGGCAGGAGTCCCGGCCGCATGGGAGGAGTGCCTGACCGCCTACGAAACCGTCCGGCCACTCGACGACGAGGAACGCCGGCTCGTGACCTTCCTTCACCACGCGGGAGTGATCATCGCGATCGACAACTGGTTCCGCTGGCTCGTCGAGGAGGAGCGGACGTTTGCCGATGCCGCCGCCGTCGCGACTCGACTCGGTCAGCTCGTGGCCGCGCTCCCCGGATCGATCGCCGCACTGCTGCGCGGTTAGGCATCCTCGCCGGGCAGCTCGGCCAGGACGACCTCGTCCATCTCGGTGCCGTCGACGTCGCGACGCAGCAGGAGGTAGATGGCGGTCATGACGGACCAGAAGTAGCCCCAGCCGAAGGCGCCCAGCAGCGACGCAAGACAGCGGTGCCAGAAGTCGAGACCTCTCACACCCCACGAGGCGTTCGCGGCAGCCGCGTCGGCGGGGGGAAGGGCGGCGAGATTTTCCAGGCCGCCGAGCAGTTCGGCCGTCCGAGCGTGTCCCATGCCCCAACTCGCCGCCCAGACCGCGAGCGTGGCCGTGGCGTCGGCGAAGAGGCCTGCGACGAAAAGCGAGGGAACGAGCACGATTCCCGCGACCACGAGATAGAAAGCGTAGTGAAGCGGCCTCTGGAACACGTAGGAGAACGCCGTGGAGATCGCCTGGAAGGCGTCGCCCCGCTCAACCCCGACGTTGGCCGCCATGAGCGGCCAGCCGGCCGCCAGGCCGATGGCGAGGATGGCAAGCACGATCGCGCCGGCGAGCACGAGTGGCCAGATGACGGCGACCGCCGTGAGGCCCCAGTCGGTGCGCATCGCGAGGCCAAGCAGTGCCGCGGGGAGCGACAGCGTGACGATCCCGAGCAGGACGAAGATCGCGGCGTTGAACGCCGCGGGCCATTTCTTCACGCCATACCCGAGGCTCCCGAAGAGCCCGAGCGACTCCTCTCCGACGAGCTTGAGCGCCACGTGCCGCGTGATGGACGTCGCGAAGATCGACCAGACGACGACGAACCAGCCGAGTCGTGCCAGGGCCCCGCCGACGTCCGCCATCGATGCCGACGGCGAGAACGGGGTCGCGGCGAGTTGCATCGCCTGCCGCAGGGGGCCGGGGAGCCAGCCGAGCATGCCGCGGGCGTAGGGCATCGCCGCCGCGGATGGGGCGGGCAGTGCGGGTGCCGTCGGAAGCGGCATCGCGAGGCCGTCGCCGAGCGCAGCCGGATCGACCTGCACTGAACGACCGGAGGCCGCGAGACGGGCAGCCGCTCCCGGCAGGTTCAGCCGGTCCGCGAGCGACCAGCCGGCCCAGGTGGCCAAGAGGCCGCCGGTGGCGAGCAGCACGACCGTGGGAGTGAAGGCCCAGGCGGCCGTCCGGAAGAGGATCCACCAGGGCAGGGCATCGCTCCAGTAGACCTCGTGCACTGCCGTGCCGATCGGATTGGCGGCGCCGGATCCACCCGCTGACTCGCCCATGGACTCACTCCGTCGTGGGGGAAGAGGACTGCCCTTCGGAACCGATCCGACGGCAGCTTTCCGGGAGTATACGTCGGAAAAACCGGGCCGCGACCGGCGTCGGCGGGAAGCGCCCCGGCGGGTCACTCGTCGGGCGGCTCGTCGGGGGCGATATTCGCGGCCTGGGAATCACCGTCGATGTCCTCTTCATCGGCTCCGACGCCCGGCCGCCGGCTTTTGACCGGAATCGCCTGCGCTTCATCGAGCCAGCGTCCGAGGTCCACGAGCCGGCAGCGGTCGCTGCAAAAGGGCGCGGTCGGGGTCGTTTCGAGAGCGACGGGCTTGTCACAGACGGGGCAGAGGGGCATTTCGGACCTCAGGATGAGCCGGACTCGCCGCCGGATTTTTTCTTGCCGGAGCCCGCATCGCCACCCGAGGAACTCTTCCCGGACGAGGAGTCCGCGGCGGCACTCTTCTTGTAGGAGTCGCTGCGATAGTCGGTCTTGTAGAAGCCGGATCCCTTGAACATGATCGCCCCGCCGGCGCCGATGAGCCGTCGCAGCTTCTTCTTGCCGCACTTTGGGCAGGTCTTCTTCGTCGATTCGGTCATCGACTGGAACAGCTCGAATGCGTGTCCGCAGCCGTCGCAGACGTAATCATAGGTGGGCATCCGGGTCCTCCTTCGTGCTCGTCGTTCAGTCAGGCTTTCTGGCCACGATCACCTGGGCGGGCCGGACCACCCGGTCGTGGAGGCGGTAGCCGCGGCTCACCGCGCCGACCACTTGTCCGTCCGGCACTCCATCCACGGGCTGGTGGAGAATCGCCTCGTGCACCTCCGGATCGAACGGCTGCCCGTCGGTCTCGATCGGCTTGCATCCATGGTCGCCGAGCAGCTTCTCGATCTGCTGGGCGGTCATGCGAAACCCGGCGAGCAGGCTCCCCGCCTCGGCCGTCTTCTCCGCGGCGTCGATCGCCCGCTGGACGTTGTCGAGCACCGGCAGCAGGTCGCGGAGCAGCCCGAACTCGCGGTACCGCTCCGCCTCCTCCGCCTCCCGCCGGGAACGCTTGCGGAAGTTCTCGAGCTCCGCCTGCGACCGCAGCAGCTTCTCCTTCGTCTCCGCAAGCTCCGCGGCGACCGCATCCTGGAAGGCCTGCTGCGGAATCGGCTCGACGGCGGCCTGCTCGCCGCTGCGTTCGGAAGCATGTTCTTGAGGGATCATCGTGGGTTCTCCGCGTTTTTCGTGTCGGGTGGGGCGGACGGCTCGCCGGCCGCAGGCTGAAAGTATTCCGCGAGCCGCTCGAAAAAGCTCGTGCGTTTCGGACTCACGCTCGCGTGCTCTTCCGCGGCCAGTTCCCGCAGCAGCTTCTCGGCCTTCGGCGAGAGCGACTTCGGCACCTCGATGTGGACCGCGACGAGCAGGTCGCCGGTTCCCCGGCCGCGGACGTCGGGCATGCCGAGGCCGCGAACCTTGAGCGTGTCGCCCGACTGCGTGCACCGGGGGATCTCGATCGGCCGGGGGCCCTCGAGCGACGGCACCTCGATGGTGGCGCCGAGGGCCGCCTGCGTGAACGTGATCGGCACGTCGCAATGGAGGTCCCGACCCTCGCGGGTGAGGAACGGATGCTGCTCGATCTCGATCACGCAATAGCAGTCACCCGGGGAGCCGCCGCCAACGCCCGGCTCCCCCTCGCCGGCGAGCCGCACGCGGACGTCGCTGTCGACGCCCGCGGGGATCGTCACCCGACGCTCGACACGCTCCTGCGTGACACCCTCGCCTCGGCAGGCCGGGCACTTTTCGCGGATGACGCGGCCGGCGCCCCGACAGGCCGGGCAGGTCGTCTGGAGGCGGAACACCCCCGCCGACTGGATCACCTGCCCCTGGCCGCCGCAGTAGTCGCAGGTCTGGGGAGACGTGCCCTTCTTGGCGCCGGAGCCGTCGCACTCGCCGCACGGCTCGTGACGCAGGAACTCGACCGTCCGCGTCACCCCCTTGGAGGCCTCGAGGAGCGACAGGCGGACCTGGCAGAAGACGTCGCGTCCCTTGCGGCCCCGGGCGCCGCCGCCACGTCGACGACCTCCGCCGAATGCCTCCCCGAAGATGCCGCCGCCGAAGAAGTCGCCGAACGCCTCGAAGATGTCCGAGATGTCGTTGAAATCATGCGTGCCGCCGGCAAGCCCCGCGTGGCCGTAGCGGTCGTAGCGGCTGCGGAGCCCCTCGTCGGAGAGCACTTCGAACGCGCGGGCGGCTTCCTTGAACCGCGACGCCGCCTCGTCGTTCCCGGGGTTGCGGTCCGGATGGAACTTCAGCGCGAGCTTGCGGTACGCGTCGGCGATCTGCGTCGAACTGGCACGCCGCTCGACGCCGAGAACCTCGTAGTAATCCCGTTCTTGCGGCATCGGTCAGCGACCCCTCCGTTCACGCTGCCGCGGACGGATCCGTGGCGCCCTACCGAACACTCCCCTCGGGCCGATGCTTCTTCGCATCCTCCTTCTCGAGGTTCGTGACGAGGGCTTCCGTGGTGAGCAGCAGGCCTGAGATGCTCGCTGCGTTGGTCAGGGCCACGCGGACCACCTTCACCGGATCGATGATCCCGGCCTTGAGCATGTCGACGTACTCGCCCTTGTTGGCGTCGTAGCCGATGTTGACGTCGCGTTGCGACACTTCGTCCGCGACCACGGAGCCGTCGATGCCGCCGTTGGCCGCGATCTGCCGGATCGGGGCCTCGAGGGCGTGCAGGATGATGTCGACGCCGATCCGCTCGTCCCCCTTGGCCTGCGAGCGGGCCTTCTCGACCGCCTCGCGGCAGCGGAGCAGGGCGACGCCGCCACCGGGCACGATCCCCTCCTCGACGGCGGCCCTCGTCGCATGGAGGGCATCCTCCACCCGGGCCTTCTTCTGCTTCATCTCGGTCTCGGTGCCAGCTCCGACGGAGATGATCGCGACGCCGCCGGTGAGCTTCGCGAGCCGCTCCTGGAGCTTCTCCCGGTCGTATTCACTCTCGGTGTTGTCGATCTGGGTGCGGATCTGCTGCACGCGGGCCTGAACGTCGGACTGCTTGCCCGCCCCCTGCACGATCGTCGTCTCGTTCTTGTCGACGGTGATGCTCTTGGCCCGGCCGAGATGGGAGAGGTCGAGATTCTCGAGCTTGAGGCCCAAGTCCTCGCTGATGAGCGTGCCGCCCGTGAGCGTCGCGATGTCACCGAGCATCGCCTTGCGACGGTCGCCGAAGCCGGGAGCCTTCGACGCACAGACGTTGAGCACTCCGCGGAGCTTGTTGACGACGAGCGCCGTGAGCGCGTCGCCGTCGACGTCCTCGGCGATGATCAGCAGCGGCTTGCCCGACTGCGCGACCTTCTCCAAGAGCGGCAGGAGATCCCGCAGGTTCGAGATCTTCTTCTCGTGGATCAGAATGAGCGCGTCGTCGAGCTGGCACTCCATCTCAGAGGGCTTGTTGATGAAGTAGGGAGAGACGAACCCCTTGTCGAACTGCATGCCATCGACGAACCGAACGGTCGTCTCGGTGGTCTTGCCCTCCTCGACGGTGATCACGCCGTCCTTGCCAACCTTCTGAAGCGCCTCGGCGAGCAGGTCGCCGATTTCGCGGTCGTTGTTGGCACTGATGGCGCCGACCTGCGCGACCTCCTCGGGGCGGTCGACCTTCTTCGAGATTTCATGGAGCCGCCCGACCGCCGCGGCCACCGCCTTCTCGATCCCCCGGCGCACCGCCGTGGGATTGCTGCCGGCGGCCACGTTGCGGCTGCCCTCGCGGAAAATCTCGCGGGCGAGCACCGTCGCCGTGGTCGTGCCGTCACCGGCGAGGTCCGACGTCTTCGACGCGACCTCGTTGACCAGCTTTGCCCCCATGTTCTCGAAGCGATCCTCGAGATCGACCTCCTTCGAGACGGTCACGCCATCCTTGGTGACGGTCGGACCGCCGAACGACTTGTCGATGATCACGTTTCGACCCGTCGGCCCCATCGTCACCGCGACGGCTCCGGCGAGCTTCTCGACGCCCTTGAGCAGCTTTGCCCGGGCGGAATCGTCGAACATCAGTTGCTTGGCCACGTCACAATCTCCTGGAAAGGGCTTTGGTTCGGGGGGCGCTTTGGTTCGGGGGGCGTCGGTGCGGGTTCACCCGCGGTTCAGGCCATCACCTTCGCGAGGATGTCGCTCTCGCGGAGGATCTTCAGCTCGTGGCCGTCGATCTCGATGTCGCTGCCCGAGTACTTGCCGTAGATGACCTCGTCACCGACCGAGAGCGACATCGCGGCCCGCTGGCCGTTCTCGAGCAGCTTGCCGGGGCCGAGAGCCTTCACGTGCCCACGCTGCGGCTTCTCCTTCGCGGTGTCGGGCAGGACGATGCCGCCGGCGGTCCGCTCCTCGGCCTCGACCGGCTCCACGACGACGCGGTCATCCAGCGGACGAATCTTGGGGTTCTTCATGCTTGGTTCTCCTTGAAAAATGGTTTTGTTTGGGGTCGATTCGATTTACATCATGCCGGGCATGCCGCCCATTCCACCCATGCCGCCCATGCCGCCGCCCATCCCACCACCCATTCCGTGATGGTCGTGGCCGCCACCGGCCTCCTCTTCCTCTTCCTTGGGGATCTCGGTCACGAGCGACTCGGTCGTGAGCAGCAAGGCGGCCACGCTCGCGGCATTCTCGAGGGCCGTACGGACAACCTTCGCCGGGTCGATGACGCCCGCCGACACGAGGTCGCAGTAGGCATCCTTGTCGGCGTCGTAACCCTCGTTCTTGCCCTTCATCTGGCGGACGCGGTTGACGACGACGGGGCCGTCGACTCCGGCGTTGGCGGCGATCGCCTCCATCGGGTATCGCAGGGAGTTCTTCACGATCGAGGCGCCGAGCTTCTCGTCTCCCTCGAGGCCGAGCTTCTCGACCGCCTTTTCGCTGCGGAGGAGGGCGACGCCGCCGCCCGGAACGATGCCCTCGGCGAGGGCGGCCTGGGTCGCGCTCTTGGCGTCGTCGATGAGGGCCTTCCGCTCCTTCATCTCGGTCTCAGTGGCAGCCCCTACGTTGATCTGCGCCACGCCGCCGGCGAGCTTCGCGAGCCGCTCCTGGAGCTTCTCGCGGTCGTAGTCGCT
>JBBAVU010000077.1:0-13234 GCA_040397565.1 Pirellulales bacterium | reverse complement strand
ACGCGGCCGTAGTGGGTGTCGTCGACGACGATCGCCTGCCGGGCCATCTCGGCGAGCCTGCCCCGCTTCCCGCCGACGAGGGCGACGGTCTCGAGCCCATGGTCGTTCGCCCACTCGAAGGCCCGCACGAGGTTGGGCGAGTTGCCGCTGACGCTCGCGGCGATCAGCAGGTCGCCGCGGCGGGCGTAGTTCTCCAGCTGCCGCACGAATACGTCCTCGTAGCTGTAGTCATTGCCGAGGGCCGTGAGCCAGGCGACGTTGTCCGTCAACGAGAGCACCCGCATCCGACGCGGCAGCTTGTCGGACGATCCCTTGCCCAGGTCGGTCGCGAAGTGGGAGGCGTTGGCCGCGCTGCCGCCGTTGCCGACCGCGAAGATCTGCCCGTCGCGGAGCCAGACCTCGCGAACGCTCCTCGCCACCCGCTCGATCTCGGCGACGGGCACGCTGTCGAGGGCCGCGTGCTGCCGGGCGATGTAGTTCTCGAGCCACGCGTGCATGGAGTCCTCGCGGCGGAAAGGGTCACGATTCCGAGAGTCGCTGGGCCGCCAGGATGACGGCCCCGACGGTCACTGCATCTTCGCGCAGCTGCGCGAGGGCCACAAGTGGGCCGGGCTGGAAGGCATCCATGACGAACCGCGGCAGGTGGCGGGCGACCGCCTCGCGAAGCGGCTCGCCGACCAATGAGAGCCCGCCCCCGAGCACGATCAATTCGGGGTGGAAAAGATGCGTGACGTGCGACAGCGCGAACCCGAGGTTCTCTGCGACGTTTTCGAGAATCCGCGTCGCCGTCAGGTCGCCGGCCGCGATCGCCGGGGCGAGGTGGCGGGCTTCCGGTCCGGGGTTGGAGGCGACCAGTCGTGCGAGCAGGCCTTCGGGATTCCCGGCGACGGCGGCACGGATGCTGCGATCGATGCTCCAGCCGGAGCAGCAGTCCTCGAGCGTGCGGCCCGCCGGATCGAGACGGAGGTGACCGATCTCCGCCTCGCCCGGCGTGAACCCGTGGTAGATCCTTCCGTCGCAGACGAGCCCGCCGCCGACGCCGCTGCCCAACGTGACGTAGAAGACCGGGCTGCGGCCGCGGCCCGCCCCGTGGATCGCCTCGCCGAGCGCGGCGACGTTGGCGTCGTTGTCGACGAAGACGGGCACCCCCGTGATCTCCGCCAGCCACTCCCCGAGCGGGAAGCCGTTCCAGCCCCCGATGTGATGCGACGTGACGATCCGGCCTGTGCGATGATCGACCGGCCCGCCGTAGCCTACGCCGATGGCGGCCGGCCGGCCCGCCAGCACGAGCTGCGGCACCGCCTCCGCGATCCGCGCCCGAATCCCCTCGGCACCGCCATCGCGATCGACCTCGAACCGACGTCGCTCGACGATCTTGCCGTCGGCCGTTCCGACGACGACCTGCAGCTTCGTGCCACCGATCTCGATCCCGAGGAAACGATCGCCGGAAGCCGGGTTGGAGGCAGAATGTGTTGGCATACGTCACCTCTTCGCGAGGAGACTTTGAACCGGAATCCCCGGAATCCACAGAGTACCACTCTGCGTACCACTCTGCGGCTACAAGGCGATCGGCCTCACGCCCACCGGCGCTCGGGCCGCACGCGGAGCGAGTTGGCCTCGGCGTCGTCCACGAACTCGCGCTTCGCCGGGTCGAACGCGAGCTTCCGCCCGAGGATCCAGGAGAGCGATGCGGCGAAGCAGGCCGCATGGGAGGAGAGCATCACGTTTTCGTTCGTGATCGTGGGCTTCCGCGACTTCACGCAGTCGAAGAAGTTGCGGGCGTGGGTCTGGGCGTCGATGCCGCGGGTCTTCTTGACCTTTTCCGCCGGCGAGGCCACGCCGCCGCGGGTCACCTCGATGCCGTCGTCGCCGACCTCGACCGAGCCCTCGCTCCCCTCGAACCGCACGGGGCAGAGGCCGAGCTTTGTGTTCCAGTTGGGTCCGCGGTTGCCGAAGGGATCCTTGAGGAAGTCGAGCACGAGGGTCACGCCATTGGCATAGCGGCAGGTGATCCCGGTGGGGCCGGGCTCGTATTCCACCGGCGCCGAGCCGTCGGCCGCGTTGGCCCACTGGCACATGTCCACCGTATGAGTGCCCCAGTCGAGCAGCCGCGCCCCCGACTCGAAGTCGAACTGGTTTCGCCACTTGCCCGCGACGTACGACGAGTTAAAGGGCCGCCACGGCGAGGGGCCGAGCCAGAGATTCCAGTCGCACTCCTCGCGGGGGGGCGTGGGCTCCATCGGCAGCCACGTGTTGCCGATCTCGGGCTGGTAGACGGTGGCGCGAAGCGTCTGGAGCTTGCCGAGCTTGCCGTCGCGGGCCATCTCGACGGCCGCCTGAAACTGCGGCACGCTCCGCCGCTGCGTGCCGGCTTGGAAGATGCGGCCCGTCCGCTTCATCGCCGCGGCGAGATTCTCCACGTTCGAAATCGTGAGGCCGCAGGGCTTCTCGCAGTAGACGTCCTTGCCCGCCTCGGCCGCGAGGATCGAGGCCGGCGTGTGCCAGCGGTCGCCCGTCGCCACGAGCACGGCGTCGATGTCCTTGCGGGCGAGCATCTCTCGCAGGTCGCGATAGACCGTGCAGTCGGCATTGCCATGGTGGGCATCGACGAGTTGCTTGCCGGATTCACGGCGGCTCTTCTGCACGTCGGCGATCGCGACGCACTGCACGTCGGGCAGGCCGAGCATCGATGTCAGCACGTACTTGCAGCGGTTGCCGAAGCCGATCACGCCGACCGTGATCCGCTCGCTGGCGGCGGCAGTGCCGGCCTCGAGGCCGAGGGCGCGGGCCCCGATGATCGTGGGCACGGCGATCGTGGGCACGGCGAGGGAGGCTGCTGCGGCCGATCGGCCGAGAAACTGGCGGCGTGTGACGGGGAGTGCAGGGGTGGGCACGGTGGGTTACTCCTGGAATCCTTTTAGAATAAAGGATTTCCTACGTCCCGGGCATGGGCCATTCGGCCGGTGGAAGGGAGGAGAACCGCGGGATTCCCCGACTACGGCTAAAATCGTATCGACAGGAGTCCCGGAAGTCCCTCGAGGATTCATCATGCCAATTGGCCGTGATTCTCGTTCAGCCTCGTGCATTTCCCCGGGCATCACGGTGGGCATCGCGGTCGTCGCGGCGGCCGTCTGCGGCCTGCGTCCCGGGGCCGGGATGGCGGCCGACGTGACGATCGGCCTGGTCGTCAAGCAGGCCGGCGGCGAGAAGCCGCTCGACGCGGTGCAGGAGGCATGGCGGTCGCCGATCGGTGGGTGGGTCGTGGCGACCGCCCCGTTCGGCCTGAAGATCGCCGACAAGCCGGTCCTCGAGTTCCTGACGGCCGCGGAAAAAATCGCGGCCGAGTCGGAGAAGGGTGAGAGCGGCGCGGAGGCCGACGAACTCGTCAAGACACTCGACGGGGACGAGAAGGACGGCGGGAAGCCGTCGGCCGATGTGAAGACCTTCCGGTTCGACCGGCCCGCGTCCGCGGTCGTCTCTGTTGGCGAGGGGAAGCGGTCGCTTGCCCCGTTCGACATCGCCATCGAGGTCGCAGAAGACGGTGTGCGGCCGTCGAACGACCCGCGGCTGAGGATCGACGCCGCCCGGCGGCGGATCGACCTCATCTGCCATCCCGTTTCGATCCGCACGGTAACCCCCGGAAACACAGTGATCGGCGGCCGCACGGTGACGGCACCGCTGGACGTGGTTGGCGGTGGAAGGTCGCTGCTCGGCAATCTGCCCGCGGTGCTCGGTGAATACGAACGGCTCGCCGAACCGTGGCGACAGACCGCTGGAAAAGTCGAACGGCCGGGGTTCTCGGAACTCACGCTCTTCCTGCCGGCGACGGCCGATGGCGGCTTTTACGAGGTGGCCGGCAGGCGGTTCATGGTGGCAAGCGACGGAGCGATCTCGCTCGACTCCACGTCGAAGGCCGCCCGCATCGAGGGGCGGACGATCCTGCTCGAGGCGGCTGCGTCGGCGTCGGCGGCCACGCGGTCGGTCGCGGTGCAGGTCTGGAATCTCCCCGCTCCCGCACGTCTCACGATGACGGGTGGCGAAGCGACCGATCTTGCGGCCGGTTCGGCCGCGGCGGCGGTCGCCGTGCCGGCTCAGGGGCCGGCGACGCTCGCGATCGACCGCATGTCCGTCAAGCTGCCGGCCGCGGAGGCCGAGTGGCCGCATGCAATCCTGCTCTGGGACGTCGCCGCAAATACCGCGTGGAGCGTCGAATCGGCGACCCTCGCCGCAAAGCCCGGCGGCGAGTGGCGGTGCCGGATCATGAATCTGCTCGGCAAGGGAGCGGTCGGCCGCGAGCTTTCGGTGCGGATCGAGCCGACGGGCGGCAGCCGTGCGGCCGCGCCGGCCAAGTCCGCGGAGCCGACGACGCTCGCGGTCGATTCCGAAGGGCTTTGCACCGGCCGACTGCCGCAGGGAACGGGGCTGCACCGGATCGTGGCTGTGGGTAAAAGCCCGCTCGCCGGCCGTACGCTCGCGTACGCGTGGCTTGCCGAGAAGGAGCCCGCAGACTCGCTCTCCCTCTTTACCGTGAACAACCGTGGGCTCGTTCGCCGCGGCGATGTGGTCGAGGTGCTGTTTGCGGTCGGCGGCGGGCGGCCGCTGGCGGAGACCGCGGTCGTTTTGCGGGGCAGGGGGGTCGAAAAGGAAATCGGCCGGATCACCGGCCGCTCCGGGGGCATCCGGCTCGATACGACGCCGCTTGCGGCCGGCGACTACGAGGTGACCGCCGTCGCGTCCGCCGACGTGGCCGTCTACCCGCTTCGACTCCGCCTCGCGCAGCGGGAGCCGCGGAGCGACTACACGCTCTATTCCTACGTCTACGGCCCCGCGAGGCCGATGGGCGGCTCGCCGGTGAACGCCTACTACGGCGGCAGCGTCGTGGGCGATCCGGGGCTCGAGCCATTCCTCGGCGACGTGGACGCCGCGGCCGACCCGGTGCTCGGGGCCTACGCATCGGCGCCGGCCGGGCCGGTGATCGAAAAGTGTCGGCCGGTGCCAGCGGAGGAAGCGGCGGTCTTGGCGCTGGCTTCGATCGGCGGCGTGAGCGTGCCCACGCCCCCGCAGATGCTCCACCACGAGGAGTGGAATCCCAAGCACACGATCCCCGAAGAACTCTCGCAGATGCGACGGCGGCTCGCCCTCTTCACGCAGCCACGGGCCGACGTGGCGGGCTTCGCGGGCTTCGCCCTCAACTGGTACGCCACGCTCACCGGCTACTGGGAGGAGTCGCCCCAGCTCGACGGCCACCAGGCCAGGCGGAACGCGGCGGCCGCGAAGTGGATCGGCGAGCAGGTCGAGAAGCGGGTGGCCGATTCCCGGTCGGCCGGGGCCAGCGAGAAGCAGCTCGAGGCCGTCAAGGGGCTTGCGAACCTGGAGGCGGCAAGCTCCGTGCTGCCTGCCGCCTATGCCGAATACCTCGCCGACGCCCGGGCGATCCGGCCCGGCCTTACGACGCACACCGGCATCCCGAGCTTCTGGCTCGGCGGGAAACACTCGGCCCCCCACGTGGCCTACACCTCGCTCTCGCACCGCGACTGCGTGGACTACACCGACTACGGCATCTCGCCGTGGGGCAACTTTCGTGTGCCGGCGTTTCTCGGCATGGGCAATGAAGCCAGGCAGAAGACCCGCTGCTCCTTCATGACCGCCAGCCGGCATTCGCGGATCGCGACTGCCTTCGGCGCGGCCGGCCGCGGTCTCGACGGCCTCTCGCTCACGCTCGCCGACGAATATCCCACCGGCGAGGACGCGGCGCTCCTCTCGATCTTCGAGCGGTTCGGGCCATTCTTCTCGGCGCTCGAGCCGATGCCGGACGTCGGCGTCTATTTCAGCGGCTGGGCCAACCAGGCGAGCGTGATCCTCCACGACCTCGCCCGCATGCGGCGGCCGGGCGTGCTCCTCTCGCAGTCGGACGTGCGGGCCGGAAAGCTCGCGGGATTGAAGGTGCTCGTTCTCGCGGCGATCGGGGAGGGCCAGCCGACCGACATCCTGAAGGCGTTCGAGAAGTTCGCGGCCGACGGCGGGACGATCCTCAAGGACGGCAACACCGCGGCGAGCCTGCCGGGCACACCGCTCGGGTTCACCTACGACCAGACCCAGGTGCACAAGGCCTGGGGGCTGGCCTATCCCGATGGAGAATCGGAGTTCGCCCACCTCTGGGCCAACTTCAAGAAGACCCGCGAGGCCCCGCTCGTGGCCGCCTTCAAGGTCGCGGCTCCCTCGCCCGTTTCGACCCCCACGCCCGACGTCGTGGTTGCGCCCCTGGCCGGCACGGAGTCGATCCTCTGCTTCTCGATCAACCAGACGCTCGTGCCGCTCGAGGTTCCGGGCAAGTGGCGGCAGCATGCGGTGCTCCCCCGCACGAGCACGCTGCTCGTCGAGAAGGGGTGGCACGTGCATGACCTGCTCGCCGGCAAGTCGGTGGCCGTCGCCGACGGTCCCGAAGGCCGGGGCGTTCCGCTCGACTTCACGCGGTGCGAGGGAGCAATCCACCTGCTCACCCGCCGCGTGCCCGAGTCACTCGCGATCCGCACGGAGCGGGCCGGACCGCACTCGCTGAAGCTCGCCGCGTGGCTCGCCGACGCCAAGGCCTCGCCACTTCCCGATCCGCTGCCCTTCGAGGTGACGCTCCGCGATCGGGACAAGCGAACACTCTTCCACGCGTTCGTGGCGGCCTCGCCCACGCTCACGGCGGACGTGCCGCTGCCGGCGGCCGGCACCGATAGCAAGCTCGAGCTGGTCGTTCGCGATCTCGTGCTCGGCTGCGAGGCGATTCAGCCCGTCGAGCCCGCCGCTGCGGCGACGATTCTCCCGGCGGACACTGGCGATATGGTGGGAGGACGCGATGCGATCGGTGAGTTCCTCGCGGGTCGCAAGGGCCCCGTGACGATCCTGCTCGACGAGGGGCAGGAGACGCTTCACCCGGCCGCGGAGGCTCTCGCGAAACTGCTCGCCGCGAAAGATCGCGAGCCCAGGATCGTCGTGCTCGATCCGGCGAGGGTGCGTCCGCTGCCGCTTCGCTGGGTGCCCCGCGCCGACGATGAACGGGCCCGCGAACTGGTCCGGTCGGGCGGGCTCGCCTGGAGGATCGGCCTCCGGGGGGTTTCCATGAAGGATGGGAAGGCCATCGACTTTGGCCACCCGGCGAGCGGCTACGACGAATACGGCCCGCGGCTCGTGTGCGACACCGACGTCGTGCTCTTCGGCCTTCCGGAGACCCATCGCGGGATCGCCGAACTCGCCCCGTACCTGCGGCGGCGGCCGACGCCGAACATGCCGGCCGCGGAAGGGTTTTTCGTGGAGCGGCTCCGAAGCCCGTTCCAAGGGGGCCGCGACGGCCTCCTCGTCGCCTGCCGCGATCCGGCCGGCGGCCTTGCCGCGGTGGAGCGGCTTGCGTCGCTCGGCGGGAAGACTGCGGCGGCCGCGAAGCCCGAGTCGCCTGTCAGTCCCGCGTCGAAGCCCGTCGAGACGAAGGGGGGCGGTCCCTCGCAGCCCGACGACATGCTCGTCGGCCGCTTTGGCACGCGGGTTCTCGACGCCACCTTCACGCCCGACGGTCGGATCTTCGTGACGGCCGACTCCTACGGCGACTCGTTCTTCGTGGTGGATGCCGCCGGCAAGGTCATCGCGTCGAAGCCGCTCGGCAACCGCTGCGGCAACGTCGTCTGGTCGCAGGCGGGCGGAAAGTTCTCCGACGTCACCGCCGACGGATTCACCGTCACGTACGGCAGCCTGCCCTGCCGCTACGATCTCGCCCGTGGCTTCGTGAGCCACATTCCCGCGGGGACGACCGGATTCACTGGCCGCTTCAAGGTGCCGATCTCCGCCTCGACGGCGCTCGACGACGCCCTCCGCGGCCGCAGGTTTCTCGGCGGCTCCCGCCGGATGCAGTGCCTCGACACGAAGTCGGGAAAGCTGCTCTGGACGTTCGACGACACGGCCCTGCGGACAGGCGAGTCCGACCTGCTCTACCTGCGGAGCACGTTCCCGCGGGCCGTCACGACCGACGGGCGGCACCTGCTCGTGTCAGGCTTCGCGATCCAGCACGATGTCTACGGCCTCGGCAAGGCGGTCAACGCCTCGATCCTCGGGCTCGACGCCGCCACGGGCAAGCTGCTCTGGCAGCAGGAGGGCGCCTTGCTCAACGAAGGGAAGGCGATCCCGCTCGACGGGCGGTTTCTCGTGATCGACGACGCGGGGACGGGCCGCGTCATCGCCTCCGCCGATGGAAAGGTGAAGGCGACGCTCGACGCCGTGCAGGGCACCGACTGGATTCTGCCGGTGCCGGGCCGCGAGGAGATTCTCATCGTCGAGAACAACGCCTTCGACCGCGAGGGAAGGGCCGCCAGGGTCTACCTGCGTCCGTTTGCCGGTGGGGCCGACCGGCCGCTCGCCGTCACCGGCCGCGTCACCGACATCCACGTGGCGGCCGACGGCGGGTCGATCACGTGCGTGACGGAGCGTGGCGTGACGCAGCGGTTTGCCGCTGACGGTTCGCTCCTCTGGGAAGCGATCACGCCGTCGGGCGGCATCGTGCGGCCAAGCGGCGACGGGAGCCGGCTCTTCGTGGGCTGCCGCGAGGGCGTCGCTCACATGCTCGATGCCAAGAGCGGGAAGCGACTCTGGTCGCTCGACTTCAATCCGTTCAACGTGACCAGCGGGGAGCGATTCATCGCCCAGACGAAGATCGGCGATGTGCCGGCCGATGCCGGCCTGTCGCCGCCCGCCGATCCGCCCGAACCGAGCTGGCTTGCGACCTCGCCCGCGCCGGGCGTGACGTTCGGCAAGCCGCTCGTCGACCGCAAGGCGGCGGGCAAGGCTGGGAAAGTGTCGTTCCCGGTGGAGCGGGGGAAGACGTACCTCGTCGAGCTGCTCGCCGCGGGCGAGGCCGCCGGCCGCACGCCGCTGACGCGGATCGAGATCGAGGTGGCGGGCGTGCGGGCCGACGAGAAGGCGAAGCCCTTCCGCTGCCTCTTGCCGGTCGACGAGAAGCCGGCGCGGCGGCGGGTCGCCGTCCGCGCCGAGCGGTCGGGCACGGCCTCGCTCGTCGTGCGGGCCGTGGAGCCCGCGACGGTCGGCGAGGGCAGGGCTGCGAAAAAGACCTACGAGAAGCCGATGGCGAGCCAGGCGCGGCTTGCCGTGGACGACACGGTCGTGGCGGAGATGCGGTTCACCGGCCGCGACATCGTCTTCGACGGCGGCCCGAAGTCGAGCTCGCAGCCGCTCGGGGATTTCGTCTGCATGGTGAAGCCGTGGACGGGGGGCAATTCGACGGTCCGCCACGAGCCGTATCCCTGCGCCGCGGCGGCGCTCCGCCTGGCGAACGGCCGGCTCGACGAGCCCGACGCCGTGTGGACGAAGGAAGCGAATGCCGATGGCATTCTCAAGGCCGAGGCCCGGGTGAAACTCTCCAAGCCGCAGTCGATCTCGGCCGTGGCGATCTACGAGGACGTCTCCGGCCCGGTGCCACGGGGTGCCGCTGCGGTCGAGACGACCACGCCGCGGTTCGCCGTTTTCGCGAAGGAGGTGAAGACCGGCCGCTGGCGGCGGCTCGGCGTGAAGTTCGACAACGTCAACCTCGTGAACGTGTTCGCGGGGTCGGATGAGCCGGTGGACGAGATCGTCTATGTGTGGGCCAGCCGTGAAGAGACGACGATCGACGGCTTCGTGCGGCCGACCGAGATCGAGATCTACGCGGGCGACGACGTGGAGGCCATCCTCGACGAGCCGGTGGCGGACGACGATCCGCTCGGGCTGTGAGCGAGCGGACCTGCCCCCCCATTCAGCGACGTGCGGCCCAGGCCGCGGCATGGCAGGTTTTTTGGGGCGACGCCTCGGGCCGTCATCTTGACCGGCAGCAGGAAGTGGGCCTACACTCGAAGTGACCAAGATGGTCATTTCGGAGTGAGCCTGTCATGAAGCACGTTCAGATCGCGGAAGCCAAAGCGCACCTGTCAGCACTCGTGGAACGGGTGGAGTCCGGGGAGGAAATCGTCATCGCAAGGCGTGGCAAGCCGGTGGCGCGGCTCGTTCCCGAGCCGCGATCGAAGCGGTCTGCCGTCGATGTGTTTCGCGAGGCGTGGTCGCTCGGCGGCCTCGATCTGCAGCGGATCGCGGAATTGCCCATCGAAGAGGTCGACCTGGATCGATGAGATGCGGTTTCTGCTCGACACCAACATCCTGATCGCGCTGAGCAAGCAGCGGGCCGGGCTTGCGGATCGGCTCGAGGGCATCCCGGCCGAAGCCGTGCTTCTCTCATCGGTCGTGGTGGCCGAGATCGAATATGGCATCGCCAAAAGCCGCCGGAGGGCCCACAACAGGAAGGTCTTCGACGCCCTGCTATCGGGCTTCCGCGTGCTCGCTTTCGATGCCGCCGCGGCGAGTCTGTACGGTCCGATCCGGGCCACATTGGAAAGGCGTGGCCGTCTCATTGGGCCCTACGACCTTATGATCGCCGCCCACGCCAAGTCGATCGATGCGGTGCTCGTGACGGACAACGTGCGGGAGTTTCGTCGTGTTGAGGGGCTGAAAATCGTCAACTGGCTCGGTGCGGCGTGACCGTCGAGCCCCCGGTCCCTCGGCGTCGGCGGGCCACGCGTTCCCGTCGCCCACGGGCTGGTTGAGCAGTTCGACCGTGCCGGTCTCCTGCTTCCACCGGGCGAGCGTGTGGGTGCAGACTGACAGTCTGCACCTACACGGGGAGGCGTGTCCCTGACTTTGGAGGGGCAGATTGGCAACCTGTCCTACGGGCGTCGTCGAATCGCCCACGCCGCGGCGGCGATGCCGATGGCGGCGATGGCGAGATATCGCCCCGACGCCCGTGAAGCTCGAGATGGCCGCCAACCCTAGGCTCTGCCACCTCACGCTCTGATATCACGCGCCGAGCCGCAGGCCGTGCCTCGCGGTGAGCCACGGCATGAGCTTTGGGGCGCGGGCCGCGGGGCCGGACGAGTTTTCGGGGGCGATCGTGCCGGCGGAGGATGACAAAGGCTACGTGCTCGAATATGCGATTCCGTGGAAGCTCCTGAACGCGGCCGATGATCCGCCGCGGGTGTGGGTGTGGGAGCGGGCCGCCAACTGGGGCCGCGCGGAATACCGGTAGCGAGGGTCGCCCTGGCCTGCCTACCTTCGGGCGTCGAGCGTGCGGACCGCCCGATAGGCGAGGATCCGCTCGTCGGAGGTCACGAGCGTCAGGTCATTGATTCTCGCCGTGGCGACGAGAATCCGATCGGCTGGATCCTTATGGAACCGTCCCGGCAGTTTGTAGGCCTCTATCGCGATCGGGTGATCGATCCCGATGCTTCGCGCCTCGATCGAATCGACCGCGGCCCGCACCCAGCGATCGAGGCTGCCTTTGAGTTCCAGCAGCCCACCGGCAACGAGCCGCGCGATCTCGAGCGATGAGACCGCCGATATGCACAACTCATCGCTGGTCGTCTCGAGCAGGGCCCTGGACTTTTCGCCGATGGCGTCCGGCAGCTCCTGCGTCCAGATCCAGACATGCGTGTCGAGCAGAAAGCTCACGAGCCCGCTTCCCAGTCGGCCGAAAAGTCGGCATGCACGATGTCGCCCTTGATCCGCATTCGCCCGCGTTGCCTCCCGAAGCGTCGCACCGGCACCGGTTCGCGGACCGGTTCGATGCGGGCGAGCGGCCGACCTCGCCGCGTGACGATGATCGGCTCCGCCGTCTTTTGTGCTTCGCGAAGCAGCGCGATGCAGTTGGCCTTGAACGTCGACAGGATGACCGTCTTCATGTCAAAAATCATACCAGACCATATGACCAGGTCAAGTCATGAGGATGAAGGAAAGCCCATGCAATGGCACTTCCTAAGTCGAATCCCGGTCCCTCGGCGTCAGTTTCGCGACGGCTCGAACGACACGCCGAAGTTGTTGCCGTTGGTCCGCTCGGTCGGGCGAAACGTCGCGGGGTCGGCGTCGGCAGGCCACGCGGCGCCGTCGCCCACGGGCTGGTTGAGCAGTTCGACCTCGCCTCGCTCTTGATTCCATCGGGCGAGCGTGGTCGAGCCGCCGCCGTCCATGTTGATGCCGTCGGCGGCGCCGACCTTTGCAAGCAGCGTTCCGAGCTCCTCGGTCGTCGCGCCGCCGCTCTCCGGCTGTCGGCCATCGATCGCCATCAGAAAGAGAAACCGCCGGTCTTTCGAGAGCCCGAAGCCGGTTCGCGGGTGCAGGTCCTTGCCACCCGGGAGCGGCCTGCCATCTTGCAGGCAGAGGCCGAACCCGCTCACGGCCACGTCGATGGCCGAGAGGTCGGCATCCTTGGCGAGTTTCTCGATCGCGAGCTCGCCCGCTTTCGTCACGACGAGCGAGGGGGAGCCCGACGGCTGCGACACCGGCTCTCCGGCCGCCACTGCCAGGCCGAGGATGTCGGTCGGATCCTCGCGGTCGTAGCCGGTCGTGAGTGAAAACGCATCGGCGTTGATGGCCACCGCGAGCGGCACGCCCCGTCGCCGCTCGTCTTCGAGGTAGTCGCGCACCGTCTGCCGGCGGGTCTCCGTCTTCCCGTTTTCCCAGGACTCGATCCGGCCGGTCGTGTGAAACCGGATTCCGGGCGAACGCCCGTCGACCCGCACGGCATTCACCACGAGCGGGCGGGGCTCCGAAAGCTTCCAGCGGCGGTGGGCGATGCCGGGAGCGAGCGTTCGGGCGGCCTGCCAGTCGGCCGTCACGTCGGCGATCGCCCTCGCGGCGGCATCGTCACCATCCGCCGGCGCGTGCAGATGCTTCCGCACGATCGCGGCGAAGATCTTGTAGCCTTGCTCGTTGAAGTGGAGTTGGTCCTGCACGAACAGTTCCTTGCGCGGCGTGCCATCCTCGTCGAGCGTCGCGTTCCAGGTGTCGATGTAGTCGAGGTTCGTGCCCGCCGCGACGGACTTTCTGATGAGGAGATTGGCCTGTTTCTCGCGTTCGGCGTTGGCCCACCGTGCGGGCGTGGCATTGATCGGCATGTAGGCGATGCGGACGTCGGGGAGCGTGGACCGCACCTTCGCGACGAACGCCTCGAAGTCCGCCGCGACCTGCTCCGGCGTCTTGCCGGCATGGATGTCGTTGCCGCCGGCCCGCAGCACGATCAGGCGGGGCCGGTACGGGACGACGATCCGGTCGGCGTAGAAGACGCTGTCCGAAATCTGCGAGCCCCCGAAGCCCCGGTTGATCACCGGGTGGTCGGGGAAATCCTCGGCCAGCGTTTTCCAGCGGGCGATCGTGGACGAGCCGA
>JBBAVU010000076.1:0-13401 GCA_040397565.1 Pirellulales bacterium | reverse complement strand
CCGCAGGCCGGGCAGGCCGGCCGCACGGGGCAGCCGGCCGACTCGTCTCGCGGCCCGGAGGGCTCCGACGTTTGATCAGCCTCTGAATCCATCGGGGAGCTTCCCTGCCTGGCGGAGCGACCAGCCGGCGCCGAGGAACATCGCGCTGCTCGACAGCAGGTTGACGCCGACGAAGATGCCCAGCAGCACCTCGGCCGCCGCCGGCTTGGCCGTGAGCAGGATTGCCCCCAGGATCGCCGTGAGCGCCCCGTCGAGCACCAGCCATCCCCAGGGGAACCCGCTCGGCACGACGAACGCCGCGGACAGCTTCGCGGCCGCCTCGAAGAGCAGGATGATCGCGAGGAACGTCACGAGCGCCTCGACCCCGGCCTGCGGCAGCACGAGCATGCCGACGCCCGCCACGATCGACAGCACGCCGCAGGCGAGCGTGAGCCAGAATCCCCGCCACGTGAAGGTGCCGGCCGTCATCGCGACCTGTGACGCCCCGGCCGTCACCAGCGCGATGCCGCAGAGCATCGCCACCGCGGTCGCCGCCGCCCACGGGGCCGCCACGGCGAGGAATCCCAGGAGGGCGAGCACTCCGCCGACGAGCAGGCTCCACCGCGAGACCTTCGCCGCCAGGGCGGGCCCGCCGGTCTCCGATTCGTATTCGATCTGCATGGTGACCCTCGTTGAATCCCGAACGCTCCGGCTCTTTCGGGCCGAGTGGGCCCAAATTCTACCAGCCGGGCAGCCAGGGCGTTTGACCCGTGCGAACCGGCCGTGCTAGGGTCGTTTCGGAGCGACGCATGCCCCTCGACAGCGATTCCCCGTCCTCGGGCCTTTCCTCGCAGCCGCGACGCAGCGCGCCACCCGCGCGGGACGACGCCACGCAGGTCTTGAAGCGGTCTTCCGACAGTGCCGACGCGACGGTGCTTTCGCCGGCCGCCGGACCGGCCGGCTCGTCGGTCCATGGCGGACTGACGCCCCCGCTCCGCCGGACGCAGTCGGCCGTCCAGGAGGTCGGCAGGGCGCTCGAGGGAACGACCCTCGGCGTCTACGAACTCGAGCAGTTCGTAGGGGGGGGTGGCATGGGTGCGGTGTTCCGCGCCCGCGACACGACTCTCGACCGCACCGTGGCCGTCAAGGTCCTGTTCGCCGAGTCGTCGGCCGACGAGGAGCTCGTGCGGCGATTCCGCAACGAGGCGCAGTCGGCAGCGCGTCTCGACCACGAGAACATCGGCCGCGTTCACGCGGTCGGCTACGAGGGCGGCTGGCATTTCATCGTCTTCGAGTACATCGAAGGGAGGAACCTGCGGGAGCTCGTGTCCGAGAGCGGGCCGTTCGACGTGCCCCGCACGGTCGCCGTTGCGTTGCAGATCGCCGTGGCGCTTGCGCACGCGTCGGAACGCGAGGTCGTCCATCGCGACATCAAGCCCTCGAACATCATCATCACGCCCGACGGGCAGGCGAAGCTGGTCGACATGGGGCTCGCGCGGCTCCACCAGGTGAGCGGCACGAACGACCTCACCGTGAGCGGCATGACGCTCGGGACGTTCGACTACATTTCGCCCGAGCAGGCGAGGGACCCGAGGGGCGCCGACGTCCGCAGCGACCTCTACTCGCTCGGCTGCACGCTCTACTTCCTACTGGCGGGACGGCCGCCGTTCGCCGAGGGGACGATGGTGCAGAAGCTGCTCCAGCACCAGCAGGACGCGGCGGTGCCGATCGGCCAGATCCGGCCGGACGTGCCGCGGAAGCTCGCCGCGGCCGTGACCCGGCTCATGGAAAAGTCCCCCGACGACCGCTACCCGCATCCGCTGGACCTCGTGGCTGACCTCGCGGGGTTGGCGGACGAGTTGGGCGTCGGCGTCGCGGTGCCGCGGGCCGCGGCGGTTCCGCCGTCGGTGGCGAGGCAGTGGCGACTCTCCGACCACGTGCCGTGGCTCGTGCCGGTCGCGGCATTCGGAGTGATCGTGGCGGCCCTCTTCTGGAAGCAGGGGCAGGGGCGTTCGACGGGAGTCGCGCAGCCTCCGGCCCAGGTCGCGCCGACGGCGGGCGAGGTGATCCGTCCTCCGGTCGGACGGCTGGCCGAGGCCGTGGCGCAGGCGCGGGATGGCGACGTGCTCGAGATCGAGCCCGATTCAGGCGGTGTGCGGGTCGAGCCGTCGTTCGCCGTGACCGGCAAACGGCTCGTGATCAGGGCCGCCGGAGGAGGCCGGCCCTCCGTCAGCCTGGTGGTCGCTGAATCGAGCGGTGGTGACCGCGTCGGCCGGGCTCTGATCCCGATCGAGTCGGGAGGGCTCGTGATCGAGGGAATCGACATCCGCTGCGAGTCGCCGCATCCCCGGCGCGGAGAAAGCCTGTTCCTGATGAAGGGGGCGAGCGAATTGGAGCTGCGCGATGCGACCGTCGAGCTGTCGGGCGACGTCGCCGAGGCGGACCTCGTCGGCGAGCCCCCGGTCGTGATCGACGTCGAGGGATCGGAGGAGCCGGTGCGGCGTGTGATCCGTCTCGAGCGGGCGACATTGTCGGGTGACGCGACGGTGATCCGCGCAGTCGGCGCCGGCGAAGTCGCGGTGACGGTCTCGGCGAGCCGGATCGCGACCCCTCGCAGGTTCCTCGTCGTCGAGGGGGGCGTGTCTTCCGGGGCGGTCGCGAGACTCTCGCTCGACCGGTCGTTCTTTGCCTGCGACGAGGGGTTCGCCTGTCTGCTCGACGCCCCGGCACGGCCGATGTTCGCGTCGCTGTTCGCGACCGCCAGGGCATCGCGGTTCGCCGTGCCCGAGGGCGCCGCGCTCGTCGTTCAGTCGGGCATCGAGACGCCCGAGGCCTACCAGGCCGCCGTGGAGTGGATCGATGCCGGCAGCCGGTACGAGGGGAGCGACATCTACCGTCGGATCGACGGGGCGGCCGAGCGGATCGACATCGACTTCGCGGCCGCGGCCGCGCCCATGGAGCACTCGTCGCGGATCGGCGAGCCCGACTCACCCTAGCGGACCGTGGAAAAGGCAGGATTCAGCGGCCGATTGCTTGACACCCCGCGCCGCCGCAGGGTCTGATACCGGGACCGTGGCGAAAGCCGTTGATCGTGTTCTCCAGGAGATGTTCCCGCATGGCTCGCAGCAATCGTTTCCCGGATCGTTTCGCGGTGGCTGTCGGTCTCGTCGTGGCAATCGCTGCGGCGGCGTCGGCCCGCCCTGCCTACGCCATCAAGCAGTTCTTCGACGAATTCAAGGCGATGTACGTGAAGGCCGACAGTGCTGATGCGGCCGAGAAGGCCCTCGCGGCGGCGGTGGAAACCGAGAAGTGCAACGTCTGCCACGTCGGGAAGAGCAAGAAGGAACGCAATGCCTACGGCGAGGCTCTCGCAGGGCTCCTCGACAAGAAGGAAGACGCGAAGAACGTCGAGAAGATCAAGGCGTCGCTCGAAAAGGTCGCCGGCATGCCCAGCGACGGCAAGAGCGGCCCGACCTTCGGGGCCCTCATCAAGGAAGGGAAGCTTCCCGGAGGCGCCGCGGCGGAGTGATGCTCGGGCGTAGTGATGCTCGCCGGGCGAGTCAGCGGGAAACTTCTCTAGCAATCGCCCGCTTCCAGGGCGGCTTCGGCGAGAAACGCGTCGAAGTCGCCCTCGTTTTTTTCCCGGTCGGCCGCGAGCTTCAGGGCGGCGTCGGCCGGACAGAAGATCCGCACCCGCTTGACGACGTTGTCGAACTGCTCGTGCGCCAGCGCCCGCACGAGCGGAGAGACGTCTTCGAGCCGATGCCAGGCCGCCCCGCCGCCGCCCTGCCGCTCCACGGGCAGCCGAAACTCGACCTCGCGGGCCACCGGCGGCGCGTCGATCACGACGAGATCGGGCTCGATCGCCATGCCCGACCGTGACGACAGGATCGCGGCGAGGCGGCGCGAGGCTTTCTCCATGGCGGCGTAGGGCCTGCCCGAGTAACGCCGATGCACGTCGGGCCGCTCGAGCGAATCGAAGCTCGCGACCCGCTTCAGGAGCCTCCGTCGCTCGCCAAAGAGGCCCTCGGCCAGCGCCGCCCCCGCGGTGCCCCGCGACGCGGCGAGGATCCAGTCGGTGAACTCGCGGTCGTCGAACCGCACGAGCTGCTCCGGCACGATGCGGTCCCGCACGAGCCAGACCGCCCGCTGCAGCATGGCGGTGGCCGCCCGCACGGTGTGGTGCCAGTAGACCTCGCTGAACATGACGGTCCGTGCCGTCACGAGCATCTCAGCGGCGGCGCGGCCTTTTTCGCTGATGCCGAGCGACCGGCCGTCCGGAGCGACGCGGAGGCTCGACAGCAGCCGCTCCTCGTCGAAATGCCGGCCGTAGGGCACCCCCGCGTGGAGGCTGTCTCGGGCAAGGTAGTCCATCTTGTCGACGTCGACCGGCCCCGACAAAAGCGAGGAAAGCAGGAGCCCCGCCGGATCGTCCGCCTCGCCCCCGATGAGCCCGCTCACTCGCTCCGCGGAGACCCCCCAGTCCCGCGAAAGCACGTCCGCGACCTCCCCCCGCGTGACGAGGCCGTGGACGAGCGACTCGTGGGCAGGAAGCCCCTCGAGCCTGATGTCCTCGATCGGATGGCAGAAAGCCCAGTGGCCGATGTCGTGGACGAGGGCGGCGACGACGAAGGCCTTCGCATCCTCCGGGCCCACCCGGTCGCTGAATGCCTTGTCGTGGCGGAGCCGCCCGAGAAACTCAAGCGCCAGACGGTAGACACCGAGCGAGTGCTCGAACCGCGTATGCACGGCGCCCGGGTAGACGAGCGACACGAGCCCGAGCTGGCTGACCCGTGAGAGCCGTCGCATGGCCGGGGTGTCGATGAGCGCCCGCACCCGCCGCGTGAGCGGCACCGACAGGTCGGGTGGAATGCGGACCGCGTGGGTTCCGGTGCCCAGCATCGCGATTTCCGGAACGGCATCGCCGATCATCATCTCGTGGGGCCCGGGGGAGTGGATGGAAAAGGTCAGACCGGCGACAGGCCCGCGAGCCAACGCAGCGTCGCGGTCACGAGCACGTAGAAGCTGTAGTGGATCACGGCCGGCCCCCAATCCAGTTCGAGCGAGGCGAGCGCCGCGACCGCGCCGGCCGCGAAGAAGAGGGGGCCGATGAAGACCCACTGGTACATCTCCGAGGTCGCCTCCGCGGGCATGAACGACCGCACGCCCCACAGCACCGCGTAGACGGCCGCGCAGGCCGCGGCCCGGGCGAGCAGCGACGAGCCGCGAAATGGTTCGAGGTCGCGGTCGCGGACCATCGCGTACCCGACGATCACGCAGGCCAGCCCGATCGCGAGGGCGGCCGGGCCGAGCACCGCGACCGGAGGACCGCCCGGGCCGAATGCCCGGCCGGCGATCCACGCCGCGGCCGCCGTCGCCGCGAATCCGGCCGCCACCAGCACGATCCTGCCGATGGCGACGGGGATGTTCCGCCGCGGCAGCGGCTTCATCGGAACCTGGGGGCCCCCCTTGGCCTGGGCGACCGAGGTCTCAGGCTCGTGGATCACGACGGCCTGCTCGGCCTTGGGGATCGTGATCGGCTTCTTGCACTTCGGGCACGGCCCGGTCCGTCCCGCGTACTGGTCGCTGACGGTGAATCTCGACTTGCACCCCGTGCAGACGATGACGATCGGCATGGTGCACCCGGAATTCTTGGTGGTGGCCGGAAAGTCCGGCAGTTTCGGGCCCAGCCGCCGCGTGCGTCAAGGCTCCGGCCCGCAGGCTAGACTTGGGACATGTCCGACGAACCGACGAACATCATCCGCCGCTCGAAGCCCGCCGCCAAGCCGGAGCAGCCCGCCCGGGGGCAGGGGGGCACCATCCGCTTCTCCTGCAGCAACGGCCACGCGATCACGGTCCCGGTGAAACTCGCCGGCAAGCGGGGGGCGTGCTCGAAATGCGGCGTGGCGGTCGTGATCCCGCTGAGGTCCGACGAGGCCGGGGCTCCCGAGGCGGTGCCGGAGGCCGCAGCGAAGCCCGAGGAATCGGCCGGGGCGGCCCAGGGCGTCGCGGAGCCCGCGATGGAGACTGCCGGGGAGGCGATGCCGGGCACAGCCGCACCTCCGGAGGAAGTGCCCGATTTTTCGGGCATCGGCGGGGCCGAGGAAGAGGCCGTCGAGGAGTCGGGCCCGGTGGCGGATGCCTTCGACGGGCTCGCGGACGCGGTGTCCGAGGCGGTGCCGCCCGCCTTCGACGGGATCGAGCCCGCGGCCACGCCTGAAATGGACGGCATCGACAACCCAACCGCGGTGCTCGTCGCGAAGCTCTTCGGCGAGACGGAGCACGGCGGCGTGGTCGAACTCCATCTCAAGAGCGGGCAGATCGTGCTGCCGCTGTTCTATGACTTCAACTGGTCGCGGGGAACGCACGGCGTCTTCGCCGCGGAGAACCCGTCCGACAGGACGATCACGCTCATGGCCGTGGCGTGGGACAGCGTCGAGCAGGTGATCATCCGCAAGGTGAAGGGGCTCCCCGACGGCATGTTCGAGTGAGGCGGTATCCCACCGGGCCTCGCCGCCTCAGGTGTCGCCGCTTCAGGTCTCGTCGTCGTCCTCGCTGAGATCCCCCTCGGTGATCATCGTGAAGCCCTTGCTCCCGAGGGTCTCGAGCCCCATCTCCGTGTTGTCCACCATGAGGGCGACGGCCGGCCGGCCGCGGGGGCGGGCGAGGATCGGGTAGGCCTGGATGATGTTCACCTCGGCCTGCAGGAGCGCCGTGCAGATCCGAAGGAGCGGCTGCCGGGTCATCGGGAGCTCGACACCGATGAGATCGCTCTCGATGAGCGCCAGCCCGGCCCGCTCCAGAATCTCGCGGCCCTGCTCGGGGTGGCTCAGCAGAAACCTCACGAAGGCGCACTCGCCGGAGTCGTTGATCGAAAGCGCGACGATCCGCACCCTCGACCCCTCGAAGCGGCGGACGACCTCCAGCAGCTGCCCGACGCGGTTCTCGAGGAAGACGGTGAATTGCCGGAGCGTGGGCCAGTTGCGGCCCCGCGCGGTGGCGAAGCCGATCGAGCCGCCCTCCGACGAATCTCCGATGCTCATGCGCCGCTCGATGTTCCCGAATTCATTATTCCCGATCCCATTCCCGGTACCGGATCGTTCCCGGCTTGGCTGGCCGCGGTCGACGGGGTACCGTCAGGCCGTGCGTCGAACGCAAGGCAAAGAATAGGGTTTCGCGAGCCGGCCATGCAACAACGATTCCACGATCTGGAGATCCGCGTCCGCTACCAGGAGACCGACCAGATGCGTCGCGTCTACCACGGCAACTACCTCGCCTACTTCGAGATGGGGCGGACCGAGATGCTCCGGGCGGCCGGCGGAAGTTACCGGGTGTTCGAGGAGGCGGGGCTCTTTCTCGTCGTGGCCGAGGCGAGCGTGCGGTATCTCAAGGCGGCGGAATACGACGACCTCATCGTGGTGCGGACCCACGTCGGGCGGATCCGGCTCGCGAGCGTCGAGCACACCTACGAGGTGTTCCGCGACGGAGAACTCCTTGCGACGGGCCGCACGCTGCTGGCCTGCGTGAACCGCGAGGGGGAACTCACCCGCCTGCCGGAGTGGCTCTTCGGCCCCAGAGCGCCGCAGGCCCGTCGCGGGGGCGACGGGCCTGCGGGTCCGAATCATGACTGATGCCGTTGGGGGCCCCTGGGGGCCGCCTTGGCGGACGGCGAGCCGTCGGAGTCGAACTACCGGCCGAGGAACGTCCGGCGGAGCCACTCGTTCTTCCGCCGCTCCATCTCGATGAGCGTGGCGATCGGGCCGCGGCGGGCGACGAGGTTCGAGCCGCTCGTGTACTGGGCGGCCGAGGCGATCGAGCCGGCGGCGATGGCGAAGGAAGCAAGCAGGGCGACGACGAGGACCTTGCGGGCCATGGGAGGAATCTCCGTTGAGGGGGGAGGCGAAATGGGGAATCCATAACGCCGTGCAGGAAGGTGTCGGCAGTGGATTCACCGGCCCCGAAACATTTTTTTCCACGCCGTCGAGGTTTTCCCGACCCCGACAACCGGACAGGCCCACGGCCGCCGGCGAGCGGGCCCGGTAAGTGGGCGAAGAGGGGCTCGAACCCCCGACCCCCTCGGTGTAAACGAGGTGCTCTGACCAACTGAGCTATTCGCCCGAACGATCGGCGGCCACATCCGACGCCGACCAACGCTCCGATGATACCACGCGGCCGTCGATTCCCGGGAATCAGCCCGTCGGCTTGGGAGGGGCCGCGACGCGGATCCCGAGTTCCACGAGCTGCTTCGGGTCGACCGTGCCGGGGGCGCCGGTCATCAGGTCGCTCGCGCTTTGTGTCTTCGGGAAGGCGATCACGTCGCGGATGGAATCCAGATTCGCCATCAGCATCACCCAGCGGTCGATGCCCAGGGCGATGCCACCATGTGGCGGTGCGCCGCTGCGGAGGGCGTCGAGCAGAAATCCGAACCGTTCCTTCGCCACCTCCGGGGAGATGCCCAGGAGCGAGAAGACCTGCTCCTGAACGCGGCTGTCGTGGATGCGGATCGTGCCACCCCCCGCCTCCGACCCGTTGATGACGAGGTCGTAGGCCACCGCCCGGCAGCCGGCGGGGTCGCTCTCCAGTCGGTCGAGGTCCTGCGGCCGCGGCGCCGTGAAGGGATGGTGCATCGAGGCCCAGCCGCCCGTCTCGGAGTCCCTGGCGAACATCGGGAAGTCGACGACCCACGAGAAGTGCATCGTGCGGGGGTCGTAGAGGCCGAGCGATGCCCCGAGCCGCTTGCGGAGCGTATGGAGCGCCTTGCAGGTGACGTCGAAGCTGTCGGCGACGAGCAGCAGCAGGTCGCCGGGCCGGGCCGCCATCCGCTCGACGAGCCGCTCGCCGACGCCGTCGGCGAGGTTCTTCGCAACCGGGCCGGCGAGCGAGCCGCTGGCATCGAGCTTGAGCCAGACGAGCCCCTTCGCACCGGCCTCGACGGCCACATTCGTGAGGTCGTCGAGATCCTTCCGCGAAAATGTCTCGGCCGCCCCCGGGACGCGGATGCCGCGGACCCTGCCGCCCGCCTCGACGGCGGAGCGGAAGACGCGGAACGAACTTTCCGCGGCGATCGCCGAGCAGTCGACGATCTCCAGGCCGAACCGGAGGTCCGGGGCGTCATGGCCGAACCGCTCCATCGCCTCGTCCCACGAGAGCCGCGGCAGCGGCGTGGCCACGTCGATGCCCAGGATCGCCTTCGCGGTCCTCGCGACGAGTCCGTCGATGACCCCCATCACGTCGTCGGCTTCGACGAACGACATCTCGAGATCCAGTTGCGTGAACTCGGGCTGGCGGTCGGCCCGCAGGTCCTCGTCGCGGAAGCATCTCGCGACCTGCACGTAGCGGTCGAAGCCCGCCATCATGAGCAGCTGCTTGTAGAGCTGGGGCGACTGCGGCAGCGCGTAGAAGCTGCCATGCGCGAGGCGGCTGGGAACGAGGTAATCCCGGGCGCCCTCGGGGGTGCTGCGGCCGAGCATCGGCGTCTCCACCTCGACGAACCCCTGCTCGTCGAAGTAGTCGCGCATCAGCTTGACGATGCGGTGACGCAGGAGGAGGTTCTCCTGCATCGCGGGCCTGCGGAGGTCGAGCCAGCGGTGCGCGAGCCGGATGTCCTCGCCGGGAAGCTCCGTGGCCCCGGGCTGGAAGACGGGCGTCTCCGCCTCGCTCTGCACGTCGAGCGACTCGCAGAGCAGCTCGATGCCGCCCGTGGGCAGCTTCGGGTTGAGCGTTCCCTCCGGCCGCCGGCTCACGACGCCCCGCGCGAGCACGACCCACTCCGGGCGGATCCGCTTCGCGGCGGCGAGCGTCCCCGGGGGGCTCTCGGGGCCGACGACGACCTGCGTGCGGCCGTAGCGGTCGCGAAGGTCGATGAAGATCACCCCCTTGTGGTCCCGGACCCGGTCGACCCAGCCGCCGAGGGTCGCCGTCGTTCCGGCATGTTCGTTCCGCAATTCACCGCAGGTGTGTGTCCGAAGCACGATTCCAACCTTTCTGTACCGTCTGGAGAGCCGACCGTTCGCAGGGTAATCGTCCGGGCAATCGTCCCCGCGTCAACCGAGGCGGCCGATCACGACGAGTACCAGGGACAGGAGCATGCCGACCCCCGCCACGGCGATCGCCGCGTAGAGCGGCGTTGCGATGCCGAGCCCGGTCGACTCGCCCGCGAAAACCGCCGTGAGCGACACGGCGGCGAACACCACGGCACACGCGAGGCAGGTCCAGGCCAGGATCTTCTGCATGGCTCGAACGGTTCCTGCGAATCAGCGTTCCGCACCGAAGGCAAGCTCGAGTTGCGCCTGCTCGTCCTCGCCGTTGAGCTCCCGAAAGAGGAGGCTCGGCTGGATGTCCCGGTTGTGCTGGTACTTGTCGCTCGAATACTCGACGATGTCGCCGACGATCTGGTGGAAGAAGATCTGGCAGATCGAGACGCCCGGATAAATCTTCACCGGCTGCACCGCGAACATCTCGAGCGTCCAGTAGCCGCAGAAGCCGACGTCGCCGAAGCCGGCCGTGACGTGCACGAACAGCCCGAGCCGGCCCACGGAGCTGCGGCCCTCGATCATCGGCACGAAGTTGTGCGTCTCCGTCCGCTCGACCGTGCGGCCGAGGTAGAGCTGATTCGGCGTGAGGACGAGTCCGTCCTCCGGGATCTTCACCCGCTCGACGCGATTGCTCTTCCGCATGTCGAGCACGACCTCCTCGTAGACGAGCAGTTCGTCGTGGAGCGAGAGGTTGTAGCTGTTGGGGTTGAGGTTCTTCTCGTCGAAGGGCGAGATGAGGATGTTTTTGCCCAGATGCCGCTTGATCTCGGTGCCGGAGAGGATCATGCGAGGCTCCTGCGAGGCGCGTTCGAACCGTGGCCGACGAACTCCAGAAAGGAGTGTACGCTCTCGGACCCCATCCTGACACGTGCCCTTTTTTTCGTCGGTCAATCCGCTGCCGGCCGATCGACCCCGACCTTCCTGCAGAGCCGCCCGAGGACGCACCGGCCGCAGTCGGGGCGGCGGGCCCGGCAGACGGCCCGGCCATGCTCGATGAGCCAGTGGCTCCAGGCGATCCAGTGCCGCTTCGGCACGACGGCGACGAGTTCCCGCTCCGCCTTCACGGCTTCGCGGGTCGAGGTCAGCCCCAGCCGCTTCGAGATCCGCCCCACGTGGGTGTCCACGACGATGCCGTCGGCCCGCCCCATGGCCGTGCCGAGAACGACGTTGGCGGTCTTGCGGCCGACGCCGGGCAGCTTCACGAGGTCCTCAAGCCGATCGGGAACCTCCCCTCCGTGCCGCGCGACGAGCGCCTCGGCGCAGCCGCGGATGTTCTTCGCCTTCGCCCGGAAGAACCCGGTGCTCCGGATCATCCGCTCGATCTCGCCCCGCTCGGCGACCGCGAGCGAGGCGGCGTCCGGCCAGCGGCGAAACAGCGGCCCGGTGACCTGGTTCACCCGCTTGTCGGTGCACTGGGCCGAGAGGATCGTGGCGATCACGAGCTGGAAGGGATTCGAGAAGGAGAGCGAGCAGGCGGCGTCGGGGTAGGCCGCGGCGAGCTTTTCGGCGATTCGAATCGTCCGACGCCGGTCGCGGGCCAAAATCCGCTTTTCCGCGGTCGATTTCGCGGCCTTCGTGGTCCGGCGGGGCCGGTCGGTGGTACGCTTCATGGAAAGGGATCACGCATGCAACAGCCGGCTGGCTACGACCCCCTCTACCTCCAGGGGATCGAGAAGTTCAACGAGTGCGATTATTACGAGAGTCACGAGATCTGGGAGGAACTCTGGACGGAATACCGCGGCGACTCGCGAAAGTTCTACCAGGGTCTCATCCAGGCGGCCGTCGCCCTCTATCATTTCGGAAACGGCAACATCCGCGGAGCGAGGAAGCTTCACAAGAGCGTCCACGGCTACCTGGAACCCTACCAGCCGAAGCACCTCGGGCTCGACCTCGTGAAGTTTCTCGGTGAATTCGACCGGTGCCTCGCGGAGGTGGCCGCCAGCACCGAGGAATTCCCGTCCCTCGAGCTCGACCCGGAGCTGCTTCCGGAAATCCACCTCGATCCCCCGGTGTGAACGGGCAGGAGCCACCGCCGCCATCATGTCCGACGAGCCGCTGGCCTTTTCGCCCGACCATTTTTCTGGCATCGCGAGGGTGTTCCCTCTGCCCAACCTCGTGATGTTTCCGCACGTCATGCAGCCGCTCCACATCTTCGAGCCGCGGTACAGGGCGATGCTCGAGGAGGCGGTGGAGGACGACCGCCTCATCGCCCTGGGCGTGCTCGCGCCGGGATGGGAGACGCACTACGAGGGGCGGCCGCCGCTGCGTTCCACCGCCTGCCTCTGCCGCATCGCGACGCACCAGCGAACCGACAAGGGAACCTACAACGTGCTCCTGCTCGGGGTGCGGCGGATCCGTCTCGTCCGCGAGCTTCCTCCGAAGAAGCTCTTCCGCCTCGTCGAGTCGGAGATCCTCGACGACCAGGAGCCGTCGGAGGTTCCGGCCGGGGAGGTGATCCAGATGCAGCAGCGGCTCCTGGCGGCGTTCAAGGGCGTGCTGCCGAAGATCCCCGACGCCTTCGAACAGCTCGACCAGCTGCTCGGCAACCAGATCACGCTCGGCATGCTCTCCGACATCGTGGCATACACGATCGACCTCGACCTCGAGTGGAAGGTGCGGCTGCTCACGGAGTGCAACGTCATGAAGCGGGCCGCCATGCTCCTCGATGCCATCGCCGGAAAGGCCGTGGCGTTCCGCGGACGGACCTTCCCGCCGGAATTCAGCGTCAACTGATTCAGCGAACCCCTCCTCGAATCGACGGACGAACGATGCCCACCACCGACCCTACCCCCTCCCACCCCGTCGACCACGCCCGCATCGAACGGGCCGTCCGCGAGATCCTGCTGGCGGTCGGCGAGGATCCCGATCGCGAGGGACTCCGCGAGACGCCCGCCCGCGTCGCGCGGATGTACGCGGAGATGTTCGCCGGACTGAAGCAGGACCCGCGAGAGCACCTCCGCAAGGCGTTCATGGAGAAGTACGACGAGATCGTTCTCGTTCGCGACATCGCCTTCAACAGCGTCTGCGAGCACCACCTCCTCCCGTTCATGGGCCGCGCCCACATCGCCTACCTTCCCGACGGCCGCGTTCTCGGCCTCTCGAAGCTCGCCCGTCTCGTCGAGGTCGTCTCGCACCGGCCGCAGGTCCAGGAGCGGCTGACGGAGACCATCGCCGACCTGCTCGTCGACGAGCTCGGCGCCAAGGGCGTGGCCGTCGTCGTGGAGGCGACGCACACCTGCATGACGATCCGCGGCGTCCGCAAGCCGGGCAGCGTCGCGGTCACCTCCGCGATGAAGGGCCTCTTCCGCTCGAACCTCTCGAGCCGCTCCGAGGTGATGACGCTCATCTACGGCAACCGTCGCGGTGAGTGCTGATGGGCGGCAGTTCG
>JBBAVU010000075.1:1955-13425 GCA_040397565.1 Pirellulales bacterium | reverse complement strand
ACGGTGAGGATACACCTGATGCTCCTCAACGTCCGCTCCGCCGGCGTTCAGCATCCATGTGCCTGTGTGCCCCATCCAGCACCACGTTTGACCGGTTCGGGGCTGCCCGTGTCACGTCGCCGCGAGCAGGCGGCCTGCGACCCGTCGGCGGACATGACCATCCTCGGCGACGAGCACGCCTCCCTTGAAGACCTTCGCGGGCATCGCGAACATCCGCGAGAGGTCGGGGTCGGGGCGGTAGAGCGTGATGTCGGCGTCGGCACCTGTGCCGAGGTGCCCCTTGTTTGGAAGGCCTGCGATGCGGGCGGGCGCGGCACGGGTCACGATGCACAGCTCGTTGAGCGTGTACTCCCGGCTGATGCCAGCAAGCGGGCTTTTGCGCCGCACCGCCGGGTGGATCCGTGAAAACGCGTCGCGGCGGAACGACTCGTCGCCGAGCAGCCGCATGAGCAGCGGATAGGCGAGAAAGTGCGCCCCGTTGGGATGGTCGGTCGAGAGGACGAGCCGCCACGGGTCGGAGACGGAGAGGAACCACTCGAGGCCGATCGCCCACTGCCAGGCATGCACGAGGCTCTTCTCCCGGTAGCGAATCGGCAGCACGCCGCAGCCTCCCTCGAGATACAAATCGTGCGACATCCAGGGCACGCCCGTCGCGTGGGCGAGGTGCTCCGCGGCGGCCGAGTCGCCCGTCATCGCGACCGTGTCGCCGAAGAGCACCTGGCCGACGTCGAGCGTGAGCGAGGGATGGGCGTCGAAATACTCGACGAGCGGAGCGACGCCCGACCCGAAGGCGTCGGCGTCGAGGCCGCCGCCGGAATAGCTGTGGAACTGCACGTGCGCGAGGTGCGCCCGCAGGCCGTCGAGCGTCTTCATCGTCTCGAGCGTCGTCCTCCAATTGCCCGGCAGCCCGAGGTTCACGGTGTGCACGTGGAGGCAGTGTGGGAGGCCGGCCGCGGCGACGGCCCGCTGCATTCGCTCGAGGATCCGGCGGGGTGTGAGATCGAATCCAGGCACGGCGTCGTCGAGGTCGCGGTGGTCGCCCCGCAGGCCCTGCTTCCAGAAGACGGCCCCGCCGGGATTGGCGATCTTCACCGCCCAGCCGGATCCCGCGCGGACGACGTCACCGACGAGCCTCGCGGTCTCGGCCTCGCTGCCCGAGGCGATCGACGCGAGCATGTCGTGGTCGTCGGCCGCGAGCAGGTACATCCCCTTGTCGAGGTTCGGGAGGTCGTCGAACTCGAGCCTCGCGATCCCCGCCGACGTCGTGGCGATCGCCGCGTCGAACACGGTCGTGTAGCCGAGCGCCGCGTAGAGGTCGCCCGTCGCCGCGATCGTCGGCACCGCCGCCACGGCCCCGCGGGCGAGGTGGGGCGCGATCCTCCGGCCCGCCGCGACCTTCGGGCCGACGACGTGGCTGTGGAGATCGACGCCTCCCGGCATCGCCACTAGACCGCGTGCCGAAACCCGCGCCGCCGCAGCCCGCCGCTCGGCCGACGGCGGCTCGACGATCCTGCCGCCCTCGAACCAGATGTCGCCGACGACGCCGTCACGACCGTTCGCCGGATCGTGGATCGTCGCCCCCTCGATGCAGGTGAGCGGCCCGGCGGCGTCGATCGTCGGATCGCTCGGCGTCATGGCATGGCCCCCTGCAGTTGCCCGAGCACGTCGTCGAGCGCGGGCACGTCGGGGGCGACGAGCGGCCGAAGCGTCACGAGCCTGCCGTCTTCGCGGAGCATCTGGCCATCGGATTCAAGGAGCGTGGCGGCCGAACGAACGAACACGGTCCGCATCGCCCCCGGCACGATCTTCTCCGGATCGGAGCCGATCCAGACGACGACGGGGCCGGGCACGGCTCCCGGCCTGGCCGCGGCCGCCACGGCCCGGCGCATCGACTCCGACAGGCCGCCGACGACGAGCAGAAGATCGACCTCGCCCCGCGCGACGAGCCGCTCGCCGTCGGCCTCGGCCGGCTCGAACCGCCCGCCGCGATCGGAGGCGGCCGCGATCGCACCGGCGGCGCCGTGCCTCCAGGTGGCCACGGCCGCTGCCCCGGCGGCGTTGCCGCCCCCGGCGAGGATGCCTGGGCCGAGCGGGATCTCGAAGGCGGCCCCGCGGTGGGCGAGACGACGCACCAGGCGGGCGACGGCCCATCGATCGAGGCCGATGGAATCGTCGGAACCGGTGACGATCGCCGTGCACTTCGCCGACCTGATCGCGTTGAGGATGCGGGATGCGCGGGGGCAGGCGTCGTCCTCCGCCTCGATCGCCCGGGCGAGCTCGACCGATTCGGCCGATTCGGCAGCGAGGTGCTCACAGGCCACGCCCTCCGGCAACGCCGGCCGCACCGGGCCTACCGAGAGGATCCTCCGCGGCGATCCCGCGACGTCGCCCGAGAGAACCCGCTCGACGAACCGGGGATGCGATGCCACGGGGTCGGTGAACCAGAGCACGACGAGATCGGACCGGTCGCGAAGCTCCTCCCACTGCGCGGTCACCTCGCCGGCCCGCGCGATCGAGGGCCCGGTGAGGAGACGCCCATCGCGGGAGCCGGTGTCGAAGCCGCCGCCGAGTCGTTCGGCGAGGCTCGCGGCGAGCCGCTGTGCCGAGAGCGTCGCGTCGGCGAGCCCCGTCACGACCACCCGCCGGGCTTCGGCGAGCAGGCCGACGGCGGCACGGATCGCCTCCGATCGTGACGCGGCTCTGCCGTCGATCGTCGCCTCCGGCAGAAGACGTTCCGCGTCGGGCGAAGCCATGCCGGCGTGCCGACGGAGCACGGCTGCGATCGCCTGCCGGCCGTGGTCGCACGCCCCGTCGATCGAGGCCGGACCGCCGAACGAGGCCGAACCTTCGCTCGCCGCCGGTCCGACGGCGACGTCGTCGCAGAGCATCGGACAGGCGGTGCAGACGGTCAGTCTCGCGCCGTGCGGCGGTTCGGGCCGATCGGCAGGTCGCGTCGCCGCCATCACGACTTCGGCAACACCCAGATGTTGCGGAACCGCACCGGGTTGCCGTGGTTCTGGAGGTGGAGCGGCCCCTTCGGCCCCTCCTTGCCGCTGGTGCCACCCGGCGTGATCTTCGGCACCTCCGCGTTCTCGTGGATCACCACGCCGTTGTGGCGCACCGTCAACCGCGGACGCGACACGACCTTCTCCCCCTCGAACCTCGGGGCGGTGAAATCGATGTCGTAGGTCTGCCACGCGAGCGGCGGAAACGCCATGTTCACGGCCGGCGCGGCGAGCGAGTAGATGCCGCCGCACTCGTTGTCCTTCCCTTCGAGTCCGAAGCTGTCGAGGATCTGCACCTCGTAGCGGCCCTGCAGGTAGGCGCCGCTGTTGCCGCGGGCCTGCCCCCGGTCGACGGGCTGGTAGGGACAGCAGAACTCGAGGTGGATCGTGGCGTCGCCGAACTCGGCCTTGCTCGTGACACCCTCCATGAGCAGCTTGTCGTCGGTCATCCGCCCGCCGACGAGGCCGTCGACCCCCGCGCCATCGAAGACGACGATCGCGCCGGCCGGCGACTTCATGCCGAGCGTCGGGCTCTTCCGCGAGACCTTCGGCAGGCGGCCCGCCTCGCTCCCGTCGTCGGAGAGCACGACGATCGCCCCGTCGCGAATCTCGCCCCGCCGCTTCACGCCCCCCCAGTCCACTCCTTCGAGCTTCACGACCTTGCCGTCGCCGCCGCCGGAAATCCTGCGGGTGCCCGTGCCGCGGAGGAGGTTCGGCGGCGTCCAACCGGCGCCGGGCAGGCCGCCCGGATAGCCGACGGCATTGAAATCGCCGTTGCCGAGCGCCACGACCTGCACGCCGAACTTCATCGGCTGCCCGTCGATCGACAGCTCGCCCGCGTACTCGCCCTGGAAGGCGAAGTCGGCGTCGGCCTTCACCGGATCGGTGTAGACCTGCTTCGGATCGGCGTCCTTGGCGGCCGCGACCGGCAGGCAGGCGGCGAGCAACACGAATGGCACGAGGCCCGACCATCGACCGGGAAGAATCATCGAAATGCCTCCGAACTTGCGTGGAACGTGACGAAATGACGTGTGCGAATCGACGGCTTCACGCCCGCAGCGCCTGGTGCGGCTTCGCGAAGACGAGACGGCCGGCCGTGGTCTGGAGCGTGCCGGTGACGCTCACCTGGAGGCTTCGCCCGATCAGGTCGCGGCCCCCTTCCACGACGACCATCGTGCCGTCGTCGAGGTAGCCGACCCCCTGCCCCGGCTCCTCGCCGGGCTTCACGACCCGCACCTCGAGCGCATCGCCCGGGACGAACGTCGGCTTCAGCGAGATGGCGATGTCGTTGATGTTGATCGCCGTCACGGACCGCACTTCCGCCATCTTCACGAGGTTCACGTCGTTGGTGATCACGCGGCCGCCGAGCCTGCGGGCCATCGCCACGACGCGGGCGTCGTCCGAGGCGTGTTCGCCCGAGCCTTCGTCGTCCGACTCGCCGACCGGCGCGAGCACCTCGATGTCGATCGCCTTGCTCGCCCGCAATCGTGACAGCACGTCGAGCCCCCGCTTCCCACGGAGCCGCCGCTGCTTTTCCGAGGACTCCGCGGCGGCATGAAGCTCCTCGACGACGAACGCCGGCACGACGAACCGGCTCTCGAAGATGCCCGACTCGGCGAGGTCGGCGACCCGCCCGTCGATGATGGCGGTGGAGTCGAGCACGTTCGGCCGCAGCCCCTTCACGTCGCGGGCGAACTCGACGTACGGGATGAGGAACCGGAAGTCGTCCTTCGTCTGCAACAGCAGGCTCGTGCAGACGTAGCAGAGGATCGTGCCGAGCACGGGGGGGAGCCAGACGACGGCGGGGTTCTTCGCGTTCGGCTGGAGGATCGGGGTGAGGGCGAGGAGGGCGACGTAGGTGAGGAACATGCCGACCGTCACGCCGAAGTACACGGCGGTGATCACCGTGAGGTCCTTGCGGCGGATCGACGCGTCGATGCCGATCGCCACGAGGGCCATCCCGATCATGCCCCCAAGCACGGCCCACGGGGCCCAGCCGGGGGCGGTCCGCATCGATTCGGTGTTGATGATGAGCACGGCGATGCCCACCGCCACCATCACGAAAACGGCTCGAAGTGCGACGAGTGCCATAGGTCGGGAAGTGTAACACGGACGCGTCGGAACGGTGGATCAGAGCCGGCGGGCGTGCTCGCGTTCGAGGAAGCGGTCGGTCATGCCGGCGATGTAGTCGGCGACGCTCCGCCGCACTCCCCACGACTCGGCCCGCCGGACGAATCCGGGAGGCATCGCCTCCGGATGGTCGCAGAACCAGCCGAAGAGCTCCGCGAGCCTCGCCTGGGCCGGCCGGCGAACCTCGAGGACGCTCGGGCTGCGGTAGACCCGCTCGAAGAGGAACCGCTCGAGCCGGATCTTGCCGGCGGCCGTCTCCGGCGAGTGCACGACGATCCTGCCGGCCGCGAGCACCTTCGCCACCGAATCGATCCCCTCGTCGCGGATCCGCGCGAGCGACCGGTCGACGAGCTCGGCGACCTGGCTGTCGACGAGCTGGTGGAGCACCGCCCGCCGCAGCTCCCCCGGCTCGAGCGGACCGAACTGGGCCCGCACCCGGGCCGCGGCCTCGGCCACCAGCGGCAGCTCGAGCAGCTCCGCGAGATCGACGAACCCGAGTTCGACCGCGTCGTCGGCGTCGTGCGTGTCGTAGGCGATCGAGTCGGCCGCATCGACGACCTGCGCCTCGAGGATGGAGGGGGCGGTCTTGCCGCGAACCGCACGCGACGACTGCGATTCGAGGAACTCGCGAGTGAGGTTGAGCCCCGGGAACCGCGGATACCGGGTCTCGAGCAGCTCCACGATCCGCAGCGCCTGCGCGTTGTGGTTGAACCCCCCCTCCCCGGAGAGAAGCTCGTCGAGCGTGTCCTCGCCGGCGTGGCCGTAGGGCGGGTGGCCGATGTCGTGGGCGAGCGCCAAGGTCTCCGCGAGATCCTCGTTGAGCGAAAGCGCCCGCGCGAGCGTCCGCGAGATGCTCGTCACCTCGAGCGTGTGCGTGAGCCGGCTGCGGTGGTAGTCGCCGGGGTAGCCGGTGAAGACCTGCGTCTTGTGCGCGAGCCTGCGAAATGCGGCGGAGTGGACGACGCGGTCGCGGTCGCGTTGGAACGGGCTGCGAAACGGATGCGGCGGCTCCGGGTGCACGCGGCCCCGCGAGTCGGCCGCGTGCATCGCCCAGGGCGCGAGCAGCGCCGCCTCACGCGTCTTCCAGTCGGTTCGCTGCATCGAGCTGCTCCCAGAGATCGTCGAGCGATTGCGGCAGGACCCTCGTGCCAGCCGTCGCCGGCATGAAGTTCACGTCGCCGCTCCACCGCGGCACGACATGCCAGTGGAGATGCCCCGGGACGCCCGCCCCGGCCACCCTCCCGAGGTTGAGTCCGATGTTGAACCCCTCCGCCTCCATCGACCGGCCGATCACGCCGCACCACCGGGCGATGAGCCGCTGCAGATCGAGCATCTGCTCTTCCGTCAGATCGGCGAGCGTCGCCACATGGTCGAGCGGCGCCACGAGCAGGTGGCCGTTGGCGTAGGGAAAGCGGTTGAGTATCACGAGGCTGGACGCCGTCCGCCCGAGCACGCCGAGCGACTTCTCGTGGCCCGCCGCCGCCGCTCCACGGCAGAGGAAGCAGCCGCGATCCGCCCCGGCCCGCCACGCCTCCGGTTCGGGCTGCGGCCGCGGATCACGGGTCTGCCCCTGCACGTACGCGAGCCTCCACGGGGCCCAAAGAATGTCGTCTTGCATGGGGAGTCTTGCGTCGCCTCGCGGAGAAAGCCGAGGCGGGGATTGTACCGTCCGACTACTTGCGTGCCGGTCCGCCCATGCCGGGGATCGCAAGGCCGGCCGAGGGGCCGCCGAGCTGGTCGAAGTCGAGGTAGCGAACGTCGTCGGTCTGCACGCGGTTGAGGCCCCGCCAGTAGAGGATGCGGCCCGCGGAAGCGGTGGAGGTCGGCGCGCCTACGTGCATCTGCCGGAAGAGTTGGGCGCCCGAGCGGCCGTCCCCCTCGAAGACGAGCAGGTCCTTCGCCTCGCTCCAGGAGAGCCGTCCGCTCCGCGCCGTGAACGTGTCCCCCTCGACGAGCACGTTGCCGCTCGCCTGGAGCTCGATGGCGTTTCGCCGGCCGACTGGGATCGGCGTCTGTCCGACGGCGAGCAGGTCGGAAGAGACGGCCACCGCGCGGGCAGGAAGGCCGCCGGGTGAGTGCACGTCGAGCGTCGACTCCCAGGAGGCGACCGGCCCCCAGATCGCTTCCACTCGCTGGTGAAACTCCATCACGCGGCGGTTGAGGTTGCCCCGCATGCCCCGCTGGAACGTGACGCCAAGGTAGGTGAGCTCGTCGGGGCGGGCGACCGGCTGCTTCGGCGGCGCTCCCGGCCCGCCGGCACCGGGCAATCCGCCCTCGGACAAGCCGCCCGGCGGCTGCCCGAACCGCGTGCTCGAGAGCCTGCCGGGGCCGTTGCCGCTGAAATCACCCGTCGCCCGGTCGACGACCATGTCGAGCAGCGCGAGCTTCTCGACCGAACGCGACCCGTCATCGGTCGTGCTCGTCGATTCGAGCCGCACGCCGCTGCCGCAGGCGATCCTCGCGACCTCGGGCCGGCCCGCCGCCCGCGGGTCGCTCGCCCCTCCGAAGTCGAACTTCCGGTCGAAGACGACGTCGAGCGAGCCGGAGTTGAGCGAGGCGCCACCGCTCGTGGCGACCACCTGGTCGACGAACCTGGCGGTGAGGCCGTCGAAGTTCATGCTGCCCCGCCAGGCGACGGCGAGCCGCTCCGCGGCCGCACCTTGCGGCGGGCCGTCCGCGGCGCGGGGAGCGGTGGAGACGGCAAGCGCGTCGAGGCCGACGGTGCCGGGCTGCACGGGAATCATGAGCCGGCCCGCCCCGTCCACGGTCATCCGATTGCGACCGCGGTCGAACGTGACGAGCGGCCCCTCGAGGTCGGCGCCCCGCCCCGAGATCGTCGCCGGTCGGCCTGCGACCACGGCCCGCGCGTCGAACCGCATCGGCCGTGAGAGCTGGAGCTGGTCGCCGCGGATCTCGAGCGGCTTCTCGGCGGGATCGACCGCGACGCCGTTCCTCGCGATCGGCTCCTCGACGAGGTGGACCTGCCCCTCGAGCGACATGTCTTCCACCTGCTGCCCCCCCGGGGCCATCACGACCTGGCCCCGCAGCAGCGCACCCGACGCGAGAATCCTCCCACGGGGCGGATCGGCGGGCTGTTCGGCCGCCGCGGGCTTGGGCGGGCCGGTGACGGCCGGGGCCGCAGCCGCCGCAGCGGCGGGGGCCGCGCGGGTCGCGGGCGGAGTCGCGGCGACGGGCGGGGCGGCCGCCGGATGGCGGAACCAGACCTCCATCCGCTCGACGCGGGCCGCGAGCTGGTCGGCCTCGACCTGCACCATGCCGCTTGCGAGCATCCGCGACGGCCGCACGCCGGAGAGATCGGGCGTGCCCGACGCGGCCGGCTTCGCCGCGGCTGCTCGATCGCCGGCCTTCGCCAGCTCGAGCCAGAGGTGGATCTCGGAGGCCGCAAGCCTCCCCTGCGATTCGACGCTCACCTCCGCGTCGCCCGAAACCGACGCCACGTGCCCGTCGCCGTGCCGCCTCACCCGCAGCCACTTTCGATACCGCACGGTCGCCGGAGGGCTGCCGTCCGACGCCTTCGTCGTGAGCCAGCCCGGACCGACCGCCATGAGCGAGCCGGGGTCGCCCGGCGGCCCGGGGACGTAGTCGATCGACCTCGCCTCCATGTCGACTTCCCGCGCGGCAAGCGACACGGGCAGCTCGCCGTCGAGCAGGATCCGCCTCGTCGCGATCTCGTAGCCGAGCCGTGCGGCGCGGGCCTCGAGCCCGGCGGCCGTGCTGCGGGCGATGACCGGTCTTCCCCTCGCCTCGATCTCCTTCGCCTCGAGTCCGCCCTTCTCCTTCTTGGCCATCGAAATGGAGAGCAGGTCGCAGGCGAGCTGGTCGGTGCCGCCGTCTGGAAACGGCCGCACGACGTCGACGTGGTCCTCGAGCGTGATGAGGTTGGCGGTCATGTGGACGGTGAGGCCGCCCCGGCAGGTGACCGTCGCCGGGGATTCGGCCGCATCGGGCCGGGGCTGCGAGCCGGGCAGCAGGCCGCCGCCGAGCCCGTCGAGCCTCAACTGCACGTCGCGTTCCAGCCGTACCACGTCGATCCCGGCGATGCCGGGGCCCTCGTCTCCCTTGCCCGGCTTCGACAGGAGCTTCACGAGGAGCGCCCGTCCGCTGCCGCTCGATCGTCCGTGGCGAAACTGCACCGGCTCGTTCGACCGCACCTCGTTGCCGGCCATCTCGACGTCTCGGGTGATGATCTCGAAGTCGTCTTCGGCCCCTTCGGCGGTCGCGGAACCGCGGATCGTGATCTGCCCCCGCAGCGTGCCGCCGACGAGCGAGAACTTCGAGAGCCGCCCCTGCCGCAGGTCGAACGGCTCCGAGAACTGAAGCATCGCCCCCTGGGGCGCACGCATGACGATCGTGCGGCCGTCGCCCGACTCCTTTCCCTCCGGCTCCGGCAGGATCACGAGCGTGCAGGGGACAAGATTCACCCGGCCGTCGGGCATGTTGTGGTACTGCTTGAAGAGCAGCCGCATCCGTCGGTTCTCGAGCACGATCGGCTCGTCCCGCTCCCACGATCCCGCCGGGAAGATCCCGCCGACGGCCTCCATGCTGCCCTGGGTGCGGGCGCGGATCGCGGCCGCCTCCTCCGGGGTCGGCTCGAGTGCGACGCTCACGGCATGGTTGCGCGGCTCGACGAGCGGCACGACCGTCAGCCGGTAGAAGCCGGCCGCCGCCACGAGCACGAAGAAGACGCGGAGCGTGCGTCCGAAGGGGTGTTCCATCGATCCCACGCCGCCGGCCCTCAGTGTGACTCCGTCGACGCGTCCTCGCCGGCTGCCGGCCGGGCCGACGCGTAGCGGCGGACGATCGCATCCCAGCCGCCGCGGGCCTTCAGCATCATCTCGACGATCTCGCGGACGGCGCCATGGCCACCGGGCGTCGTCGTCACGTGGTCGGCCGCGGCCCGCACCTCGGCGCACGCGTCGGCCACCGCGAAGCCGACTCCGCAGGCAAGAATGACCGGCAGGTCGGGCAGATCGTCGCCGACGAACGCGGCCTCCTCTCGGGAGCAGCCCGTCTCCGCGAGCACGCCGACGGCCGATTCCCACTTGTCGTCGACCCCCTGCCGCACGACGTCGATGCCGAGCTCCCGCGCCCGCAATTCGACGACATGGCTCGAGCGGCCGGTGATGATGCCGACCTTCCCGCCGGCCCGCCGCCAGAGTCTGATGCCGAGGCCGTCGCGGATGTGAAACGCCTTCTGCTCGATGCCGTCGTTGTGCCAGACGACCCGACCGTCGGTGAGCACGCCGTCGACGTCGAGCAGCAACAGCCGGATCCGGGCGAGGCGGCTCGGCAAGGGGTCGTCGGTCATCGTCGCAATCCTCCGGGCGGCTTCACGCCGCATGGCCCGTGCGGCGCACACCCTGCCGGGTGGCGGCGGCGGCGTCCTCGAGCAGGCCCATGAGATCGACGACGTCCACGAGGCCGAGAGCGCGGCCGGAGCCGTCGACGACGGGCAGTTCGCTCAGCCGCCGGGCCTCGAGGATCGCGACCGCGTCTCCCAGCCGCGTGCCCACGGGCACGACCACGGGCGAAGCCGTCATCACTTCGGCGATCGGGCGGTCGAGCGACGTGTCGTTTCGCCGCTCGAAGAGCCTCGCCAGGTCGCTGTCGGTGAAGATGCCGACGAGCCGGTCGTCGTCGAGAATCATCACGGCCCCCGTGCGCCGGCTCGGCATCGGACGGCTGAAGACGTCCCGCACGGTGTCGGCGGGCCTGGCGACACGGCAGTCGGCGAGCGGATGCATCGAGTCCTCCACGACCGCGAGCTTGCGGCCGAGGCTGCCGCCCGGATGGCGTCTCGCGAAGTCCTCGCTCGTGAAGGACCTGAGACCGCTCGTGACGAGCGCCAGCGCGTCGCCGAGGGCGAGCATCACCGACGTGCTCGTGCTCGGCGCGAGGCCGAGCCCGCATGCCTCCCGCACCCGTCCCGTGGTGACGACGACCCGGGCCGCTCTTCCGAGCGAACTTTCGGGATGGGCGGTGAGCGCGATGATCGGAACGCGGAAGGCGGCGACGTGCGGCAGCAGCCGGACGATCTCCTCCGTCTCGCCCGACTGCGACACGGCGAGCATCACGTCGTCGGCGCGGAGCACGCCCAGGTCGCCGTGCATCGCCTCGGCGGGGTGGAGGAAGTGGCTCGGCGTTCCCGTGGAGGCGAGCGTGGCGGAGATCTTGCGGGCGACGAGCCCCGCCTTTCCGATGCCCGACACGACCACCGACCCGGTGCAGCCCTCGATGAGCCGAACCGCCCGCGCGAACGAGCCGTCGAGCGACTCGCCCGCCCGCAGCACGGCCTCGCCCTCGGCACGCAGGAT
>JBBAVU010000075.1:0-1855 GCA_040397565.1 Pirellulales bacterium | reverse complement strand
CCTTTCGTGAGCAGGGAAAGATCGGCGTCGGCCATCCGCAGGATCACGAGGATCGTGATCAGGGCGGCGCCGATCCGCGCGGCTCCCTGATGACCGAGAAACTCCAGCACCATCAGGCCGATGGCGGCCGCCAGCAGCACGAACGAATAGGCGATTGCCACCGGCCAGCCGCTCGTGTCCTGCGGCGAGAGCGGCGAGGCGAAAAGCGGCACGACGGCGAGCCCCGCCACCGACAGCACGGCGTAGCGGCCCTGTCGGAAGGCGATCACCGCGAAGGCGGCGAGCACGGCGAGCGACAGCCAGCACCACCAGATCGGCAGGGCGAAACCGACCCCCTTCACGAGTTCGCGAGCCGGATCCTGGTAGGTCGCCGCCAGGGACATCGCCACGATCGCGATCCCGCCGAGCAGCACCTGCGGCTTGCGGGAGAGCGGTTCGGCGATCCCGGCGCGGTCGAGCGGAAAGAGGAGCACGGCCGCGGCCGTGAGCATTGCGAGCCAGAGGAACGCACTTTCACCGACACCGGCATTCGAGCGGTCGGCGGCGAAGGCCGCCACCGCGAAGAGTCCGACGAGCGCCGTCGCGGCGAGGACGAGTCGGCCGCCCGGCGCGGGCCGATCGCGAACCGCCGGTCCCGGCCAGAGCGGCAGGATGCCGGCGAGCAGCAAAGGGTACCAGAGCCGAACGTCGGCGGTCTCGCCTGGAAAACCCAGCCCTCCGTCGGCGACCTGCGCGACCGTCCAGACCGCGATGCCCAGGAGATAGGCGATCGCGACGGCCTGTGACCGCAAGCTCCACGCCAGCGGCACGCTCACGACGCACCACCAGAAGACGAGATCGGTCCACCTGCCCGGCAGGTTGTAGATCTGCGAGACGAGCGCCATCGCCGCCCCGACGGCGAGCGTCTGGACGACCGCGGCCGCCTCCCGCTGCCAGGGCTTCGCGGCCTCGTCCCTGCCGAGCACCCACCCGCTCACCGCCTGCGACGCCGCCAGCGGCCCGAAGGCGAGCAAGAGCCTCGCCCAGCGGGGAAATGCGTCCCAGTTGTAGGCGAACACCGAGATCAGCCCGACGCCGACGAGCAACGCCCCGACTGCCCCGACGATCATCTGCACCAAGCCGGCCCGCGGCTCGGCGGCGTACCGATCACGGAGCTTCCGAGCGGCGTCGGCAGTGACGATGCCCTCCCGCTCCCACGCCGGAAGCTGCTCTTCGAGCCAATGGCGGTGGATGAGGCTCATGCGTTGGTCACGACGACGCCGCGGCGATCAGGCCTTGGCGTAGCGGCTGGCCATCTCGGCGAGCGTGATGCAGTGCACCTTGCCGGCGTTGCCGGCCTGGCCGAACTGCACCATCCGCTCGGCGCAGACCTTCTTCATCGCCTCGCGGGAGGGCTTGAGGTAGTCCCGCGGGTCGAACTTCTCGGGCGTCTCGAAGAGCACCTTGCGGATCGCTCCGGTGATCGCCATGCGGCAGTCGGTGTCGACGTTGATCTTCCGCACGCCGTGCTTGATGCCCCGCTGGATCTCCTCGACGGGCACGCCCCAGGTCTGCGGCATCTTGCCGCCGAACTTGTTGATGACGTCCTGGAGTTCCTGCGGCACGCTCGACGAGCCGTGCATCACGAGGTGGCAGTTGGGGAGCTTGCGGTGGATCTCCTCGATCCGCTTCATGGCGAGCACTTCGCCGTCGGGCTTGCGGGTGAACTTGTAGGCGCCGTGGCTCGTGCCGATCGCGACGGCGAGCGCGTCGACGCCCGTGGCCGCCACGAACCTCGCCGCCTCGTCAGGATCGGTGAGGAGCTGGTCGTGCGAGAGCTTGCCGCTGGCGCCGTGGCCGTCCTCGGCCTCCCCCT
>JBBAVU010000074.1:0-13460 GCA_040397565.1 Pirellulales bacterium | reverse complement strand
CCGGTCGGGCAGTGGAGCTTGTCGTAGAAGATCGTGCTCTTGTCAGCCGCGCCATCCTTGTCGGTGTCTTCGAGGATCACGAGCTTGTCGGCGGGCCGAGGGCTGCCCGGCTGCCACTGCGGGTAGCTCGGCATCGTCGACACCCACAGCCGCCCCTTCGAATCGAAGCCGAGCTGCACCGGGTTGGCGATCTCCGGAAACTTCCGCTCGTCGGCGAAGGGCCGGATCTCGAATCCGTCGGGCACGGTGCAGGTCTTGAGGAACTCCTCGGGCGACTTGATCACCGGCCCGCCCTCGGCGTTCTCGCTGTACGACTGCCTCGGCTCGCCGAACCGCGTCTGCGGCGTGAAGAGGTCGCCCGTGGCGGAGTCGTCGGGAACCGGCGGAACCTCGCGGCCCGCGGCGATGTCCCACACATAGCGGTCGCGGACGGCGGCCATGTTGCGGAGCTTCACGTACTCCCGCGGAAACGTCTCCGTGTCCCAGGTGCGGCGGCCTCCGTAGACGTACCAGCCGTTGACCATCCGGTAATCCTGCAGGTGGATCCATGACTTGTCGTTCACAGCGGCCCGCAGCTTCTCGAAGCGGTCGCCGCCGAGCTGGTTCGACGCCGGAGCTCCGAAGAGCGCCCGGTCGAGCGCCTCACCGACGATCCTGTCGCCCGCCTCGTTCACGTGGCAGCCGTTGATCGTGTGCTGCAGGCCCGGCTTCGCCGAGAAGGCCTCGAGCGATGTCGGCAGGATGTCGACGAATGCGATCCCACGGGCCGCCGCCACCTCCTTCGCCGCATCCCGGTAGAGGGCGAGGTTCGCGTTCTGGGCGGCGGCATCGGGCAGGAGCGGATCACCGCTTGGCTCCACGGCGATCGGGGAGACGATGACGAACCGTGGCTGGGCCTTCGTGTCGTCCCGCGGATACTTCGCCGCGAGGTCGCCGATGAGCTTCGCATAGTCGGCCTTGAACTTCGCGACGCCGCCCGGGCCGGCGAACGACTCGTTGAAGCCGAAAAAGAGCAGGAACGTGTCGGTTCCGAAGGCGGCCAACGGATCGTCGAGCCGCGTGTAGTCGGTTGGCCGCTGACGGCTGCCCACCTCGTCGGCCGGCCAGGCGAAGTTCCGCACGACGAGCCGCTTCTCGGGGAACCGCTGGTGGAGCAGCGTCTCGAAGTGGCCGAAGAGGCTCATCCGCTCGGCGGTCGAGTTACCGAGAAGGGCGATCCGCTCCCCCTCGACGAAGGCGAGGGGCAGGCTGCTCGGCGGAAGGGCAGGGCGGGCCGGCCGAGGCGGGATCGCGAGCATTTCGCGGGCGGTCTTCAGCGGATCGGTCTGCGGGGATGGCTGCGGCTTCGCGGCCTCGTTGGCAAGGGCTGATGCGGTCGCCACCGCGGCCAACGCCGCCAGAGCGACGAGTCGGACGAATCGGACAGGCAAAACGAGGGCAGCTGAAATCCGAAGCATGAGACGGTGTCCTGAAGAGCCGGAGCGGCGGATGCGGGAACGAATTTACGCGAGCAACTCCTTCACGACGCGGGCGTGCTCGACGCCCGTGAGCCGCTGATCGAGACCGAGGTGACGGTAGGTGAACCTCTCGTGGTCGAAGCCCATGAGGTGCAGCACCGTGGCGTGAAAATCACGGATGTGCACCGGGTCTTTCACGATATTGTAGGAGAAGTCGTCGGTCTCGCCGTGGATCTGCCCCGGCCGCGACCCGCCGCCCGCCATCCACATGGTGAAGCACCGCGGGTGATGGTCGCGGCCGTAGTTCTCCTTCGAGAGACCTCCCTGCGAGTAGACCGTGCGGCCGAACTCGCCGCCCCAGATGATGAGCGTCTCTTCCAAGAGGCCACGGGCTTTGAGGTCCTGCACGAGGCCCCAGCAGGCCTGGTCGATGTCCTTGCACTGGCTCGGTAGCCGTCCGGCCACGTTGCCGTGCGTGTCCCAGTTGTTGAGGTAGATCTGCACGAACCGCACGCCCCGCTCGACCATCCGGCGAGCCATGAGCGCCGTGTTGGCGAACGTGCCCGGCTTCTTCGCCGCCTCGCCGTACAGGGCGAATGTGCTTTCGGGTTCCGCGGCGAGATTCGTGAGGTCCGGCACGCTCGACTGCATCCGGAAGGCCATTTCGTATTGGGCGATCCGTGTCCGCGTCTCGGGATCGCCGATCTCCTGAAGAGTCCGCTGGTTGAGCGACTGGAGGCCGTCGAGCGTCTTGCGGCGAACCTCGGCGGAAACGCCGGGCGGGTTGTTGATGTAGAGGATCGGGTCGCCGGCACTCCGGAAGCTCACGCCCGCATGCTCGCCCGGCAGGTAGCCGCTCGACCAGAGCCGCGCGCCGATCGCCTGCACCTGCTCGGTGTTGGTGGGCTTCGCCACGAGCACGACGAAGGTCGGCAGGTCCTTGTTGAGCGAGCCGAGGCCGTAGCTGAGCCACGATCCCAGGCAGGGGCGGCCCGAGATCTGATTGCCCGTCTGCATGTAGGTGATCGCGGGCTCGTGGTTGATCGCCTCGGTGTGCATCGAGCGGATGAAGCACATCTCGTCGACCATCTTCGCCGTGTGCGGCAATAGCTCGCTCACCCACATGCCGCTCTGGCCGTGCTGGGCAAACTTGTATTTCGAGGGAGCGATCGGGAACCGCGCCTGCCCGCTCGTCATCGTCGTGAGACGCTGGCCGTTGCGGACGCTCTCGGGAAGGTCCTTGTCGTACCAGTCGTTCATGACCGGCTTGTAGTCGTACATGTCCTGCTGCGGCGGCCCGCCCACCATGTGCAGGTAGATGACGTGCTTCGCCTTGGGCGCGAAGTGCGGCCCGATCGCCCCGGCGACCCGCTCGAATCCCGCCGTCGCCGCCGAGGAGGCGTTGCCGAGGGCCGCACGGCCGTCGAGCAGCGTGGCGAGCGCCGCGCCGCCGAGCAGATGGCTGCCGGCCGCGAAGAACCGTCGGCGGGTCAGGTTCAGCCCGAGCTCGTCGAGCGGGGAGTGGATCGGAGGGTTCATGGTCGAGGGCTCCTACTTGCAGAGCACTTCGTCGAGGTTCATCAGTTCGTTCGTGAGCATCGTCCAACTCGCCAGCTGGGCGACGTCGGCGGACCGCGGCTTTGAGTCGCCGATGGCAACCAGTTTCTTCGCGTCCTCCGGATGGGCCTTGTACCAGTCCGCCAGATCGGCGAGCGATGTCTTCACGATCTTCATCTCGTCGGCGGCAAGGGGGCGGGCGAGCAGCCGCTCGGCGATGTAGTCGATCCGGGCGTCGTCGGTGTCGCCGCCCACCTCGAGGGCCCGGTCGGCGAGGAACCTCGCCGCCTCCACGAACTGCGGGTCGTTGAGCGTGACGAGCGCCTGGAGCGGCGTGTTGGTGCGTTCCCGTTTGACGCAGCAGTTTTCGCGGGAGGGAGCGTTGAAGATGTCCATCGACGCCGGCGGCGCTGACCGCTTCCAAAACCAATACATGCTGCGGCGGTAGACGTTCTCCCCCTTGTCTCGCTGGTATCTGTTCGTGTTGCCGCCCATCGACACCGCCTCCCAGACGCCGTCGGGCTGGTAGGGCTTCACGCTCGGGCCGCCGATCTGCTTCACGAGCAGGCCACTGGCGGCGAGCGCATGGTCGCGGACCATCTCCGCATCCATCCGGAACCGCGGTCCACGGGAGAGCAGCCGGTTGGCGTTGTCCTTGGCGAGCTTCTCGGGCGTGGCCGCGGCACTCTGCCGATACGCCGCGCTCAACACCATCAGCTTGAAGAGCTTCTTCACGTCCCAGCCGCTCTCAATGAATTCGATCGAGAGCCAATCGAGCAATTCCGGGTGGCTCGGCAATTCGCCGGTGATGCCAAAATCACCGCTCGAGCGCACAAGGCCGGTGCCAAACACCTCCTGCCAGAAGCGGTTCACCGTCACGCGGCTTGTGAGCGGATGCTCCTGCAGCATGAGCCACCGGGCGAGGCCGAGGCGGTTCTTCGGCAGGTTTTCAGGAAATGGCGGCAGAATGTCGGGCGTGTCGGGCTTCACCTCCTCCTTCCGCTTGTCGTATTCGCCGCGGTCAAGGATGTAGGCCTTTGCCATCTCGCTCTTCTCGTTCATCACGTGGGCCACGGTGCCACGCTTGCGGATGTCGGCATGCTCCGACTCCAGGGTGGCCACTTTCGCCGTCGCCGCCTTGTAGGCGTCGTCATGGTTTGCCAGCCACCAGTCAAAAAGACCGGCGGCCGCCTTCACCCGTTCCTCGGGAGGCATTTTCACGATCTGCGAGATCGCCTGTGCCTTGGAGAGGCCCTCCACTTCCCCGGCCGAGAGAGCACGTCCCCAGACCTCGATGCCGGCCAGCCCGACCCCATGAGCCGTCGACGCCTGCGAACGCCCGCCGATGACCAGCGGCGTGTCGGTCTTGATCGTGCTCTTCTTGAACGTGTTCGTCTCGATCTTGGGGGCCTGGGGCTTGCCGTCGTAATAGATCTTCACTCCCTCCGCCTTGCCCGATGCGTCGTACGTCACCGACACGAGCGTCCATGTGTCGGGCTTGAGCTGGGCCGATGACACCACCTTGATGGCGTCTTCCGGGTAGTCGTGCACGAGGTGCATCGTGACCCGTCGGCCCTGCACCCCCACGTCCCACCCCCGGTGGGCATTGGCCTCGTCCATCCGGGCGATCACCGCATACGCGGTGTCGTTCGCCGGCGTCCGCAGCCAGAAGGTGACGCTGAAAGGATGGTCGTGCTCGAAGTCGCCGCCGTCGGCGAGTTCGGCCGCCCGGCCGTCGAGCAGAAGCGCCCCCACTCCGCTCGGGCCGGCCTGCCACTTCGTCGACGTCGTGAGCGGCAGATCGGCCTGCTTGCCGACGATCTTCGCGAGGGTCTTCGTTCCCTCCCCTTCGAGGAGGTCGATCTCGAGGAGCGGCGTGTCCTGCGGCGCGACCTTGTCCGCCACGGCCGGAGTGGCTTCGGTGATCCAGCGGTCGAACTCGGCCCTGGCGGCCTGCTTTCGGGCCGTCACCGCCTCGCGGCCGATGGCCAGTTCCTTTTCGACCGCGGCGAATCGCGGACGGTCCTGCGCCTTCGGCACGACCATGATCGGCGGGTTGTCGTGGATGTTGCCGTCCCTGACCGGTTGCGTCGTGTTGTTGAAGAAGGCTGCGAACTCGTAGAACTCCTTCTGGGAAATCGGGTCGAACTTGTGGTCGTGGCAGACGGCACAGCCGGCCGTGAGGCCCATCCAGACCGCCGCCGTGGTCTCCGTGCGATCGCGCGTGTAGAGGACGGCATACTCCTCGTCGATGATTCCCCCTTCGTTCGTCGTCATGTTGCAGCGGTGAAAACCGCTGGCGATCTTGGCGTCGAGGATCTGCTCGGGGGACGCATTCGGCCCGTGGTCGCTCACGAGGTCGCCCGCCAGTTGCAGGATCGTGAACTGGTCGAAGGGCACGTTGCGGTTGAACGCGTTCACCACCCACTGCCGGTAGGTCCACATCTCGCGGTAGTTGTCGAAGTGGATGCCGTGGGTGTCGGCGTAGCGGGAGTAGTCGAGCCAGTGACGTCCGCGGTGCTCGCCCCACTCGAGGCTCGCGAGCAACGAGTCCACGTATCGCTCGTAGGCGTCGGGGTAGGGATCGGCGACGAACGCATCGACGACCGCCGGATCGGGAGGAAGGCCGGTGAGGTCGAGCGAAGCGCGGCGGGCCAATGCCCGACGATCGGCCTCGGGGGCGGGGGCGAGCCCCTCGGCCTCGAGCCTCGAGAGGATGAACCGGTCGATCGGGTTCCTCACCCATCCTTCGTTCTTCACGGCCGGCGGCTCGGGCCGCTTCGGCGGGATGAACGACCAGTGGGGCTGATACTCGGCCCCCTCGGCAATCCACCGCTTGAGCATCTCCTTCTGCTCCGCGGTGAGCACCTTCTTCATGCTCGGGGGCGGCATCACCTCCTCGGGATCGTCGGAAAAGATCCGGTCGAGGGCCACGCTGGAATCCGGGTCGCCCGGAACGATCGCCCCCATCTCCACGGCGGCGTCGCGGTCGTCGAGCCGGAGATCGGCCTTGCGGCCGGCACTATCGGCTCCGTGGCAGCCGAAGCAGTTCTCAACGAGGATCGGCCGGATGTCGCGGTTGAACTGCAGCGGCCCGGGAGCCGCCGGCCGGCCGGAAGCCGGCTCTGACCTTGCGGCCGACCCCGCCACGGCCGCGATCATGACCGCGATCGTGACCACCGCACCGGAGGCCGCAGTCCTTTTCCAGACCGTCCTGCTCACGGTGGGCCTGTACACGGTGGCTGCGCTCCTGGGGACCGACCGAACCGAGAAATTCTATCACGTTTTGCGGCCGCAGCCATGCCGCGGCGGCGGCTGGTAACCTGCCAAAAGCCAAGGCTTTGCGGCCCCGGCCGCACGACGATGCCGCCCGGTCCCGCCCCAAAAACCCGGACTTCGAAAACATCCCCCCGGAACGCGACGTATATATAGTTCACCATGATCCAAAAAGCCCCCCGTTCCCTCCACCGCCGGTCGATCGACGAGTTTCCCACGTTCGACCTGGCCCGTCTTCTCAAGACCGTGTTCGCCCCCGAGCGGGGCCAGCGGGTCGCCATCCTGATCGATCTTGCCGACCCGTCGGCCATGAAGGACTACGCGTTCCTGCGGGATCCCGCGATGTCGATCCAGCGGAATGCCCACGAGGTGTTCCACAAGGCGATCACGACGGCCAAGGCTGGAAGCGAACTGGCGGCCCTTGGGCTGACCGGCGGCGAGATGTTCGCCTACGAGCTCACCGGCGGCAGCAACCTCGACCTTCCCGACGACGCGGTCGATGCCGCGGGCCGCACCGTGTCGCTCGAACGGGACGTCTATCCGAACTACGACCTCATTCTCTGCATCTCGACCTACTCGGCCACCGCGCCGCTGACGGCGTTCGCCAAGAAATACGGCTTCCGCGGGGCGACGCTCCACGGGCTCAACGACGTCATCCTGCGGACGGGCCTGGCCGTCGACTACCACGAGGTGAGCCGGCAGGCAGAGAAGCTCCGCACGAGCCTGACCCGGGCCGACGCCTTCGAGATCGACTTCGACCTCGACGGAGAGCAGTGCACGCTGCGGCTCGAGTGCGGCGGCCAGGAGGCGCAGAAGAGCCACGGCCTCTGCGTCGGGAAGAAGCCCGACGTCGCGAACCTGCCCGCGGGCGAGGTCTACTTCGTGCCGACCGGCGGCGAGGGACGGTTCCCGATGCGGTTCGAGGACGGCACGATCGCGGTGATGGAGGTGAAGGGAGGCCGGATCGTCCACGCCGACTGGCGGTCGGGCGATCCTGAAGTCGTCGCCGCCTACAACGAGAAGCTCCGGACCGATCCGGTGACGGGCGAACTCGGCGAGCTCGGCTTCGGCACGCAGGATCTCCCAGTGTCGGGCCGCGACATCCAGGACGAGAAGGTGCTCGGCACGCTCCACGTCGCGACCGGCCGCAGCGACCACTTGGGCGGCCGGCTGACTCCCGCCCTCTTCGCGAACCGGAAAAACGCCACGCACGACGACATCCTCTTCTCGCCGACGAAGACGCCGGAAATCGACGTCACGCAGGCGAGGATGATCCGCGACGGACGTTCCGAGGTCGTGATCGAGCACTACGAGCCGGCCCCCTACCTGCTCGCCGCGGTTGCGGATTGACCGCTGCAGCCTCGTGAGGACCGCCCCGTGAGACGCATCATCGTCGGAATCTCGGGGGCGAGCGGGGCGGCCTACGGCATCCGCGCGCTCGAACTGTTGAAGCGGCTCGGCGGATTCGAGACCCACCTCGTGATGTCGTCCGCCGCCGCGAGGACGATTGCGGAGGAAACGGAGCTGTCGGCCCACGACGTCGAGTCGCTCGCCGACGTGGTCCACTCCCACAAGGACATCGGCTGCTCGATCGCGAGCGGCTCGTTCAAGACCGACGGCATGCTCGTCGCCCCCTGCTCGGTGAAGACGCTCGCGGGGATCGCCCACGGCCTCACCGATGACCTCATCTCGCGGGCCGCCGACGTGCAGCTGAAGGAGCGGCGGCGGGTCGTCCTGCTCTTCCGCGAGACGCCGCTCCACGCCGGCCACATCGACCTCATGGCGCAGGCCACGAAGAATGGCGCGATCCTCATGCCGCCGGTGCCCGCCTTCTACGGCCGGCCGCAGTCGCTCGACGACGTGGTCACCCAGACCGTCGGGCGGGCCCTCGACCTCTTCGGCGTCGAGGCCGGCGTCGTGAAACGCTGGACGGGGCAGGGCTGAGGCCTGTCTCCAACGCCGACTGTTTCCGTGTAACGCCAACGCGGTCTGGCCGTTGAGAAGGGGGTTCCGCGTAGACTTTCGGCGCGGATTGCCAGCCCGTTCGCCCATCCGAGGCCCGCCCCATGCCACTCCTTCAACGCCCCGCGATACTGGAACGACTGGTGGCGACCGCCAGGATGCCCGGGGCTTCGGGCCGAATCGTCGCCCTGTGCGGCATCCTGTCACTGTTTGGAGGAGCGTTCATGGCGCGGCACGTTCGCGGCGGTGAAGAAGGAGCCGGTCCGCGGGCCGCGGCCTGGAAGGCGATCCAGCAGGCGCTCGAGGAAGGGAAGCCGAAGACGGCGGCGGAAAAACTTACCGGCCTCGAGCAGGCCGCGATCGCCGAAAAAGCGTGGGCCGAGGCGGCCCGCGCGATCGCCACGCGGATCTTCGCCGAGACGAGCGACCGACCAGGCGACGACCCGGAGCGGGTGATCCGCCTGGCCGCCGCGATCGAGAAGGCGCCGGCCGAGACCCGCGGCGTGCTCGAGGCGATCCGGGCCAACTGGACCTGGGGCTACTTCCAGATGAACCGCTGGCGGTATCAGCAGCGGACGCAGGGAGGCGCCGACGGCAAGGACCTCACGAAGCTCGCCGAGTGGGATCTGCCCTCCATCGTCGCCGAGATCAGGAAGCGGTTCGCGGTTGCGGTTGGCGCTCCCGGTAGCCCGGAACGCACGGCCCTGCAGAAACTCCCCGTGGCCGAGTGGTCGGCGGTCATCGCAAAGGGAACGATGGCCGACGCCTACCGGCCCACCGTCTGGGACGTGATCGTCCGCGACGCGATCGAGTTTTCGAGTTCCGGCGAGCGCGGGCTCGTGGCCCCCGAGGACGCCTTCGAGTTCGACGCCGAGTCGCCCGCGCTCGGCACCCCGGAGGAGTTTCTCGCGTGGCAGCCTGAGAACGACAAGAGCGTCACCGACACCGATTCGCCGCTGCTCGACACGATCCGGCTCTATCACGACCTCCTCGCCTTCCACAAACTCTCCTTGGCTAAATCCGAGGGGGCCGACGCCGACCGCACGGCCTTCCTCGCAGCGGACCTCGACCGGATCCAATGGGCGAGCGGCGCCGTCGTCGCCACCGGCGAGCCCGGCCAGCTTTTCGACCGCAAGGAGGCGGCGCTGCGGAGCTTCATCGAGCGGGCCGGCGATCACGAGACGGCGTCGCTCGGCCGGTTTCACCTCGCGAGCCTCGTGCAACAGGGCGACGGGCAGCATGACGGCGAGGGGGAGCCTGGCGACCTCGTCGAGGCCCGGAAGATCGCGGTCGCCGGGGCCGAGCAGCATCCCGAGAGCCCCGGCGGCCCGCTGTGCAAAACCCTCGTCGCGCAGATCGAGAGCCGTGAGCTGTCGCTCGCCACGGAATCGACCTGGGCCGCGCCCTGGCCTGTGATCCGCGCAACCTACCGCAACCTCTCGAAGGTCCACCTGCGGATCGTGAAAGCCGATTTCCTGGCCCGGCTCAAGTCGGGCATGCCGCGGTCTGGATGGGGAGGAATGAATGAAGCAGAACGCAAGGCGATCCTCGCGCTGCCGGTACTCAAGGAGCTTGCCGCCGACCTTCCCGCCACGCCCGACTACCGCCGCCGGCACCACGACATCCAGGCGACCGCGCTCGACGCGGCCGGCCTCGAGCCCGGCGCCTACTGGGTGATCGCCAGCCACCGGCCCGACTTCGGCGGACAGGACAACGTCGTCTTCATGGAGATGGTGCAGCTTGCGAACCTCGCGGTCGTCGCGGAGCAAAACGCCCCGGCGTCGGCCGGCCTCACCGGCCACGTCGTCAACGTCGCGTCGGGCGAGCCGGTCGCCGGTGCGACGGTCAAGGCTTTCGTTCGCGAGCGGCAGCCCTCCTTCACCGAAGGCGGCACGGCCACGACCGACAAGGACGGTCGCTACGAACTCTCCGTCCCGCAGCAGCAGGAAGTCGTCGTCGTCGCCACGGCCGAACTCGGTGGCAAGCGGCATACGGTCGCGACTGATTCAACCTACTTCTGGCGGAACGAGCAGCCCTCGGGCTTCAAGTCGATCGTGCTCGTGACGGACCGCGGCATCCACCGCCCCGGCCAGATCGTCCACTACAAGGGGATCGCCTGCGCGGGCGACCACGCCAAGGCCGAGTACCGCGCCGTCGCCGACCGCGAGATCGTGGTCACGCTCAACGATGCCAACGGCCGCGAGGTGGCCAAGGCCACCCACACGACGAATGCCAACGGCTCGTTCCACGGCAATTTCCCGATCGCGACGGGCGCCCTGCCGGGGCAGTGGTCGATCCAGGCCCAAGCCCCTGGCAACGACGGCTTCGGCGGCGCGGTGGGCGTCCGTGTCGAGGAGTACAAGCGGCCGAAGTTTCTCGTGAACCTCGCAGCGGCGGAGAAGATCCCGCCGCTCGGCGGCGAAGTTTTACTTTCGGGCACGGCCACGACCTACACGGGCCTGGCCGTCTCGGCCGCCCAAGTGAAGTGGCACGTCGAGCGGCAGGTCCGCTGGCCTATCTGGTGCCGCTGGTTCTTCCCCTGGCTCCCTTTCAACGCCGGCAGCCAGCGGATCGCCCGCGGCACGGCCGTGACCGACGACAGTGGAAAATTCACGGTCACGTTCACGGCCAAGCCCGACCGCTCGGTGCCCAAGGAGTCGCTGCCGGTCTTCACGTATGCCGTCGTGGCCGACGTCACGGATTCGAGCGGCGAGACCCGCAGCGACACGCAAAGCGTGAGCGTGGGCTACACCGACGTCGAGGCGAGCGTCTTGGCGGCCGAGTGGCAAGCCACGGGCGAAGGGGGCAAGCCCGCCGAAGTGAAACTCACGGTCGGCACGACCACGCTCGACGGCCAGCCCCGCGAGGCCACCGGCACGCTCACCGTGTCGCGGCTCGTGCAGCCGGCGGAGATAGCGCGCGGCGACCTCTTCGGCGGCCAGGGTGGTCCGATGCCCAGACCGTTCCGTGGCCGCGGCCGCGGCGTTGCTCCGGCGGTCCGGCGGCCCGTCGAGCCCGACACGGCCGACCCGCAGACCTGGGCCGCGGGCGAGGCGGTGCTCACGCAGAAGGTCGCGACCGACAAGGCCACCGGAAAGGCCGAGGCGACGGCGAACCTGCCGGCCGGCATCTACAAGGCGGTCTTCGAGATTCCGTCGGCGGGCGCCGTGCCGGCGGTCAAGGCCGAGCAGGTCGTCGAGGTGGTCGATCCTGCCGCGGACCGCTACGGCGTGAAACGGGCGTTCGTGCTCAAGAGCAAGAAACTGTCGGCCGAGCCCCTCAGTGAATTTACGGCACTTGTCGGCACGGGCTATGGAGACGGCCGATCGCTCGTCGAGATAGCGCAGGCCGGGAAGACGCTCGTGCGGTATTGGACCGAGCCTGGCCGGACGCAGTGGCCGGTGAGCCTGAAGGTGACCGACGCCCACCGCGGCGGGTTTACCGTCCGGGCCTGGATGGTCCGCGACGGCCGGCTCCATTCCGAGAGCCGCACGATCGACGTGCCCTGGACGAACAAGAAACTCGCGATCGAGTGGGAGCGGTTCACTCGCCGGCTCGAGCCGGGGACGAAGGAGATCTGGCGGGCGAAGATCACGAGCGTCGCCGACCCAGTGGCCGGACCGGCGGCTCCGGTCGCGGCCGAGTTCCTTGCACTCGCCTACGACCAGTCGCTCGACGCGCTCGCGCTGCATGCCTGGCCGGGCGGTATCGACATCTTCCGCCGAGAGTCGAGCTGGCTGAACCTCGCCTTCACGAACCGCGGCGAGGGTTTCAACTACGTCCTCGGCCAGTTCGACATGCCACAGGTAAACGTGCCGGCGACGACCTACCGCGTGCTGCGGGATCCCTTTGGCACGCCGGCGATGGGATGGGGCGGCGGCATTGGCGGCCGTGGTGGGATGCTCATGAAGAGCGCTGCCGCCATGGATGCCGCGCCGATGTCGGTGGCGGAGAGCGCCGCCGGTGCTCCGATGGCGGAGTTGGGGGCGGCGAGAGCTTCTGACAGAAAACGTTCGGTCAAGCAACTCCGAGGAGTCGAAGACGAAGAGGCGGGCAATGCACAAGGCCCGGGCGGCCCGGCGGGCCCGGCCGCGGCGGCCCCGCCGCCGCCCCGCAAGAACCTCGTCGAGACGGCATTCTTCCTGCCCACGCTCTCGAGCGGCAAAGACGGCATCGTGTCGATCGAGTTCACGCTCCCCGACACGCTCACGACCTGGCAGTTCAAGGGCCTCGCCCACGATGCCGCGCTTCGCAGTGGATCGATCGTGGCGGAATGCGTGTCTGCCAAAGACCTCATGGTCGAGCCGGTCATGCCCCGGTTTCTCCGCGAGGGCGACGTCGTGCAGATCCCGGTGAAAGTCAGCAACAAATCCACCGGCCGGCTCTCGGGCACGGTGAAGTTCGCGCTCGCCGACGCCCGCACCGATGCCGACCGCAGCGGGCTCATCGACGGCCCGCGGGAGTTGCCCTTCGACCTCGCCGCCGGCGAGTCGAAGCCGGCGGTCTTCACCGTGAAGGTGGCCGACGGCACCGACGCTCTCCGCTATCTGGCCACAGGCGTTGCCGGCAAGGCCGCCGACGGCGAGGAGGCCTTCATCCCCGTCCTCCCGCGGCGCGTCCTCGTGAGTGAATCGGTACCCGTCACGATCCGCGGCCCTGGCATGCGGAAGGTATCGCTCGAGAGGCTCGCCCAAAGCGCTGACCCTGCCGCGGGCACCGACATCCAGAACCAGTCGCTCGTCGTCCAGGCGACATCGAACCCCGCCTGGTATGCCGTCCTCGCCCTGCCCTCGATCATGGAAGACTCCGACGAGAGCACGGAAACGCTCTTCACCCGGCTCTACGCCAACACGCTTGCCCGGCATCTGGCCACGAGTGACCCGCGGATTGGAAAAGTGTTCGAGCAGTGGAAGGGCACGGCAGCGGTCGAGAGCCCGCTTGAAAAGAACACCGACCTCGTGAAGACGCTCCTCGCCGAGACGCCCTGGGTCCGCGACGCTGTGGACGAGAAGGAGGCGCGGGCCCGGATCGCGCTCCTCTTCGACGCCACGCGGGTGGAGAACGAGATGCAGGCGGCGCTCGCGCGGCTGGCAAGCCTTCGCAACGGCGACGGCGGCTGGCCCTGGTTCCCCGGCGGGCGGACCTGCGACAGTGTCACGCTCGGCATCGTGGCGGGCTTCGGCCGGCTGCGGGCGGCGGGCGTGAAGA
>JBBAVU010000073.1:0-13528 GCA_040397565.1 Pirellulales bacterium | reverse complement strand
CGGTGCAAAACCCACGACAGGTGTTCGACGAGGTCGGCGAGGCCAGAAACGACCAGGGCGCGATCGGAGAGGCGGCCTATGCCCGACAGGCTCTCGAAAAGTCTGCGTGGAAGAAACTCGCGTTCGGCATCGGCGGCAAGAGCCATGCGGGATCGGCATCGGTGGAACCCGCTGCTCATGGTGGGCCGCTGCAGCGGGAAGGCACGTTGCCGGGATGCCGCCCGTCCCCCGAGAAAACGCGGCAGGACCGCCGACAACCATGTCCCATACCGCCAGTACCGGCGAGAAGCGGCGTGCCATGCATAGCCTCCGAAGAGTTCGTCGGCCCCCTCTCCCGTGAGAAGAACTTTGATTCCGTCCGCTCGGCAGGCCCGAGCGACGGCGAGCAAGGCGGGCTCGCTGTGATGGTGGGTGGGGCCGTCGAGATGCCGGATACAGACCGGCCACAGTCGCAGGTAGTCTTCGCGGGGCACCGCCACCTCGCGGATCGGGATGTTGATATGGCGACCGACCCGCGTAGCCTGGGCGGCCTCACCATGGCCAACCGGTGCTTCAGCGACATAGCCGACGAGGCCCGGCCTGTCGTCGCCGGCATATGCCGCAATGAGGCTGGAATCGACTCCGCCGCTGCACATCGCGGCGATCGGAGCATCGCTTGCGAGATGCATGCGGACGCTGTTCTGAAGGCTGCTTCGCAGTGTCTCCGTGACATGCACCGGATTGATCGATCGGTGGTTGTCCGCCAGACGTATACGATCGAGCGCGGTCTCGATGTCGAAGTAGCGATGCTTTTCGATGCCGTCGACGGTCACCTTCCACCAACTGCCGGACGGCATGCCGGCGATGCCTGCGAACAGGGTGTCGTGGGACCGCCGCCTCAGGAGGAATGCCCTGCTCATCGCCGCTTCGTCGACTCGCGTGGCCACTCCGGGATGCGCGAGTATGGCCTTCACCTCGGAGGCGAAGAGCAACTCCTGGCCGGTCTCCGCGACATACAGCGGCTTGATGCCGAGCCGATCGCGGGCCAGCCACAATGCTCCGCAACGGAGGTCGAGGTAGGCGAAGGCAAACATGCCGTTCAGCCGGGGTATGGTTCGCTCCGGTCCCCAGGAATGGAGAGCCGCGAGCAGGACCTCGGTATCGCTCTTTCCGACGAAGGAAACTCCCTCCTTTTCAAGTTCGCCGCGGAGTTCGGGGTAGTTGTAGATCTCGCCGTTGTACGTGAGCACGCCGCGGCGATCGGAGCTCAGCATCGGCTGGTGTCCGGCCACCGACAGATCGATGATCGAGAGCCGACGATGCCCAAGTGCGACACGACCATCCGACCAGACTCCCCCGCCATCCGGCCCGCGATGCAGGATCGTCGCCAACATTCGATCAACGAGTTCAGGGTCGGCGTGGTCTCCGTCCCGCCAACGCCAGATTCCTACGATCCCACACATCTGATTGCTCGCTCTGTCAGGGAGCGTGATCCGCGCAAGCCTCCGTCAGCGAGCGCACTCACGAAGCTGGTACCGGGATCGACTTTTCACCCGTAGACCCGGCGACGCCCCATCACCTTGTGCTGGAGTCTCTTGAGCGGCCGCAGCGCCGCCGGCGTACGGTCCTGCATCCACTCACAGTTGATGCAGTTCATGTTCCGGCCGCACTTGTCCAACCAGCACGCGACCGGGGAGACAAATGCATGCGCAATCCTGTCGAGATGATCCGCTCCAGAGGACCCCTTGAGCAGGATCACTTCGCCGGGAAGCGCGGTCTCCCGCAGGTACGCGGCGATGTCCTTCGCCGTTCTCGCGAACACCGAGCGGCCGCTGGCCACGTCCTCCGCCGAGGCGCCCACATGGGAAGGCGTGTGTCGGAGAAACACGATCCTGTCGACATGGTCCCAGACATGCCTCAACGCTTTGCGGTAGGCGCGCCGCGCATCCCCGGGGTAGTCGGACAGGGTGCCCAGCACGAGTGTCCGCCGCGAAGCGTCCGCAAACGCATCCAGCGTCTCGATGCTCGACTGGATCGACCACGCCGGCGACTTGATCGTATCGCAGATGAACGACGGGCCACCGGGAACCGAGAGCAGCGTGCACCTGCCAAACACCGGCTCAAAAGTCGCCATTCGCGACTGAATGTCGTGCCAGGGAACCCCGAGCCGATGGGCGACCGCGACTGCAGCCAGCGCCGCGACGTGGAAGTGACGACCAATGAAGGGGGTCGCGAGCAGGGCATGCGCGTTGCCGTGGCGGCAGTCGATCGTGAGCCTCCGGTCGGCTCCCTCGGCAAGTGCGATGGCACGGTAATCGGCTTCCGGACCCATGCCAAACGTCACCACGGGCGCGACGACACCCGACACGCTACGGCGCAGATCCGTGTCGTCCGCGTTCACCACCACGAAGCCGTGAGCGGGCATGTCACGAGCGAGCGTGGCCATTTCCGCGGCAGCAGCCGCTGGTCCGCGGAAGCTCGTGTAGTGGTCCATGCCACTGATCGTGAACACAGCGACCGTTGGTCGCAGGACGGAGGCGATGGAAGCAAGATTCCCCGCGGGAAACTCGCTCGCCTCGACCACGGCCGCCGACGTCCGTGGGCCGAGAAGGACGAACTGACCAAGAGCATCACGCATCGTGTTCGCGTACAGCGACACACCCACGCTGGGCGGACCCCCGAGAAGGTGCGCCAGCAATTTGACGGTCGTCGTCTTCGCCGCGGCACCAGTGACGGCGATCACGGGCGCCGACCCGAGCAGTTCCCTTCGCGCGGCCGCACGGCGTGCACGACTGGCATGCCGGGCCGCCCGTAAACGGTTTCGGGCACGCAGCAGCATCCGGCGTAAGGCCGACTCCATCGCGTGCGTCCCTCGAGGCCTCCGATTCCCTTCGTACGAGTGGCTTATAGGTGCGCACGCCCTCCATGGAAAGGTCAGCCCAGACGGCCACACTATGGCGCCCAAGGTTTCGAACACGTCCCGGGCCAGGAACTCGTCCCGTAGCTTGCCGCTGAAGCTCTCGCGGCAAACTCGACGAGCGGCCGCTCACGGCGCGGCTTCGGCCGGCGACGCCCGGACGCCGCCGAGCCGGCCGACGGATCTCGGCGCCGAGATCACGACCGCCTCCGTCGTCGTGGCCTTGCCGAGGTTGCCGGCGGCGTCGCGGGCGGTCACCCGCAGATGCACCCGCGCGGGGACGCCGCGGTCGGGAATCCAGCGATACTCACCGACCGCCTCGAGACGGTCGGCGATCGGCACGAACGGGCCATCGGGCCCGGGAGCGTATTCGATGCCCGTGGACTGCGGCAGGAGCAGCGGATCACGAACCGAGTAGCGGACGACGATCGCCCTGATCGCCGAGCCGCCGGCCTGCGGTTCGTCCCGCGCGACCGACAGGATCTCGACTTCGGGCGCCGTCTCGTCGACGCCGAGCCAGCTGTCTGGCAGTTCGCCGCTCCGCGGGCTCTCCGCAGCATCTCTCTCGTCGGTGATCTCGAGCCGAAACCCATAGAGGCCGGGCTCGGCGAGCGTGACGTCGATCGGGCTGGCGTTGTCCTCGTCCTGGGCGAACCGCTGCCACGTGACCCCGCCATCCCGCGTGCCCCAAAGCTCGACGCGCATCCGGCCCGCGGGCTTCGATTCGGGCAGTTCGTAATCCCATGCGAACTTTCGCGACGCGACGATCTGGAGCGGCCGGCCGCGGTATTCGAGCCCGCCGCCCGCCGTGCCGACGACGCCGCCCGGCAGGCCCTCCGCCGCGGAAGGTTTCGCCGTCGCGGGCCGCGCGGCCGTGAACGAGAGCGGCCCCGTCGCCGGCGGCGTTGAACCACCGCCGCCGGGCAACGCCAGCACGCTGCGGACGTCCTCCCCGGCCGAGCGGCGCAGGGGATTGCCAATCGACTCCGGCGACCACGCGGGAGCCCGCTCGGCGGGCCAGCCGTCGGGCGACAGGACGGAGGCGGCCGCAGGCGGGGCAGGGGAGGGGACCGCGGCGAGGGCAGGGGATGTCGCCAGCCCCCCGCCAACGCCGGGCAGCGGCGGCACCCCGAGCTCACGGGCGAGCGTCGCCTGATCGACCCGCGGGTCGACCGTTTCGAGCGTGAACTGCTTCGTCGCCGGGTTGCCCGAGGCGTCCGCGAGCGTCACGCGGACGACGAGGCCGTCGGTCTTCTCACCGGCCCACCAGATCTCCTCGCCGAGCAGGTGGGCGGGTGACTCGCGAGCCAGGACGGGCTGCGCGGCGACACGCTTCCACTGCGGCTCGACCGTCGATCGATACTCGACGACGACCGACTCGAGATTCACCGAGTCGTCGGTGGCGGCGAAGCGGCAGATCACCTCGCCGTCGCCCCCTTTCCACGCGCGTCCGACGAGCTTCGGCCCGGCCGCATCGACGACGACCCGCGTGTCGGGCCCCTCGCCGCCGCGAAGGCGGCCCTGGGAATCGATGGTTCGCAGGCGAAACCAGTACTCGCCATCGGCGTCGGCTGTGTAGGTGAACGATCCGGCCGAGGGTGCGACCTGTCCGACGGTCTGCCAGGTCGCGCCGAGATCCCGCGAGGCGTCCATGACGACCTGCCGAGGTGCGGCTTCGGCGGACGACGGCTTCGGCAGGCTGAAGGGGATCGAGAACGTCCGCTGGCGGATGCGGGCAGCCGGCGGCAGACCGCCCGGCTCCGCGGCATCGAGCCGTTCTTCGATCACCCCGGAACCCGCGGCCGCGCTCAGGAAGATGGCGGCCAGCGTCGCCGCCACGCGGCCCGGGCAGCCGCCGAACGTGCCGGCGCCCCGCGGGCCGAGCCGTGTCGATGTCGCGTCGGTTGGCGTCGCCTGGAAAGAGCCCCGCATACCGGGGGAAATCGGATGTTTCGGGCGGAAAAGTCGCGTCTCACGGCCATGACGGGAACATCCCGACTTTCCGGAAGCGTTGCCGGCTGGACCGGGCCGTTCGAGGGCCGCCATAATCGGCGAAATTCCCGGAAGCGGCAGGGTTTGGCAGGAAGGCCGCAGGTCCCGCGGCTTTGATCTGGCGGCGGGAGCGGCAACGTGGTCAACTTCTTGAGCGTGGTCGGCTTGGTCCTCCTGCTTGCAGGCGGAGCTGCGGCCATCGGCTGGGTCCGGGCCTGGCGTCGTCGCCAAGGTGACGATCGTGCCGATTGGGAAAACATGCTGGCCGATTGCAAAAATCTGAGAAGCCAGGGTGTGCTCAGCGAGGATGAATACCGAAAGATAAGAACACTCGTCGAGGGTCGCCGGCCGTCTCCGTGACGCGCGGCCCCACGACCTGCTGCCAGTCCGTGGAACAGAAGGGAAAACCGGCCTCATGCCAACAGGGAAAGACGTCAACCTCGGCCGTCGCGGCACCGGCGGGACCACCAAGAAAAACGCCTTCTGCTCCTTCTGCCGGAAGAGCTACCGCGACGTCGGGCCGCTCGTGGAAGGCCCCGGTGACGTCTACATCTGCGGCGAGTGCATCGAGTTGTGCCAGTCGATCCTCGACCAGGAGAAGCGTCGGCGGGGCACCGGCAAGCAACTCTTCACGTCGATCCCGTCGCCCCGGGAGATCGTCTCGCACCTCGACGAGTACGTCATCGGCCAGGAGCACGCCAAGCGGGTGCTGGCGGTGGCCGTGCACAGCCACTACAAGCGGCTGACGCTCGGCAGCGAGAATTCGGACGTCGAGGTCGAGAAGTCGAACATCCTCCTTCTCGGGCCCACCGGCTGCGGCAAGACGCTGCTTGCCCGCACGCTCGCCCGGATTCTCAACGTGCCGTTCGCCATCGGCGACGCGACGACGCTCACGGAGGCGGGCTACGTCGGCGAGGACGTCGAAAACCTGCTCCTGAAGCTGCTCAACGCCGCCGACTTCGACATCGAGGCCGCACAGCGGGGCGTGCTCTACATCGACGAGATCGACAAGATCGGCAAGACGAGCCAGAACGTCTCGATCACCCGCGACGTCTCGGGCGAGGGCGTGCAGCAGGCGCTCCTCAAGATGCTCGAGGGAACGGTCGCCAACGTTCCGCCGCAGGGGGGCCGCAAGCATCCCGAGCAGCAGTACATCCAGATCGACACGTCGAACATCCTCTTCATCTGCGGCGGAACCTTCGTCGGCATCGACAAGATCATCTCGCGGCGTCTCGGAAAGCGGACCATCGGCTTCGGCCAGCCCAGCGGCTACCGGCAGGACGCCGACCTCTCGGAGCTGCTTCCGCAGGTCGACTCCGACGACATCCTCGAGTTCGGCCTGATCCCAGAGCTCATCGGGCGACTGCCCGTGATCTCGTCGCTCAAGCCGCTCGACGAGGAGGCGCTCGTGAAGGTGCTCAGGGAGCCGAAGAACGCCCTCGTGAAGCAGTACCAGAAGCTCTTCGGCCTCGAGAGCTGCGACCTCGAGTTCACGGAAGGTGCCTTGCGGGCGATCGCCCGCAAGGCGATGAAGAAGGAGACCGGCGCCCGCGGCCTGCGGTCGATCATCGAGGACGTGATGCTCGACATCATGTTCGAGCTGCCGGAGCATCCGGGCAGCCGCTACGTGATCACGGAGCGGAACGTCGATTCCGCGGAGCCCGTCATCCCGCTGCCCGCGGCCCGCACGAAGAGCGCCTGAGGGCGATCAAGAAGCAAGGCGGAGGAGCGCCTCGATGCCGCGGTCGAGCGTGCGATCGGCGACGGTGTAGGCGATGCGGAAGTGGGTGTCGGCCGCACCGAAGACGTTGCCCGGCACGACGAGCAGCTTCTCCTCTCGGACGGCACGCTCGGCGAAGGCCTGCCCCGAGCCACCGGGCGCCTCGGGGTAGAGGTAGAACGCCCCGCCGGGCCGCATGAAGCGGTAGCGGCCTTCGAGCGCCGCCATGAGCCGGTCCCGCTTCCGCCGGCACTCGGCGAGCGGCCGGCTCATGTCGCTCTCGAGCGCCGCCAGCGCCGCCCACTGCCCGACCTGTGGGGCGCACACGAATGAATACTGCTGAAGCGTGACGCACGCCTGCACGACCGGCTTCGGCCCGTGCACCCAGCCGACCCGCCAGCCCGTCATGGCGTGCGACTTCGAGAACCCGTCGATGACGACCACCGACTCGCTGAAACTCGCGGGCGACGTGAACGGGCCGTCGTAGCAGAACGAACGGTAGAGCTCGTCGCTGACGAGCGTGATGCCGTGCCGGTCGGCCAGGGCCGCGAGATCCCTCGCGATCTCGGCCGACACGACGTGGCCGGTGGGGTTCGAGGGCGTGTTGAGCAGGATCGCCCTCGTGCGGGGCGTGACAGCCCGCGCCACGGCCTCGACGTCGATCGCGAACGACGGGCTCGTGTCGATCGCGACGACGACGCCCCCGAGGAACTCGACGAGCGGCCGGTACATCACGAAGGCCGGCTCGAAGACGATCACCTCGTCGCCGGGATCGACGAGCGACATCAGCACGAGCACGAGCGCCCCCGATGAACCGCTCGTGACGGCGAGAGACCTCGCGGGCTGGCCGAGTTCCCGACGCACCTCCGACTCGAGCCGGTTCCGGAGCGGTCCGATGCCCTGCGTCGGAGTGTAGGCGTTGCGACCCTCGTCGATCGCCCGCTTGGCCGCCTCCCGGGCCTCCAGCGGCATCGGGAAATCCGGCTGGCCGATCGAGAGGTTGACGGGATCGTCGAGGGTTGCAGCCAGGTCGAACACGCGGCGGATGCCCGACGAGTCGAACTTCGCAGCCCGCCTGGAGATCGGGCCCCGCTTGGGGACCGGAGCACCCGCCGGAGCCGTCATCCCGGATCCTTCGCCGCCCCGGCGAAGAGCTTGTCGAGCTGCTCGCCGAGCTTTTCACCCCGCACGTCGAGCGAGACGACCTTGCCGTCGCGACCGACGAGGATCACGGTCGGAATGCCGCTCACCCCGTACTTCGTCGCGAGCGGATGCCGCCAGCCCGGCCCGCCGGGCTTTTCGAACAGGATCGGCCAGGGGATCTTCTTCTCGTCCACGAACGCCTTGAGCGCGTCCGCGTCGTCGTCGAGGCTCACGCCGATCACCTCGAACCCCTTGTCGTGGTACTTCTTGTACTGCTCCATGACGTTCGGGATCTCGGCGATGCAGGGGCCGCACCAGGTCGCCCAGAAGTCGACGAGCACGACCTTGCCGGCGATGCTCTTCGGGTCGAACGGCGAGCCGCTGAGGTTCGTGCCGGTGATCTCCATCGGGTTGCCGGGCAGGTTGAGCCGTCGCAAAACGCCCTCGAAGCTCTCGGCCATGGCCTTGACGCCCTCGTTCGAGCTCTTTGCCAGGAGAGGCCCGAAGGCCGCGTAGGCCGTCCGCGCCGTCTGCTCGCCTCCGGGCATGTGCTCGAACGCGCCGGCGAGCTGCACGGCCAACTGTGCCGCCTGCACGTCGTCGGGATCCTTCGCAAGCATCGCCGAGACCTTCTGGATGAGGGCCGGGGCCCCGGCGACGTTTCCTCGCAGCACGTCCCTGGCCTCCGCGACGAGCAGCAACTGGCCCGCCTCCTTCGCAAGCTTCGGCGACGGCCCCTTGGCGACCTCGGCGGCGAAGCCTGAGAGCGACTTGCCGGCCTCGGCGTCGCCGAGCCCGGCCAGCATCGAAAGGCTCGTGAGCTTGGCCCTGGCGGCCTGCTCATAGAGCGGGTCGGCCGGCTTCAGCTGCGCGATCGCCTTTTCCGAGGCGGCGAGCCCCGCAGTCGCGACCTTGTTGAAGTAGGTCATGGCCTCTTCCCGCGACTTCGGCCGAACGGCCGGATCCTGAAGTTTCTTGATGTACTCCATGAGCTGCTCGGGCGTGCCCTCGGGCACCGGGGGCACCGTCAATTCGCCACCCGCGACCGGGCCGCTTTCAGCCGAGACATCGGGCTCCCGGGCCGACGCGGCCGTCGGGAAACAGGTCGCCAACAACGAGCCGCCCGCGATGGCGACCGAAAGGGAAGCAACCAGGTGAAATCGACGGGCCGGCGAACCGGGAACGGGTGTCATGAAAGCCTCTCGCTGGGGACCGCTCGGCGGCCCGGGATGTCGCTCGACGGATCGGCCCGCGAGCAAGCACTCATGCTACCCCTGGGGCGGTTGCGGCGGCAATCGCGGCCACCCACGGAGTCGAGCGTTCGCGAAAACCCCCTAGCGAACGAGCGTTCGGAACCGCACGAAGCCGCTCTCGCCCGGAGAAAGCGGCTGCTTGAAGACCCACTTGAGCACGGTGGCGCCGTCGGCGGCGGTCTCCGTGCCGAAGTCGGCCGGCAGCGTCGAATCGGCCGAGTCGGGCACGTAGGCGAGTCGCTTGGGCAGGGCATCGGCGAGCACGATCCCCTCGAGCTTCCGGTCGCCCGAGTTCAGGATCGCGATCGTGAAGTCGAGTTCCTCGCCCGATCGCACCGTCGTGCCGCCGGCCGTCTTGCAAAGCGAAAGCTCCGCGCGGCCCGGGCACTTCAGCCGCAGCACGGCCGTGCCCCGGTCGACGGTCACCGTCTCCGCGGCCGTATCCTGCACCATCACCTGTGCCTGCGCGAGGCACGTCCAAGCCAGCGGCACGTCGAACGCCACGGCGATCTTCGGCCGCTCCTTGGCCAGGAACGTCTGCGGCACGTCGTCCTGCACGTCCTCGGCGGGCACGCAGACATACGGGGTCTCGCCGGGAAGACGCGCCTCCTCGAGCCCCAGCGGCGGCTTGGCCTCGACGACCGCGAGCTCCGGCAGCGCCCGCCGCGCGAGCACCGGCGGCACCCGTTGCGTGCCGGCCCGCGGCTTCTGCCCGATCGCCGCGAATTCCGGCCCCGCGTCGAGCGAAGCGGCGATCGGACCGGTGGGGGCGTAATCCTCGAGCGGGCGGACGATCTCCCGCACGGAAGCGAACCGCGGCGCGCAGACGCACGCGCAGTTCGCGACGCTCACGCAGTCACACTCCTCGGGCTCGCGGCCGCGAGCGGCCTGGCGATCGTTATCGCCGGCTGCGGCCGCAGGGGCGTCCTCGGAGGCCCGGAACCGTGCGACGGTGTCGCCCGACGTGAGGTTGTCGATGCCGGTGTCGCCCGACGGCTTCGCGGGCCGACCGGAGTCGCCGCCGTCGCAGACCTTGCAGACGCGGGCGACGGGCACCGGCGGTGGTGGAACGATCGCGAGCGGAGGGCAGGGGCGGCACTCGCATGGCCCGCACTCCCGCCGACACGCCTCGTCGCACGGCGAGGCCGGCTCGGCGCAGCCCCGGTGGACGATGCCCGCCGCTCCGCCTGCCAGCGGAGACGTCATCGAGCGGCAGGAGGCGAGCGCGATCGCCCCGACCGCGATCGCGAGCAGCCGGGGCCAGCGCATGCCCGTCGCATTCACGCGGGGCTCATTCATGGCGACCCCTTTGGCGGAAGCCTGTTGCCGATGACGAACTCGGCCACCGGGTCGCCGAGTTCGCGGGCCACGGCCAGCGGGTCCTCGCCCGGCTGCACGTCGAACGTGTCCTCGCCACCGGCCAGCGACTCGTGGCACTCGAGCGACGAGTAGACGATCCGGCGGATCATGCCGCCCTGAAGCGCTTCCTCGACGTCGTCCTCGGCGAGCACGACCTCCACCGGGAACCGCCAGGCCGTTCCGGGCGGCACGTCGAGCCGTGCGAGCAGCCTTACCGTTGGAAACAGCTCGGCCCCCTCGTGCCCGGGAATCTGCATCACCCGCAGACGGTAGGGCCTGCCGACCACGAGCCCCATGCGGAGCGGCAGCGACTTCGCCGCGGACCACCCCTCGGCCGTCTCGATTTGCACGACGACGCCCTCGGGGCCGGAGAGCTCGAACGGCTGGATCGGCTCCGACCAGGAGCCCGGCTGCAGGAGAGGCGTGGCACCAATCGCTCCCGGAAGCAGCATCATCGTGGCGGCGAACATCGCCACGACTCGGCCTCCTGCCTGCAGCTCGGACCCTGGGCGGGCCGATCCCGAAAAGAATCGCATGGTCGGGGGTAACCTCGGACGAGTGTGGACGCGACGACGATCCTCGGGCGATTCACGGAGGACAGTCGTCGAGGCAGTGGCCGCCGGCGCCCTCGAACGATTCCTCGAGCCCGCCGGAATCCGGGCCGCCGTTGTCGACCCAGCGACGCTGGTCGTCGTGCGGCTGCTTGAATTTCAGCTTCGGCACGTCGGCCCGCTCCGACACGTAGGCATGCCTCGCCGGCTTCGGATAGCTCAGCCCCGGATGCTGCTGGACGTGAAGCCCGACCGATCGGCTCGGCGGCGGGATGTGCATCTTCGTGTGGTTGGTGATCGTGTGCTTCTGCAGCCCGGCCGGCACGCCGAGCGGGATGTGGGCCGGACCGGGAAGGCCGATCGGCGTCCCCGTGATCGGCATGCCGTAGTGCGGCGCGGTGACGCCGGCCATGAATGCGGGCGGCAGCTGCGACGGATCACCGCAGGCGGGCATTCCCAGCGGCGCGGCGACGCCGACCGGCGGAGAGGCCCCGCCGCCGCCCGCGGCAAGTCCCGACCCTGCCGCGCCCGGCGCCTGGAGATCCTTGTTGCCGACGCGGATGATCGCGAGGATCGACCCGCGCCGATCCGCCTCGACGACGGGGTCGCAGCCCGGATCGAGCCGCGTGCTCACGAGTTCCTCGACCCCCGCCACCGCCAACTCCTGGTATTCGGGGTCGGGCAGGTAGATCACCTTCGTCACGAAGTTGCCCGCGACGACCTGGTCGAAATCCTCACGATTGAGATTGAAGGGAATCGCGTTGTGCGCGAGATACGCGTCGGTCCGCGGCAGCGCCGGCCCCACCTCGAGCGTCGGGTAGAGTTCGAGTCCCTCGTGCCCCGGGATGTCGGTCAGCTTGAGCCGATAGATCGCTCCCTGCGGAAAGTCGTAGCGTCCGGGACTGACGATCGGCTCCGCGTCGAAGCCACCCGGCTGGGAGACGTCCCAACGGACCTGCATTCCCTCGGGCCCCACGAAGGCGATCTGCGACGACGGAACGTCGGGCAGGCCACCGCCTCCATCGGCCCCCCCCATCCCGAATTCACCGGCGGCTCCGCCGGTGGCGTCCGCGATCGCAGCCTCGTACGAAGCGGGCATGATGACGCCTGGTCCGGGCCCCTCCACGCCGGGGCCGGGGTGGTGGAGCATGGCGGCGGGCGGCAGCACGTTCGTGTGAGGCGGGGCGACCGGGCGAATCTGCGCAAGGCCCGAGAGGGGCGAGTTGGCCGGGATGTGGCACCCCGTCACCGACACGGCCAGCGACAGCCCAGCCATCATTTTCCAGCGAGAAACGCTCATGCGGATCACCTCCCGGGATTGTCCACTGGCGTTCGCCCGCGGACCCGAAGCCCGTACACTGCGGTCGTTCGACGTGGCTCCATGCGCCACGCCTTCGGTCGGTCGATACCGTCCGATGCGAAAAGTGATCGGTACGCGACACCCCGTTTCTTTGGAAAAACCCGCAGGGTCTGCCCGATCCGCAGGGACGCCCCGCCCGTCAAGGAAGCCCACGTTGCCCGCCTTTCCGAGACTCCTCTCGATCCTCGTCTGCGGCCTCCTCGTCGCGAGCGCCGCCGGCGACGAACCCGCCCCCGCCGCGGCGAGCGTCTACCGCGGGGCAGCCGCATCGTCCGCCGAGGATGCCGGCCGCGCCGAGCGGATCGTTTCCGCCTGCCTCGCGGGCCTCGCCAGACAAGCGTCGATCTCGGCGAGGATGCGGCAGATCGCCCGCGTCGGAGAGAAGGAGATGGTGGGAGCGGGGCAGTACGTCCAACAGGGCGTCGGCGAGGACCAGCGGTTCCGATTCGAGTCGTCGCTGGTCACGAACGCGGACTCGTACACGATGCTCGAGGTCTGCGACGGCCTCGCCTTATGGAGCTACCAGAAACACGCCGACCTCCCCGCCTCGCTCAACCGCGTCGACACGCGGAGGGTGCGGGCGAAGCTGGAATCCGCGACGCCCCCGCTCGCGCAGGCCGACGCGATCACGCCGCACCTCGGCGGAGTGCAGCGGACGCTCGCGCTGATCCGCGAATCGTTCCGGTTCCCGTCGGTGGAGGGCACGGACCTCGACGGGATGCCCGTCTGGCGGATCGAGGGCCGCTGGCACGCCGACCGGTTGGTCGGGCTCGTGCCGGAGCTCGCGGGCAAGGCGGTGGATGGCGAGGTTCCAGCCGGGCTGTTGCCCGAGAACATGCCCTGGAGGGTCGTCCTGTCGATCGGAAAGCGGGAGCTCTTTCCGTTTCGCATCGAATGGTTCGCCGTGCGGGGACCGCGGCCCGCGGCGAACCGGGAACCCGAGCAGATCGCCGTGCTCGAGCTCTACGACGTCCAGCTCGACGAGCCGATCGACGCAACCGCCTTCGTCTACAAGCCTGCCGCCGAGGGATACAGCGACGTCACCGAGAGCTTTCTCGGGAGCGTGAATCCACTCCGTCCGTGACCGTGCCACACAGCCGCACGGCGGCCCGGATCGCCGAGATCATGCTCGACGCGTCGGCGGTGCCCGTGCCGGCGATGTCGTAGGCCGTGCCGTGGGCGACGCTCGTCCGCACGATCGGCAGGCCGAGCGTGATGTTCACGGCGCGGTGCATGCCCAGGAGCTTCACGGGG
>JBBAVU010000072.1:0-13586 GCA_040397565.1 Pirellulales bacterium | reverse complement strand
CGACGACCGCGAGACGATCGCTGCCCTCTTTGCGGCCGACGGGCCGGCGGGCCGCACGATCGTGATTCCACCGGGCGACTACACGCTCGATGGCATCGAGCCGATCGAGCTCGAGTCGCACACGCACGTGGTCGCCCGCGGCGCGCGGTTCCACTTTCCCGACGACCTCGGGGAGCGGTCGCGGCGGACGATGTTCACCGGCAGGAACCTTCGCGACGTCTCCTGGACCGGCGGCCACTTCGCTGGCCGCGTCTTCGACCCCGACCGCGGCGAGGCGAACCCCTGGCCGCCGCATGCCAACACGCGGCCGATCGTGGTCACGACCACGGCCGACGGCGACACCGCGAACCTCACGTTCCGCGACATCACCTCTGCCGACGTCGCGGGGGCGGTGATCACGGTCCTCGGGGCCGAGACGCCGGGCAGCGACCGCGAGGTGGATCGCCACGCCACGAACGTGACCGTCGCCGACTGCACGCTCGAGCGAAGTGGAAAATTCATGTGGGACTACGGCTATCTCTGGCAGATCGTTGTCTGGCCGGAGGATTTCACGGAGGCCGAGCGGGCGATGGCCGCGAAGTATTTCCGGAACGATCTCGTCCGCGGCCCGGTCCGCATGGATGATGGCGACGACCGCCTGCAGTTCGCGAACAAGCCCCAACTGCCGCTCTCGCCGCCGGAGGGAGGCTCCCGCGGGGCCATTTGTTTTTTTGGCGACACGCTGCCAAAGAACATCGTCCGCGGCCGGCGGTACTTCGTGGTCGAGAGCGGCAAGGGTTTTCTGCGGATCGCGGCCGAGCCGGGAGGGAAGCCGATCCGGTTCGAGGGCGCGGCCGGTCCTGCCGCCAAGCTCGTGGCCGACCTCTTCCAGGCGCACCTCGCGCTCTACCAGCCGACCAACAGCGGGCCGGGCAAGGGGGCGATCGATCTCGTCGGCTGCGAGCACGTGATCGTCCGCGGCTGTCGCTTGAGCGCCCTTGGCGACACGATGCACATCCAGAAATGCCGCGACATCCTCTTCTGCGACAACCAGATCACGGGCTCGCGGATGGGGGCCTTTTTCCTGGCCGAGTTCTGCCGCAATGCCACGATCACGGGCAACACGGTCGACGGCACGAACGGCTCGCGGGTGATCAGCGTGGAGAAGTCGTGCACCGACGTGACGATCGTGGGCAACACGTTCCGCGGCGGGGGCCGCGGTTCCTGGATCAACCAGCCCCAAAACCTCGTCATCGCCGACAACGTGTTCGTGAACAACACGACCAAGTGCGAGCCCGACCCCCGCCGCGGACGGCGGTCGTTCGAGATGGACGGCTACGAGCGGCACGCGGAGATGTACTTCACGACCCACGAGCCGGGCGGCCGCTATGGCAACGTGATCATCCGCGGCAACGTGTTCACGAGCGGTTCCCACGCCGCCCACGCGCTCACCTTCGCCCCCGGCGGCGACACGATCCTCGTCTGCGACAACGTCTTCGCGGGGCCGGTCCGCGACATCCCCGATCCCGCCGGCTGCACGAACGTCACGGTCCGCGACAACCTCGAGTCGCCCGCAACACAGGAGTGATCGTCGATGCGTCGTTTTGTCCTCGTCACTGTAACGCTCCTCGTCGCCACGTTCTCGATATCCGCGGCCGCCTACGAACGCCTGCCGGCGGGCACGTGGTTTCTGCGGGTGCAGAACCCCGCCGACTCGGGCCGGGCGATCTGCGTGCGGGCCTACTTCAATCCGAACCAGCCCCCCTGGAAGGGAGACCTCGTGTATCTCGCGGGCCCGCCGCGGCCCGAGCCCGAGCCCGCGGCGACGGCTACCAAGAAGAAGCCGCCCGCCCGCGGCGGCGATGCTCCGCCGCCGGAGTCGCAGTGGCTCGCCCCCGGCGAAACCTCCGACTGGCTCGACATCAGCCCCTTCATGAGCCGAGCCCCGCGGTTCCGTGCGTCCACGCCGTATCTGTCGCCGGTTCTGCTCGGCGTCCGCTCCGCCCCCGCGGCCGACGGCCTGCGGCTGGTCGCCGAATTCGCCACGGGCTCTGGCAAGGAGGTTCAACGGCGACTCGACGTGAACGAGCCGCGGCCCACGAAGCTCGGCGCCTCGACCTGGCTCGGCGGCGAGCCTCTGCCCACGCTGGCCCTGCTCGTGCCGGTCAAGCCGGAGGCCGGCCAAAAGATCTGGACCGCCGAGGAGGCGGCAAAGCAGCAGCTCGAGTGGGTGAAGGCCTGCGGCCCGCCGCCGACGCCGTCCCGTGGCATCCACTTCATCGCCCACCAGTGGCAGGTGGCCTTTCGCGAGCCGACGGAACTCCAGCGGCTCAACACCGAGATTCTCATGGCCCTCGGCTACGACAACCTCACGGCATTCGCCAAATCGCGCGACGACATCGAGGCCATCCGGGCGCTCGGCCGCGAGCCCGTGCCCGCGCTCGTCTTCCACGCCTGGGATGTCGACAAGAAACGCAGCGAACTCGAAGCGGCGGGGATCCGGGAGTGGGCGAAGATCGTGAGCTTCGGCGACGAGATCGACATCTTGCTCAAAAGCTCCCCCGCGGAACAGGACGCCGCGTTCGTGGCCGACCTCCGCGGCCGCGGGCTCGATCCGCTCGACTTCGTGCGGCCGGCCGACGAGGCCGCGGCGCGGGCGGTGCCCGCGGCAGACCGCTGGCAGTTCGTGCGGCTCGGGGGGCCGCTGCCTCCCGAGAAGCCGAAGCTCTTCTTCGAGGCGGCCACCTTCCGCTACCGGCTCTGGACCCGCGAACTCGCCGCCCGCACGGCGGCGGTGCGGAAGGAATTTCCGCCGCACGTGCAGACGGGGGCCAACTTCAGCCCGCACCTCTCCGTCTGGCCCGACGTCCGCAAGTGGATCGACGTCTTCCGCGACGGCGGCATGACGATGCCCTGGTCGGAGGACTGGTGGTGGCAGGTGCCCGAGGCCTCGCCCCAGTCCTACGGCCTGCTCGTCGACGCGCTGCGCCGTGCGGCCGACTACCACGCCGGGCCGTACTGCTTCTACACGATCCCCGACGCCAACTACCACGAGGGCTCCGCCATCGGCAGCCACCTCCTGCGGATGAACTACTTCGCCCTCGGCCACCAGGCGAAGGTCATCGACCACTTCAACATCTACAACCAGGTCTTCGGCACCTGCGACTTCATCGACTTCCTGGAGAGCGAGGCCAAGTACCGGGCGATCCACCGGATCCTCACGGAGGTCGGCTCGATCGACGAGCGGCTCGCGGCCGCGCGGATGCGGCCCGCGGAGGCGGGAATCGTGCTCTCGGTCGCCAACGACGTCTGGAACAACGACGAGCTGCTCGCGAAGGACCCGCCGGTGGAGAAGCTCTACCACGCCACGCTCAACGTCGACAGCCACGAGCGGAAGGCGATCTGGCTCGCCCTGCGGCATGCCCACCTGCCGGTGGACGTGATCACCGACGAGGATCTCGCGAAGGGCGTGCCCGACCGCTTCAAGGTGCTCTACGTCGTGGGCGACGAGCTGCTCGCCGCGGCGGCCGGGCCGCTCGCCGCCTGGGTGCAGGCCGGCGGCACGCTCGTGGGCATCGGCGGCGGCGGGGTGCTCGACGAATACCGCCGGGACGAGCCGGCCTTGCGGGCGGTCTACGGCATCACCGGCCGGCAGCGCGACCGGTTCAAGCGGTCGCTCAAGCCCGCCGTCGATCTGCCGACCGCGAAGCCCCGCGACGTGCTCACCTTCGACGCCGCGCACGGCGGCCTCGCGCTCCCCGTCTACTGCGGCCTCGAGCGGCTCGAGCCCGCCGCCGACGTGCCCGTCGTGGCCCGCTTCGGCGACGGTAGCGCAGCGGCCATCGATCGCAAGGTCGGCCGCGGGCGAGCGGTATTGATTGGGGCCTTGCCCGGTATCGCCTACCTCCAGCCCGGGATCGGCGGTCGCAAGCGGGGCATGACGCTCGACTATCCGGCCGAGGTACGGCGGCTCATCGTCGAGCCGGCCGAGTCTGCCGGCGTGCGTCGGCACGTGACGACGTCCGACCCGCTCGTCGAGGCCACGCTCCAGGAAGGGCCGCGCGGTGCGGTCGTCACGCTCGTCTCCTTCCGCTTTCCGGACGGCGGCCCCGTCACGGTCACGCTCGCCGGGCTCCCCGGGGCGCAGCGGGTCACGAGCACCCGACGCGGTCCGCTGGCGGTCACGCGCTCCCCCGACGGCCCGCAGGTGACGCTCCCGGTCGACGAGGGCGATTTCCTGGTCGTCGATTAAGTGCACTCCCGGCGTCCGCGGCGCTGCTGGCCGTCAGCCAGAGCCGCGGAGGAAGTCTCGCGGGGTGCGGCCGGTGTGCTCGTGGAAGTGGTGGGTGAAGTTGCTCTGGTCGCAGAAGCCGAGCGACTGGGCCACCGTGGCGATCGTTTCACCGTCGGCCCGCAGGAGCTGGCACGCCCTGCGGATGCGGCACTTCATCCAGTAGGTTCGTGGACTCATCCCGCAGACATCGTGAAACGACCGTTGCAGGTGCCGCACCGACATGCCGCAGGCGACGGCGAGGTTCTCGAGCCGTGGAAACGTCGTCGGGCTCTCACGCAGCAGGTTCATCGCCGGCACGAGCCACGATCCTCCCGCCTGCGGCGGGAGCGTGCCGTGCGAGGCCCGCAGCGTGCCCATCACGCCGATCACCCGGTGCTTCCGGTCGAAGAGCGGAAACTTGTTCACGATGAACCAGTCGGGCAGGCCGACGTCGTCGAACCAGAGCTCCAGCCGGCCGATGAGCGGCTGGGCGGTGCGGATCACGTGCTGGTCGTCGGCCCGGTAGTGGTCCGCGAGCGGGCCCGGCGTCAGGTCGTCGTCGGTCCGCCCGAGCATCTGCTCAGGGTGTTCGAGGCCGTGGTGGTGGAGGATGCCCCGGCTGAAGAAGAGCGTTTCGCCGGCGAGGTTCTTGGCGAAGAAGTAGATGTCGTCGAAGCCGTCGAAGGCGCGATGGAAGTGGCTCTCTGGATCGAGGCTCTCGAGAAACTCCCGCTGCTCGGCCTTCCAGTCCCGCGGACGGACAGCCGCCGGCTTCTTCGACCGCGTTCGAGTGCCTGCCTTCTTCACGTCGCTCGTCGCCACCGGTGGCGACCTCCCATGCTCCCCCCAGGATACCCTCGGATCACCCGAGCGACCGGGCGGCATCCAGGGCGATCCCCCCGAAGGATCCGCGGTAAAATACCGGACGACGACCTCTGCACCGGGAGCCCTCTCCGATGAAGTTCCACCCGCTTGCTTCGCTGCCGACCGTCGCGGCCTGTGTCCTCGCGGCCGTCGCCACAGGATCCGCAGGACGCGCGAACGCGGGGCCTCCGGAGCGGCTCGCAGCGATCGAGGAGGCCATGCGGGGGCCGATCATCGCCCCGGATGTCACCCTCCTGGAGACGCGGGCCTTCGTCGAGCGCGGCATCCCGACACTATCTGGCGCCTACGACTCGGCGTCGGCGTGGCAGGCCGAGGCGGATCGCCTGCGCCGCCGGGTCTTGGAAGAGGTCGTTCTCCGGGGCGAGGCCCGTCGCTGGGCCGAGGCGAAACTCGGCGCGGAGTGGCTCGACGTGATCGAGGGGCTGCCGGGATACCGGATCCGCAAGCTGCGGTATGAAGCCATCCCCGGACTGTGGATCCCCGCGGTGTTGTACGAGCCCGTCGGTCTGGAGGCCGCCGAGGCGGGCCAGCAGGCTCGCGCCCCGTGGCCGGCGGTGCTCAACGTCCACGGGCACGACCCCAAGGGCATGGCGGCCGACTACAAGCAGATCCTCTGCATCAACCTGGCCAAGCGAGGCATGCTCGTGCTGAGCGTCGAATGGCTCGGGATGGGGCAGCTCCGCTGCCCGGCCAACACCCACGCGGCCATGAACCAGATCGATCTCTGCGGCACCAGCGGCCTGGCACCCTTCTACCTGTTGCTGAAGCGGGGCATCGACGTGATGCTCAATCATCCCCACGCCGACCCCGCGCGGGTCGCGGTGTCGGGGCTCAGCGGGGGCGGCTGGCAGACGATCACGATCGGCGCCCTCGACACCCGCGTCACGCTCGCCAATCCGGTGGCCGGCTACTCGAGCTTCCTGACCCGCAACCGTCACCTCAAGGACCTCGGCGACTCCGAGCAGACGCCGACCGATCTGGCGACGGTCGCCGACTACGCCCACTACACGGCGATGATGGCGCCGCGGGCGACCCTGCTCACGTACAACACGAAGGACAACTGCTGCTTCGAAGCCGGGTATGCCCTGCCGCCCCTCATGGAGGCCGCCCGGCCGATCTTCGCGCTCTTCGGCCGACCCGATCGACTGCGGACGCATCTCAACGCGGACCCCGGCGACCACAATTTCGGCCTCGACAATCGCCAGGCGCTCTACCGCATGATCGGCGACCACTTCTTCCCGGAGGCGCCGGCCTACGTCCGCGACGAAATCTCGAGCGACGCGGAAGTTCAAACCGCGGAACGGCTGGAGGTGCCGCTGCCGGAGGACAACGCGTCGCTCAACGGACTGGCGGCCGCGCTGGCCCAGTCGCTACCACGCGAGGGGCGACTCCCGACCGGCGATGAGCCGCTCGAGGACTGGCAGGCCGGCCGCCGCGAAGCACTCCGGCAGATCCTCCGCTGGCCGGTCTACGAAAACCTCCGGGCCGAACGACTCGCCACCCGGAGCGTCGACGGTGTCGACATCACCCCGCTGCGGATCACGCTCGACGACACCTGGACGGTCCCAGCGGTCGAGTTCGCGCCCGCTGCGGCGATGCGCGAGTCGCTGCTGCTGGCGGATACCGGCATGGCGGACCTGGCCGGGCGGGTCGTGGAGTTGCTCGCTCGAGGCCAGCGCGTGCTCGCGGTCGATCCGTTCTATTTCGGCCAGGCCAAGTTCCCTTCCCACGACTATCTCCAGGCATTGATCGTCGCCACGACCGGCCGCCGGGCTCTCGGCATCCAGGCCGCGCAGGTGGCCGCCGTGGCCGGCTGGATGCGGCGGGAGCGGCGTGCGGCCCCGACGGTGGAGGCCCACGGCTGGCGCACGAGCCTGATCGCGCTGGCCGCCGCGGCCGCGGAGCCGGATGCGATCGGCGGGCTGACGCTCGTGGACGGCCGGGCCAGCCTGAGGGAGGTGATCGAACGCAATGACCCGGTCACCGCGGCGCCGGAGGCGTTTTGCTTCGGCCTTCTCGAGCGATTCGACACGCCCCAGCTCGGGGCCCTCGTCGTGCCGCGGCCGCTGACCATCGTGAACGCATCCCCGCGGCACGCGGCCGTGTTGTCGGAATTGTGCTCGCTCGCCGCACGAGTCGGCGGATCGATCGACCTCAGCCCGCCCGCCGGTGCGGCCGAGGCCCCGGCTACGCCAGCACGTCCTTGACGACGGTGCCGTGCACGTCGGTGAGCCGGTAGTCGCGGCCGGCGAAGCGGTAGGTGAGCTTCGTGTGGTCGACGCCGAGCAGGTGGAGCGTCGTGGCATTCAGGTCGTGGATGTGCACCGGGTCCTTCACCACGTTGTAGGAGTAGTCGTCGGTCTCGCCGTAGGTCGTGCCCGGCTTCACGCCTCCCCCGGCCAGCCACACGGTCGAACACCGCGGGTGGTGGTCGCGGCCGTAGTTGGTGGCCGTGAGGGTCCCCTGGGAGTAGATCGTCCGGCCGAACTCGCCTCCCCAGACGACGAGCGTGTCGTCGAGCAGGCCGCGCTCCGCAAGGTCGCTCACGAGCGCGGCCGACGGCTGGTCGGTGTCGTAGCACTGCGTCCGCAGCCCTGCCGGGCACTTGTCGTGCTGGTCCCAGCCGCGGTGGTAGAGCTGCACGAACCGCACGCCCCGCTCGACGAGCCGGCGGGCGAGGATGCAGTTGGCGGCATAGCTGCCCGGCTTCCGCGACTCCGGGCCATACTTCTCGAACACGTGCTCTGGCTCCGTTGCGAGGTCGGCCAGTTCCGGCACCGCCGCCTGCATCCGGAAGGCCATCTCGAACTGGTCGATCCGGGCCGCCGTCTCGGGATCGCGAAACTCGTCGAGCGTCAGGCGGTTGAGCGCGGCGAGCCCGTCGAGAAACTCCCTCCGGCGGCCGCGGCTCACGCCCGGCGGGTCGGAGAGATACAGCACGGGGTCGCGGCCCGGGCTGAACCGCACCCCCTGGTGCCGGGTCGGCAGGAACCCCGCCCCCCACATCCGCTCGTGGAGCGGCTGGGCGTTCGTGGGCCCCGTGGGCCGCGAAACCATGACGACGAAGGTCGGGAGGTTCGCGTTTTCTTGGCCGAGCCCGTACGACACCCACGCGCCGAGCGACGGCCGCCCCGCGATCTGGTGGCCGGTCTGAAGCATCGTCATCGCCGGGTCGTGATTGATCGCCTCGGTGTGCAGCGAGGTGATCACGCAAAGCGAGTCGGCCACCTTCGCCGTGTGCGGCAATAGCTCGCTCATCCAGATGCCACTCTGCCCGTGCCGCCGAAACGCGAAGATCGACGGGGCCACCGGAAACCGCGACTGGCCGCTGGTCATGCCGGTGAGCCGCTGCCCCTGCCGGACGGAGTCGGGCAGATCCTTGTCGAACTGGTCGCGGAGGTTTGGCTTGTGGTCAAAGAGATCCATTTGCGACGGGCCGCCGGCCTGCGTGAGCCAGATCACGCGGCGGGCCTTGGGAGCGAAGTTCGGAAACCCCGGCAGGCCGCCGGACGCCGTTGCCGCGGCAGCTGCGGTCGGCCCGAGCAGCGCGGCGAGGGCGGCCGTGCCGACGCCCGCACACGACGCGCCGAGAAACTGGCGGCGGGCGATCGCGATTTGGAGCGGGTCGTGGAGCATCATGGCACCTCCCGGGCGGGTCAGTTCCTCATCAGCGCTTCGTCGCGGCAGAGGATCATGCCGGCCACGAGCGTGTAGGCGGCGAGGTCGCCGTCGTCCTCGGCTGCGGTGAACGGCGCGTCGCCGACGTCGAGCAGGGCGGCCGCGTCGCCGGGTGCCGCGGAGTATTCGGCCCGAAACCGCTCGACATGCTTGGCGAGCACATCGGCCTCGCGCGGCTGCGGAGGCCGGGCGAGCACGAGCCAGAAGCCGTGGGCGATTCGGGAGGCCGTGTCGCCGCCCCCCTCGCGGATCATCCGCGCGGCGAGGAACTTCGAGGCCTCGACGAACGTGGGGTCGTTCATCAGCGCCAGCGCCTGCATCGGCGTGTTGGTCCGCGGCCGCTTCACGGTGCAGGTCTCGCGGAAGGGCATGTCGAAGGCCAGGAGCGCCGGATGCGGCACCGACCGCTTCCAGTAGGTGTAGAGCGTGCGGCGGAGGAGGTCGGGCCCGGTGCCCTGCACGTAGCTGTTCCGCAGATCCTTCGTCTCCGCGACGACTTGCTCGTAGAGTCCCGGCGGGTGGTAGGGCCGCACCGACGGCCCGCCGACCGTCGGCACGAGCAGGCCCGATGCGGCGAGCGCCTGGTCGCGGACGAACTCCGCCTGAAGGCGAAACCGCGGGCCGCGGGCGAGCAGCCGGTTCTGGGGGTCGCGCTCCTCGAGCCCCGGCGGGATCGCCGACCGCTGCCGGTAGGTCGCGCTCGAGACGATCAACCGAACGAGCCGCTTCACGTCCCAGCCGCTCTCGCGAAACTCGACGGCCAGCCAGTCGAGCAGTTCCGGGTGGGTCGGCTGCGAACCCTGCGAGCCGAAGTCCTCGGGCGTGGCCACGAGGCCCGTGCCGAAGAGCGATTGCCAGATCCGGTTTACCGTGACCCGCGCCGTGAGCGGGTTGTCCGGGGCCACGAGCCAGCGAGCGAGTCCAAGCCGGTTCCTCGGCAGCTCGTCGGCCATCGCCGGCAGGATCGCGGGCGTGGCCGCGGTCACCTCGTCGCCGGGAGTCATGTAGTTGCCTCGCATGAGCACGAAGGTCTTGCGGGGCTGGGGCAGCTCCTCCATGACGAGCGCCGTGGGGATCGAGGCCTCGAAATCGGCCACCGCCCGGCGGCGGTTTTCGAGCTCGTCGCGTGCGGCCTTGCTCTCGGCGGATTCCTTCGCTTCCTTCGTGCTTTCGTCTAGGGCCTGCCGTGCGGCATCGACCTGTGCCTTCAGTTCGGCGATCGTCCGTTCCTGCTCGGCCGTCGCCAGCCGCAGAAATGGCGGGGCGCTCAAGCGGACATGCGCGTCGCGATCCCCCACACCCCGCTCGTTCACGTTGTGGAAGAACGCCTTGAGGGAGTAGTACTCGGCCTGCGTGAGCGGGTCGAACTTGTGGTTGTGGCAGCGGCAGCAGTTGAACGTCTGGCCGAGCCAGACCGTGGCCGTCGTCTCCACGCGGTCGGCGGCGTATTCGGCGAGGAACTCCTCGGGGATGATGCCGCCTTCCTCGTTGAGCATGTGGTTGCGGTGGAAGCCGGTGGCGATCCGCTGCTCCCGCGAGGGATTCGGCAGGAGGTCGCCGGCGAGCTGCTCCACCGTAAAGCGGTCGAACGGCATGTTGTCGTTGAAGGCCGCGATCACCCAGTCCCGCCAGGGCCAGTTCTCGCGGTCGCGGTCCACCTGGTAGCCGTTCGTGTCGGCGTAGCGGGCGGCGTCGAGCCAGTCGGCGGCCATCCGTTCGCCGTAGTGGGACGAAGCGAGGAGGCGGTCGACGAGCCGGTCGTAGGCGTCGGGCGGCGGGTCGGCGAGAAAGGCCTCGGCCTCAGCCCGCGTCGGGGGAAGTCCGGTGAGGTCCAGAGAAAGCCGACGCAGGAGCGTGGAGCGATCGGCCTCGGCCGACGGCGCGAGTCCCGCCTTCTCAAGCCGGGCGAGCACGAACCGGTCGATCGGGTTTCGCGGCCAGTCGGTGTCGGTCACCGCCGGCAGCTCGGGCCGCACCGGTGCGAGATACGCCCAGTGGGGCTCGTAAGCCGCGCCCTCGGCGATCCACCGCGCGAGCTTCTCCCTCTGGTCGGCCTTGAGCGTCTTGTGCGACTCGGGCGGCGGCATGACGACGTCGGGATCGTCGGCGAGGATCCGCGCGACGAGTTCACTCTCGGCCGGCTTGCCCGGGACGATCGCGGCGAGGCCCGAGTCGGTGGCGGCCCCGTCGGGCTGCGGGGCGTCGAGCCGCAGCCCCGCCTTGCGGTCGTGGTCGTCGGGCCCGTGGCAGCCGAAGCAGTTTTCCGACAGGATCGGCCGGATGTCGCGGTTGTAGCTGAGCCGGCCGGCGGCGTCCGCCGGAACCGTCCCCGCGATGAAAATGCCCGCGATACAACCGACGCAGATCGCTCTCATGTCGCTCACCAGCCAGCTCAGAAACGCCATCGACGCACCCGCCGAGCACGCTGAAGTTTATCCCGCTGGATGAGGTTGCCCGCGGCCGCTCCCGGGTTGTTTTGGTGTGAAAACGACAGGTTTTGGTGAGTTAACGCCTTTTCTTTATGGTTGGCGGCCTCCTTGATTGCACGCTCATGGGGCGGGCTCGTAGATTCGATTCCGGTGCACGGAACTGATGCCCTCGCACGGGCATCCGGCGGGGTGATACACATGGGCGTTCATCGCAGAGAAACGATCCTTGCGGTGAAGTCGTTCCGCGTCCGCCCGGCTATGTCTTCTCGCGCGGCCGCGTGGCGGCAAGCCGCCGCGGCCTGCCTCGCCGCGTCGATGCTGCTCCCCGCGGCCGACGTCGCATTCGCCCAGGCAACCTGGAACGGCGGCGCGAACCCCGACTTCAACTGGTCGTCGGCCAACTGGCTCGGCACGGCGCCGGTTTCCGGCGGCACGTCGGCCCTCACGTTCGCTGGCTCGGTCGGCACGTCGAACACGAACACGTTCTCGTCGTTCACCGCCAGCAGCATCACGTTCGCCTCCGGCGCGTCACCGTTCGCGCTCTCCGGCAGTGCGATCACGCTCTCGGGGTCGATCGTGAATTCATCGACGAACACCGTGCAGACGATCGCCCTCGACCTCGCACTGGCGTCCGGCACCCGCACCGTCACGGGATCGAACACCACCGTCGTGCTCAGCGGCCAGGTCAGCGGCAGCGGCGGGCTATCGGTGGTTCGATCGGCCGGCACCACGATGACCCTCCGTCTTACGTCGAGCAACTCGTACACGGGCGGAACGCGGTATGGAAATGCAACCGGCGGCAGGATCGAGATTTCGAATCCCTACGCGTTCGGCACAGGGGATCTGGTGCAACCTGCCTCTTGGGCTCAAGACCTCGTCAATGTTTCAGGGGGTAGCCTAACGCTCGGGAACAATGTCCAACTCGTAGGGAATAGCGGCCTCAACGTGTCGTCGACCAGCGGCCACCTGACGTTCGGCGGCACCGTCTCGACGGGTGCCACCGCGCCCGTATTTAACTTTCAAGGCTCGGAAGTCGTGATCGACACGCTTGCCGGTTCCGGGGCGAGTGGATTCTCATTCACCGGCGTTGATAACACCGGGACACTGACGATCCAGAAAGCGGCCCAAGGTCTCGCAGGAACAGTGAGTCTGACGAGGGCAACCTACCGGCTTGGCCACCGCCAAGCCCTCGGAACCGGCACGACCGCTTTTTGGGTGAACCCCGTGCTCGAAGCCCTCGCAGACTTCACGGGCCCCAACTCGATCGACAACACGCTCGTGATGAACGCCAACGGATCCAACCTCACGGTCGCAGGCACCAACAGCGTCACGTTTACCGGCCCGATGACCCTCGATAATTGGCCCGCCACGGTAAAGAACTCTCTGCCCTCGAACAGCAGCCTCCTGTTCTCCGGAAACATCTATCTTTCCAGTTCGAGTTCCGGGGGCCGGGTGCTCTCCATCGATGGCTCCGGAATCACCACGCTCAGCGGCACGATCGCCAACTACAACGGCGCGGGAGGCGTCGGGGCGGCTAACGCCCTCACGTTTCTGACCACCCACACGGGCACCACGACCATCTCCGGCAGCAACACGTTTTCCGGCGGCGCGCTCCTTCAAGGCAACGGCACGGTCATCCTCGGGAACAGTGCATCCCTTGGCACCGGAGAGGTCATATTCAATCAAAACAGCCCTCGGATCGAGGCGGCGGCAGCAGTCAATCTTGCCAATTCCATCCGACTGCGAGTGAACGCGACATTCGACGGCACCAGCGCAATCACGCTCAGCGGCGGCGTTACAGGCACTGGGGGCGATCGCACCCTGACAAACGCCATCAGCGGCGGCCAGTTGCTGATGCTCGCCGGAACCACCACGATCCGGCACCCGAGCGATACGACCAGTCGCACGTTCACGGTGGCCGGCAGCGGCAACACGCTCTTGTCGGGTCCGATCGTCAATGGCGGCAGCGCAGGCGACGGCAGCCTCACGATCACGAACACGGGCACGACGACGCTCTCCGGCACGAACACGTACACCGGCCTCACGACCGTGAGCGGTGGCGTCGTCCTACTCTCCTCAACGACCGCCATCTCCGGCACCGCCGGCCGGCCCTACACCGTGAACGCCGCCGGAACCCTCGCCACGGGTTTTGCCCTCGATAACGACTTCCTGGCTCGGGTCGTAACGACGTCCACCGGTGTGATCGCAATCGCAACAAGCGGCACCAACTCCAACCCGCTCGACTTCTCGTCGCCGGGCAACCTCACCGGCCTGAGCCTCGGCGCCGTCGGCCCCGACACGCGGGCGTACGCCGGTACGCTCACGCCCAGCGGCACGACCTA
>JBBAVU010000071.1:7753-13610 GCA_040397565.1 Pirellulales bacterium | reverse complement strand
TGCCCGCCGCGCTCACGACGTTCTCCTCGATCATGAGGCTGCCCATGTCGTTGGCCCCGAAGAGCAGGGCGAGCTGACCGATCTCGCGGCCCTGCGTGACCCAACTCGACTGGATGTTCGCGAAGTTGTCGAGGTAGAGCCGGGCGACGGCCTGCGTCTTCAGGTACTCGAAGCCGCCGGACGCCGGGATGTGATCCATCTCGGTGTGGTCGGGCTGGAACGACCAGCAGATGAACGCCGTGAAGCCCCCGGTCTCGTCCTGCAGTTGCCGGAGCCGCTCGAGGTGCTCCACCCGCTCCTCGAGCGTCTCGATGTGGCCGTACATCATCGTCGCGGTACTCCGGCCGCCGAGAGCGTGCCAGGCACGGTGCACCTCGAGCCAGTCGTCGGTGAGCACCTTGCCCCGGGTCATCGCCTTCCGCACCCGGTCGACGAGGATCTCGCCACCGCCCCCGGGCAGCGATCCGAGACCGGCCCGCGCGAGCCGCTCGAGCACCTCCGCGAGCGGTCGCTTCGAGACCTTCACGAGGTGGTGGATCTCCGGGGGGGAGAAGCCGTGGACGTTCACCTGCGGGAAGCGGTCCTTGATCTCGCGAAGCATCTCCTCGTACCACTCGAGCGGCAGCGTCGGATGAAGGCCGCCCTGGAGCAGGATCTGGTCGCCGCCGATCTCGACCGTCTCGCGGATCTTCTCGAGCAGAACACCGCGGTCGAGCACGTAGCCCTCGGGCGACTTCGGGCCGCGGTAGAAGGCGCAGAAGTCGCAGACGGCCGTGCAGACGTTCGTGTAGTTGACGTTGCGGTCGATGTTGTAGGTGCGATACGGCTCCGGGTGGAGCCGCCGCGTCACCGCGTCGGCGGCCCGCCCGATCGCCGCGAGATCCCGCGACTCGAGGAGCGCCACCGCGTCGTCGAAGCCGAGCCGCTCGCCGGCGACCACGCGGTCGAGGATGGTCCGCACCTGCGTCGATGAAGCCGTCGCGGCACGCGGCGGCGGGGGAGCCAGCCGTGACGGGTATGGCGTCGCCGCGATCTCCAGAGTTGGGAGCGTCGTCGCGGTCATCGGGAACTTCCTTCGGCCGGCACGAGCCCGTGGGCCGCGGCGAGTTCCCGGAATCGGCGGATCGCCGCCATCTCACCCTCGCCGAGGTGATAGTGGAGGTTGTCCCGCAGATAGCCGAGGCACTGGGGGACGGTCAGCCCGTGGCCGGCCGCCTCGGCTGCCGCGATCGCGGCGAGGTTCGAGACGCCGCTGTCCCGGGCCGCCTCGAGCCGTGACGCGATCGCGAGAAGGTCTCCCTCTCGGAGGCCGAGGCCCGGTCGGGCCGCCCACGCGGCGAACACGAACGGCAGGCCCGTCCAGCGGCACCACTCGTCGCCGAGATCCCAGACGACCTGGAAGCCGCCGCGAACGGGCCCGAGCGCCCGGTCGCCGATGAGCAGCACCGCGTCGGCATCGGTGTCGTCGAGCGACGCGTGGATCGGGAGGTGCTCGATTTCAGGCCGCACGGAAAAACGTTCGGCGAGCAAGAGTCGTCCGAGCACGGCACTCGTCCGCGAGCCCTCGTCGAGCGCGATCCGCCGAACCCGATCCGGACGCGTGCGGAAGAAGATTTTCACGCTCATCACCGGCCCACGGCACGCGATGCAGGCGTTGGATACGATCGATCCGCCGCCGCGAAACACCTCGACCACCGGGATGAGCGCGACGTCGAGTTGACCCGCCGCCAGCCGATCTGCCAGCCGGCTCGGCACGTCGTAAGTGAGTGAAAGGGGCGGCGACGTCGGCCGCTGCTCGACGGCGGCGAGCCGGTGAACGAGAGGCCTGGTATTGAGGTACTGCACGGCCCCGATTCGGGCAGCCGCGACTGCGAGGCGGGACTGGCCCGTGGCCATCGAAGCCGCGGCGATCGTCGGGGATGGAATCGGCAGGTGCATCGGGTGGAAGTCTGGCCGGACGAACGATTCTCCAGAGGATAACCGTCCTGCCGCGGAGGCGCTAACCCGTCTTTCAGGCCAATTCCATGCGGCGAAACGCCCGCAGGCCCAGGAACATCGGCAGGATCGTCGCCGTGAGGCCGAGGGCGACCACCACGGCGACGGAAGCGGTGATCCCCCCCGGGCTGCCGAGCCAGGTGAACAATCCTCGCGCCGCGGCGTCGGGGCCGAGCGAGCGGGTCGCGAGGTAGAGGTGGGTTGGCAGGGCCGCGACGATGACGACGGTCATGATGAACAGCGAGCTGATCACGAGGCTCAAGGTGCCCCCGAAACCCGCCGCGATCTTCGACGGCGACGATTCCCGCAGGTCGGGCATCCGGGCTCCGAGGCCGACGGCGATGCCCGAAAGGCCCATGCAGAGCATGACGCAGCAGATCTCGTGCACCACCACGAGCGGCGTGCCGAGGCCGAGCATCGTGTCGCTGAGCCACACGAGGCCGCAGCAGGGGAGGAGCGAGCCGAGGAACGCGAACAGGAACTTCGACCAGACGATCTGGTCGCGGTGCACCGGCAGCAGGCCGAGGATCCAGAACCGCCGCCCCTCGAGGCTGATCATCGGGTAAACGAAACGCGTGGTGAACGTCGACAAAATCAGCCCGACGACCGCCAGGTTCAGGAAGCCGATCATCGACTTGTAGGTGTTGTTGTAGTCGAAGGAGCGGACGTTGAAGAAGTAGAGGGCGAGCAGTCCGAAGAAGATCACGAACTGGGACCACTGCGACACGTCACGGCGGAACAGCCGGAGGTCCTTCACGATCAGAAGCCGCAGTGGACGGCTGGCCCGCGACCCGACGTCGGAAAGAAGGCTGTCGAACCGCCCGCTTCGCTTCTGGCGGCGGGGCGTCGCCTCGCAGGCGAGGTGGCTGTAGCCGACGCGGTAGGTGGCCCTCGCGAGCCATCCGGCCAGCATCTGCAGCAGAAGGCCGTTGGCGATGAGCAGCGCGAGGAACTTGCACGCCTCCGCGAGGCTCGACCGTTCGTCGGGCGAGGCGAGTCCCGAGCGGCTGCTCTCGATGAGGCCGCTCGAGAGCCACCAGCTCGGCAGCACCCTCTGCTCGGTGACCGCCAGCCGCCCGAAGGTCTGCTCGAACCAGGCGGCGTTGAGCCGTTCGGAGCCGCCGGCGGCGAGGACCGACCAGGCCACCCAGGCCGCGATCAGGCTCGACGCGAGCAGGCCGATCGAGAGCGCGTGCAGCCGCAGCTTCGGGATCCAGCCGACGAGGAACAGGCAGAGCATGCCGCCGAGGGTCGCCGGGATGACGACGAACGAGATCATGAACGGCAGCATCAGGGCGTAGTACGTCCACGCACCGCCGTGGACCCGCCCGTAGGCCACGAGCATGGGGCTGCCGAGCAGGACGAATCCCCAGCTCGAGAACCAGACCGCCTCCTGGAACTTGTGGGAGAAGATCGCCTCCGGCCGGACCGGAAGCGTGAGCAGCAGCCTGGCCTCCGCCGACCCGTAGAGCCCGCTGTAGAGCAGGATGCCGGTCGAGAAGACGAGCATCACCATCAGCGACGAGAAGAAGGCGTTGAACAGGAGCGAGATCACGTCGGCGTGCATCGACTCGAGGAAGGTGAACGCCTCGGTGAACAGCCCGTAGAGCGATCCCCAGAAGAGCAGTGAGAGCACGACCACCAGCCCGAGCCGAAGCCTCGCGCCGGCGAGCATCGACCGCAGCGTCGACCACGCCGAGAGCGTCCGCAGGAGGAGCAGACGCCCCGCCTCCTGCTCGACGGTGAGCAGCCTCGGCGGGTCACCGGGAATACGGATGCCGGAAACGGAGGCCCGGCCGCCGGACATGGGAAGCTCGGGAGGCATCAGTGGGGAGAGTCCGGGGTCTCTTGTCGTCGTCGCCGCGGGCCGGCGGCACCCGGAGCTGTCAGTTCGAGGTAGAGCTGCTCGAGGCTCGTCGACTCCAGCGACATCTGTTTCCGGAGTTCGCCGACGGTTCCGAGGAAGCGGAGCTGGCCGCGGACCATGATGCCCACGCGGTCGGCCATCTCCTCGGCGAGCGCGAGCGTGTGGGTCGACATGAACACGGTCATGCCCTCGCGGGTGCGGTCCTCGAGCAGGTCCTTCACGATGCGAACGCTCCGGGGGTCGAGGCCGACCATCGGCTCGTCGAGCACGAGCACGTCGGGATCGTGGAGCAGCGCGGCCGCGAAGACGAGCCGCTGCTTCATGCCAAGCGAATAGCTTTCCGCGAGGTCGTCGGCGAACTCGCCGAGCTCGAAGGTCTCGATCTCCCTCTCGATCCGCCGCTGCGAAACGTGCCGCGGCAATCCGAACATATCGGCGATGAACCAGAGGAACTCGCGGCCCGTCAGCTTGTCGTACAGGCACGGCTCGTCGGGCACGTAGCCGATGTGGAGATGCGCCTCGCGGGTCTGTCGAACGAGGTCGCGGCCGCAGACGCGGACCGCGCCCCTCGACGGCCGCAGCAATCCCACGAGCATGCGGATCGTGGTCGTCTTGCCCGCGCCGTTGGGGCCGAGCAGCGCGAACAGCTCGCCCCGCGGGATGGAAAGCGAGAGGTCCGCGACGGCCGTCTTCGCGCCGTAGGTTCTCCAGGCATGATCGAACTCGATCATGGCGATGCGGCCTCCTCCTCGAGGTTGCGGGCGAGCGACGCCGCCGCGTCGTCGGACCGCCGGAGGAACGCGAGCGTCGAACCGAGGAACTGCGACTCCTGGCGGAGCACCCGTCCCGTGCGGTCGACCCACAGCCGCGACCGCGGGCGATGGTGCGAGGCGGGGTCGTCCCGGTACTCGACCACGACCACTCGCACGAGATGGTCCTCCCAGAAGAGGCTCTCCTCGCCGGTGACGTGGGCGTGGAGCACCTCGAGGGGCGATGAACCGATGCGGAGCGGGCTGTAGGTCGGCACGGTCCATCGCTTCCCGGGCTCGAGCCCGGGCATCATCGCCTGCGGCGACAGTTCATCGCCGAGCGTGATCGTCGTGGGAAGGTGGCGGCTCGTCTCGTACCGCAGGCCCTTCGTGCGAATCGTGATTCCCACCTGGCCGTCCTCGACCGTTCCGTCGAGAAACACGGTGTCGCCCACGCTCGGAAGGTCGACCGTCGAGTTGAACGCCTCGAGCCCGCCCGAGGCGTTGATCGAAAGCAGGCCGCGGGCCTCGAGACCGAGCGGGCCGGCGTGGACGATGGGGCCGCTCCCGGGGAGCGGGACGTCCGACGGTGACGACGCGCCCTCCACCATCCGCCGCACGAGGGTACGGGTCCATCCCGGCAGGACCTCGTCGAGAGGGATGCGATCGAGCCGCATCCGGCTCTCGACGGTCATGCCGCCGCCGTCCACCGGCCGTGCGAGACTCATGGCCCATCCGAGCGGCTGTTCGTTCCAGAGCACCGACCAGGCGACGGGAATCGGCTTTCCTCCGGCCGTGTAAAGCGCCTGGTAGCCTGGGGGGTTTCCGGGTGCCAGAGAGGGCAGGATTTTCGCGATCACGAGCCATCCGGTCGTCAGGCACCAGAATGCCACGATGAACGGCGTGAACCACGGTCGGATCACCATGGGCGGTATACCCTGGAATTCCCCGGCTCTCGGCGGAAATGTCCCGTCGACGATCGACTCTCAGTCTATCCGTCCGGGGATCGACGTGAAAATACGTCGGTCGTGCCACGGAAAAATCGGCGGCGAGGGCGAGAGCCGGAGGAAGACGGGGTGCGTCCGTCGAACGGGAGTTGCCAGGTGCGTTCGATCTTCATAGACTGTCCCGCTGTCGAGGGGCAGCGGATCTTTTTTCCGAACGAGTCGTTGATTGTTGATCGTTGTACGGTGATCGTTGTACGGTGATCGTTTCCGAGCAATTTCTCAATCTCATCCGTGTCATG
>JBBAVU010000071.1:3589-7653 GCA_040397565.1 Pirellulales bacterium | reverse complement strand
TGATCGTTGTACGGTGATCGTTTCCGAGCAATTTCTCAATCTCATCCGTGTCATGCGGCCAGGTGAGGAAAGCATCATGAAAAACGCCTGCACCTATCATCAGCACTGTCCAGTTTGCGGACGCAGTCTCCACGTCAACGTCACGCTGCTGGGGCAGACCGTCTACTGCCAGCACTGTGGCGGAGGTTTCGTGGCCTGCGATCCGTGCAACGCTCGCCGCGTGTCGAACGCCCGCGAGGAACGGGTCGACGAACTGCTCGAGCGGGCGAGTCTCCTGCTCTCCGCGGGCGATCACGCGGGGTCGTGAGATTCAAGGGCGGACGGGCCGTCGGATTTGGGCTGGACTGCGATCCGCACGCCCGCCAGCCGGGCGAGTTCCTTCCAGTAGCCCGGGAACGTCTTCCCGACGCAGGAAGGGTCGGCGATCACGACGCCCGGCACGGACAGTCCGGCGAGCGCGAGGCTCATCGCCATGCGATGGTCGTCGTAGGTCGCGAGTCTCGCCCCGTGGAGCGGTGACGGGGTGATCTGGAGGCCGTCGGCCGTCTCGACGATCTTCGCTCCGATCGCGGTGAGTTCTCTCGCGAGGTCGCCGATCCGATCGGTCTCCTTGTCGCGGATGTGCGCCACGTTGCGGATCGTCGTAGGCCCGTCGGCGAAGAGTGCCACGACCGCGAGAGTGGGCACCGTGTCGCTGATGGCGTTCATGTCGATGTCGATGCCGCGACCCGCGCGGCCGGAGACCTCGATGGCATCGTCGAGCCACGCGACGTCGCAGCCCATCCGCGCCAGTGCCGACGCGAAGTCGACGTCTCCCTGGAGGCTCGCCTTGGAAAGCCCCTCGACGCGAACTCTGCCCCCCGTGATCGCCGCCGCCGCGAGGAAATAACTCGCTGCGGAAGCGTCGGGCTCGATGGCGTAGGTGCGACCGCGGTAGCCGCCCGGCGCGATGCGCCAGCGGCGAAGCGATGCGTCCACGTTCACCTCCGCTCCGAAGGCTTCCATCACGCGGCGGGTCATCTCGAGGTATGGCAGCGACACGATCGTGCCCTCGAGCACGAGATCGATCCCTTCGCGGGAGCACGGCCCGATCATCGCGAGGCCGCTCGCGAACTGGCTCGACGTGTCGCCTCGCACGACGACGTCGCCGCCCCGGATCCCCCGCGACTCGACGACCATCGGCGGGCAGCGTCCCGGGCTCTCCGCGCGGGCCTCGACGCCGAGCGATGCGAGCCCGTCGCAGAGGTCGCCGATGGGCCGCTTCCGCATGCGGGGCGTGCCGTCGAGCCGGTAGCTGCCGTGACCGAGGCCGCAGACGGCTGCGAGGAAGCGGATCGTCGTGCCGCTGGCGGCGCAGTCGATCTCGGCGGTGGCGGCGGGAATCCGGCCCCCGAGCCCCTCGACGTCGATGCGGCCGCCCGGCCAGTCCGCGTCGATCCTGCAGCCGAGGCGTTCCAGGCCGGCCGCCATGACGCGGGTATCCTGGCTGTCGAGCACCCCGGTGAGCCGGCTCGGTCCGTCCGCGAGCGCCGCGCAGACGAGCGCACGATTGGTGAGGCTCTTCGATCCGGGGGGGCGGACGCCGCCCGTGACCGGATCCGAAACACAGGGGATCTCGACGGCGTCGATCATGGGGCCATGGTACCCTTCGGGCATGATCGATCCAGCGGATGCAGCCGATGCCCCGCGGGCGACGCCCGCGGAGATCGCGGCGTACGAGTTCGCGTCGCCCTCGATCCGGTTCGGCGAGGGCCGCGCGGCCGAAATCGCCGAGGTTGTCCGCCAATTCGGGAAGTCGGCCTGGCTGGTCACGGGCCGTCGCCACGAGTGCCCCGCCGTGAGGACGGTCGTCGCCGGGCTCGACGCGGCAGGAGTGCCGGTCGAGCGGATCGCGTCGGCCGGCGGGGAGCCGACCGTGGCCGACGTCGTCGCCGGGCTCGCCGCGATCGCGGGACGGCCTCTCGACGGCGTCGTCGTCGTGGCGGTCGGCGGCGGATCCGCGATCGACTTGGCGAAGGCGGTCGCCGCGCTCGCGACGAACGGCTTGCACGAGATCGGCCCCACGGCCCCCGCCGCCGAAGCGAGACTCGACTCGCTCGTGGTGGATCACCTCGAAGGGGTCGGCAAGGGCCTGCCGATCCGGAACGGGCCGCTCCCGGTCGTCGCCGTGCCGACGACGGCCGGCACCGGCGCCGAGGCGACCCGCAACGCGGTGATCTCCTGCCCGACGCGGAGGTTCAAGAAGAGCCTGCGGAGCCCGCTGCTCGTGCCCCGGGTCGCGGTCGTCGACCCGCTGCTGTCGGCCACCTGCCCGCGATCGGTCGTGGCGGCCTGCGGGATCGACTGCATCACCCAACTCGTCGAATCGTACGTCTGCAGGTTTCGTCGGCCGCTCACCCGGGCGATCGTCCGCGACGCGCTGCCCCGGGCGATCGTCTCGCTGCCGCTGGCGGTGCGGTGGGCCGGCGAGGCCGACGTTCCATCGGAGGTCGCGAGGGCGAGGGCGGCGATGAGCCATGCGGCGCTCTGCTCGGGCATCGCGCTTGCCAACTCGGGGCTCGGACTCGCGCACGGGGTCGCCGCGGCGCTCGGCATCGAGTGCGGTGTGTCGCACGGCGTCGCCTGCGGGCTGATGCTGCCGGTGGCGATGGAGGTGAATCTCGCGGTCGCCGTCGAGGACTTCGCGGAGCTCGAGCGGCTCGTCGATCCGTCGTGCCGGGTGTCGGCCGAGGAGGCGGCGGCCCGCTTCGTACGCCGCATCGGGAAGATCTGCCGTGAGGCGGGTATCCCCCGGAGCCTCGTCGAAATCGGTCTCGCCCGGGATCGGATCGAATGGCTCGCCGCGAACTCGGGCGGCGGCAGCATGCGGGGCAACCCGGTCGAGCTCTCGACGGCGAGGCTCGCCGGGGTGCTCGCGGCCCACTACGACTGACCCGGCTTCGGCGATGCCGCTCGCGGCGCCGTCGGCGTCAGGGTTTCGAGGGCGGTCAGGGTTCGAGCGAGTCGACCACGACCGGATCGGTGAGGAGCGGAATGAGGAGCGAGGCGTCGGCACCGCCGGCATCGGCCTTGTTCCAGCATGCCTCCGCCTTCTCGAGATCGGGCTCAGGTTTCGTGAAGTGGTGGGCGCCGAGGAAGAGTTGGTTGGCGGGGGTTGCATCGAACCAGGATTCGACGACGGCCTGCATCACGGCCCCCGGGATATCGTCGAACTGCCAGGTCTTGAGCTGTCCGGACACTTTCACGGTGAGCGCCTGGTCGGTCACCTCGACCACCGCGATCTTCTTCGACTTGACGTCGTACTCGTCGCCGGGCTTCATGGCGGAGATCGCCTGGTTCCTGTAATCGACGAAGCCTCTCGCGTACGACGCGAGTTGTAGCCAGCCCGCGATCCGGTCCGCCTCGCGGGTGTCGGGCGCGGTCCCCTCGACCTCCTTCATCGCCCGCTCGGCGGCGTCGTAGTCGCGCTGCCAGATCGCCTCGAGGCACTGTTTCACGGCGTCGTCGATCCTCGCGAGCCTGTCCGGCTCGTCGGAAGGCGGTGATTCCGGATTTTTCATCGGCGGCACCGGTTCCTTCGTCGGCGGCACCGCGGCGGGCGGCGTCGGAGGCTCCGGCGTGACGGGCACGCTCGGCGTGGTCGCCTCCGGCTCAGGCTGATCCGGCTTCGGCGGCTCCGGCTCGGACTCCTCGGGAACGGCGGACTCGCTGGTCATGTCTTCGGGCGGTTGGTCGTCGCGGTCCTGCGACCGGCTCTTCGGCTCGTCTTCGTCCGGATTGAACGGCCTGTCGCGCGACGCGAGAGGGTGCCGCCTGGGGGAGGCGGACTTCACTGACGTCGGTGATTTCCTGGCCACCTGCCTCGCGGTGGCCGGCTTCGCTGGAGCGGAGTTTGACGATGGCGGCTGCATGGCCATCAGGCCGAGGGCAACGACCACCGTGAAGAGAGCCCCAACGAGCAGCAGCAACGGCCCGCTGCCGGAAGACCGCCGGTAGACGGGGGCGGCGGTCCGCGGCCCGTCGAATTCCTGCCCGTAGAACGGGCCCTGCACCGGCTGCTGATA
>JBBAVU010000071.1:1829-3489 GCA_040397565.1 Pirellulales bacterium | reverse complement strand
GCCGGCGGGCCGGGCGGATACCCGGGAGGATAGGAAGGCGATTGCGGGTAAGGATGGTGAGGGTATTGATACGAGCCGTTGGCGTACCGCTGGTCCGCCGATGGCTCGGCTGTGGACGGGAACGGCTGCTCCTGAGGGGGCGATTCTTCCTGCGCCGCCGTCGGGGAGGGAGGCATCGCGAGACCTCCTGGCGGGGCCGGTGTCGCGGTCATGCCGCTTGCTGAAGCCGCGGTAAGCAGTCTGTCACGGGCCTCTTCGATCCGCGCGACGAGCGCGCGACGCGCCACCTCGTACGGGCCCGGCTCCACGGCCTGAAGTCGGGCGAGCCTCGCCTCGGCTGCCTGGAGGATCCGGATCGGGTCGTCGATCGAGTCCAGTCCAAGCAGCTTTCTCGGGTCGTCGAGTTCGAGCGCCGAGATGCCGAGCCATTGTCGGCACGGGTCGAAAGGATTGCTGCCGGACACGTTGTCAGAAGGCATGGCTCCATCATATCGTCTGTTTTCCCTGGGCACGATGCGATGTTTTTCACCGGCGGCGGAGACGAGCATGCGACACACACATGGTTTCCGGCGGTTCCTGCCGCTCGCCGCGGCGATGGCGGCTTCTGTTTGCTGTGGCGGGGTGGCCATCGGCCGCCCACCCGACGACGCGAAGGTCGCGGCGGTCGCTGCCGCCGATGATGCCAGGATCGCGGCGATGGTCGCCGCGGACCCGGCGACGCTTGCCGGGCTGCTCTCCGCGGACCTCCACTACGCCCATTCGAACGGAACGGTCGACACGAAGGAGTCGTTTCTCGACCTCATCGAATCCGGCCGCACGAAATACCTCGCGTACCGCCCGATCGAACGGGAATTCACGTTCCCGGCCGACGGCATCGCCATGGTGACCGGCCGGGCTGCCGTCACGGTCGAGAACGCGGCCGGCCGGAACGAACTCGCCCTTTCCTTTCTCTCGATCTGGCGGAAGGAGGCGGGCGGCTGGCGGTTTCTTGCGTGGCAATCAGCCCGGCTGCCCGCGGCGTCGACGGAAGCCTCGGTGCAACCTGGTCCGCAGGCCCCGGCCCAGGCTGGAAAGCAAGCCCTGGGGCAGCCGATGCCAAAGTGATGGCCGCGGGCTGGCTGACCACTTTTCTCGCCACATGATCCACGGCTCGTGGACACCCGACCCGGCGAGGGGGTATTCTACCTCTGCGCCGTCTCTCGATCTCTCCTCCCCCAATCGATCGAAAGGTCCTCATGAACCACTTTGCAGCAATCGCGAACAGAGCGTTGAAGGTCTCGAGCGTTTACGCGACGCGACTCACTCATCGTGGAATGTCGCCGGGCCGGTTCTCGGTCGGCACGCTCGTCGGAGCGGCCCTCCTCGGAATGCTGGCGTCGCCGGTTTTCGGTCAGTTCGGCGGTGGCGGTGGAGGAGGTGGTGGAGGAGGTGGCAGGAACAACAACCAGCAGGTGGGGGAGGCGATTCTCGGCGGCCTCATCCTTGGCGCTGCGATCAACCAGGCGATGCAGCCGCCCCGGCGTCCCAACTACTATCCGTCGAACTCGTACCCGTCGAACTCGTACCCCTCGAACTCGAACTATTATCCCTCGCGGCCACAGTACTATCAGTCGCGCCCGCAACCGCAGTACATCTATGAATCGCAGCCGACGTATTCCTC
>JBBAVU010000071.1:0-1729 GCA_040397565.1 Pirellulales bacterium | reverse complement strand
ATCTCGTCGCAGCCGGTCGAGCGGGTGATCTCGTCGGGGGAGACGATCGTTTCTTCGAGGCCGGTCGAATCCGTCGTTTCTTCGGAAACCGTCGTGACCCCGAAGCCCAACGTGGTCAAGGAGGCACCGAAACCGAACGCCGCGCTGAAGTCGCTCGCCGGTTCGCTCGCGGTCGCCGATGGCTCTGCGGCCGATCCGCTGCTCGCCGTTACGACGCAGCAAAGCGTCGCGAAAATGACCGAGAAGGTCGGCGAATTCATCGCCGCCAGCGGCACTCCGGACATGCAGACCGATTGGCAAAAGGTGGTCGACGGCGGCTCGGCGGCCGGTGATATCGCGGAGTGGTGGAAAAAGCATGTGGAAGGCGTGGCGGATCCCGCCATCAAGGCTCTCGAACCGGTCCACGTCGGCATGAGCAAGCTCGTGCAGGATCTCCAGGACGGACTGCTCTCCAGCGCAGGCAAGAAGGCCGCGATCGACAAGCTCGCAGGAATGGTATCGGCGTTACCCGCGGGCCATCCGCTTCGTTCCGGGTTCGTCGCCGACGTCGGCCGGATGAGGCAGTTCCAGAAGCTCGGCGAACTGCTCGGCCTGGCGAGCGTGGCGCCCGATCCGATCGTGCCGATCCTCCAGGGCACCGAGGCGATGGGAATACCCGTCGCGGTCGTGTCCGAGATGCTCGAGATTCCTCTCATGCAGTATCCCGTCGGCGACGCCGAGCCGCTTGCTTCGAACGTTTCCATCCGCATCGTCAACCCATCCACGAACGCGCAGTCGGTCAACTGCACGATCGGTGGCCGGCAGGTCGAGATGGATCCCGGCACCGCCGAGTCGCTCTCCTCGTCGACGTCGGTGGCGTTCGATCAGGGCGACGGCAACCGGCGGAGCGTCTCGGTGACGGCCGGCACCTGGGCCTGGAAGATCGAGGACGGTCGCTGGAGCCTGTCCAAGGTCACCCCCAAGATCACGATCGATAACTCCAAGTTCAAGGGTGTCTTCCAGTACACCGTCAACGGAAAGCACGCGAGCGTCGCTGCAGGCGGTACGGCGGAGCACTCCCAATCGATGCCGATCGAGATCTCGTTCGACCGCGGCAATGGGTCCGGCACGGCGACGAAGGTGCTCACCTTCGGCAGCTATGCCGTCGGCATCGACACCTCCTCTCGCGGTCTCGAACTGTTCCGCACCGACGTCCAGCAGGTGCCTCCGCCATCCGCCGCGACCAGCGTCGCGAAGGCGGCCCCGGCGGCGGCGTCCGGCGGGACCGCCGGCGACCGCGTCCGCAAGGCGCTCGAGAACGCGGAAAAGCAGAAGGAGCTTTCGAAGCTGCTGCAGTCGCTCGAGAGCGAGAAGCGGTAGGCCCGGGCAGCCAGCTCGACGCTCGGGAGCCGGAAGTTGCGTTTGAACCCAGCTCGCGGAGTTCGTAGTCGAACCCGGAGTGCCACTAGTGGCTATGAATTCGCTTTCGGGCGGGCTTCGCGGCCTCGTCCGCACCTTGCGGCGCGAGCAGGCCGGTAGGCTGATGACGTCCCCGCTCTGGAGATTTTCAGCATGGCTTGCTGTCGCTCTTTTCCGTCCGCCGGCAGCCGTTGGCTTGCCCAGGTAACCGCTCTCCTGATCTGTGTCTCGTCCTCGGCGGGCTTCGCGGCCGACCCGCCAGCCGACGCACCGAAGGGCTTCAAGCACCGCGGCTTCTATCTCCACGAGGGCTGGCTCTTCAAGCATCCCT
>JBBAVU010000070.1:0-13683 GCA_040397565.1 Pirellulales bacterium | reverse complement strand
GGCCGTCGTGGACGAGCGTCGCGCTCGACCGTTTCGGCGCAGTGGGATCGACGGGAAGGATCGGGTTGCCGACGTACTTCTCCCACCGCACGAGATCGTCGCTGGCGGCGATGCAGGTCTGCCAAGTCGCCCAGTCCGCGCGGGGGCTCGAGTGGTAGTAGGCGTAGTAGCGGCCGCGGTGCTTCACGATCTGGTCGATGGCGACGGCGTGGAGGTCGTAGGGCTCCGGGCCGCAGGCGATGACGGGCTCGTCGCGGACGTTCTGGAACGTCCTGCCGTCGGTGCCGGTGGCGAGCCATACGCCCCGATCCATCCGCTCGTAGAAGAGGTGCCAGACTCCCCGCTCGAACCAGACGGTCGGCGTGCCGCGGGGACCGTCGGGGATGGGTCCGCCCGACGCCAGGCGGATTTCGAGCGGGCCGCGTCGGTCCCAGCGAACGCGGTCGGCCGATTCGAGCAGGTGGGCGACGTCGCGCTCCCCCTCGGCGAACATGAGGTAGCGGCCGAGCTGCTTCACGACGCACATGTCCTCGACCCACGCGTCGGCGACGAGCGGATTCGCCGGCGATCGCGTCCAGTTGAGCCCGTCGCCGCTCGTCGCCATCCCGACGCGGCGGACCGGATCGAGGTCGAGGTTGGACCCGGTGTACCAGAGCGTCCAGCGGCTTCCCTCCCGCATGATCCAGCCGCGTTCGCGGAGGTCGCGGTCCCAGGCATCGGCCCCGCCGCCGGAGAAGAGCGGCGACGCGGACACGGGACCAAACTCGACGAGCTCCGACGGGAAGCCCTCGCCGCCGGCGGGCTGGCCGCCGATGATCGCGGCGAGGATGGCGGCGACGACAACACCGCTTGCCGTCGTCGAGAGTCGAGTCATCCCCGAAGTCTAACCGGCCGGGAAAGGGGCGGCGGGATCAGAACTGCACTCGCGTCAGCCGATTCTGCGGGCCGAACCGGTAGTTCCAGAACGCGCGGAGCTCGCCGTCGAACCAGCGGTCGGCCCCACCGCCGAGCGGCGTCACGTAGGCGAAGGTGAGCGTCGACCGCGTTCCCCACTCGAAGTTGCAGCCGACGAGGCCGTTCACGAGCGACATGACCCCATACTGGGTTCCGAGCCGGTAGTTGTCACCGCCGATGACGTCCGACTCCTGGAGGGCCTGGTTCACGTGCACTTCCATGATCGGGGCGACACCCGTGAGCCGCGTGGCGTCGCTCTTGTAGGCCCAGTAGCCGGTCGAGAAGGAGAGGTACATGAACGTCGGATATTCGAGACTGCCGACGTAGTCGAGCCCCGTGCCGCCGAGGTTCGCGAGGTAGGCCGGGTTGCCGTTGGCCGCGGTGTCCATCTGGAGCAGCGACTGGCTGAACCATGTCTCGTTGGGCGCCCAGATGAAGCCCGTGAACGGCATGAGCCGCGTCGACTCGTTGTTCACGCGCACGACGGTCGGCCCGCTCGGCCCCGCCCGCACGATCACGTCGTCGGCCGTCGGCAGCGCCACCTGCATGCCCCCCGTCCAGGCCCAGGTCGTGCCGAGCGCGAAGACGGTCTTGAAGATCACCGACATGTTGCCGAACTCGACGTCCTGCGCATTGGTGAGGCCGCAGGGATCGTTCGGATCGAGCGTCTGCGAGCTCGCGATCGTCGCGGCGAAGGGGGTGCGGACCTCGATCGACGTCCAGCCGTCGGCAAACGTCTTCTCGACGCCTGGCGTGAAGCGGTTCACGTCGTTGCGAAGGTCGCCGATGAGCGCGTTGTGGAAGAAGCTGTAGTTGAAGTAGACGCGGTCCCGCGGCAGGGGGCTCACGTTCTCCGTGAGCTTCACGAACCCGACGTTCGCGCCCGGAACGGGCACGGTCGTCTCGACGACGTAGTCATAGAAGGCATAGGCGTCATAGGTCGGCACGCCGGTGGTCGGAGAACCATCGACGAAGCCGGAAGCCGACGGAACGAATGTCGTGGTGCCGTCGACGCCGGGGAAGAGTTGGGTGGCGAACACGTCGTCGACCACATCCGTGAACGAGCTGCCCGGATCGGCGAGCGAGCCCGGGCCGCCCGCGGGATTCGTGACGGCCAGGCTGATGGGGCCCCCGATGGTGGCGAGCGGCCCGTTGGCACCGGGCGGGATGCCGGTGATGCCGGCCGACTGGATCGCCGCAACCGAGTTCAGGTCATCGGGGAACTTGTAGACATCGGCCGACTGCTGGCCGACGAGCACGCCCGCGGCGTCGAGCCGCATGTCGAGCGACGCCACCGCGAGCCGGCCGATCGGTATCCGCGACGTGCTCGCTCCCGGCGCGCAGCCGTCGCCAATGAAGTTCGGCACCGATGAGAGCGACTCGCCGAGGCCACCCGCATCGACGTCGGCGAGGTCGTCGGCGAGGTCAGGCACCGCGACGTTGTCGGCCGCGGCAGCCGGGGGCGTCGGCACGGGCACAGGCACGGCCGCAGGGGCCGTCGCTGGAGCGGGCGGGGCGGCAGGCTGCTGGCCGCGCACTTCCGACACGCCGATCGCGAGGGCGATGGCCACGATCGCCATCACCGCCCGCCCAGACACGGTCACGATGTCTGCCCCCCGATCCGACATGCAACCCCTCGCGCGTGGAAAAAGCCGCATTTCCACCGGAACAACCCGTATCCGTCATCGGACTCGCCACCGCGACGGTTGAAGTTTTCCGCCGGGGGAGCCTTTGTCGTGCCCCGCGGCGTCAAGCTGCGCCGGTGAACGCGTCCCTGCGGCCGGCAGGCCGCGTCAAGGGGCGTCCCAGGACCGCCTCTCGCGGTAGGCGTCGCGACGCTTCTCGAACTGGGCGCGGTCCCCGGCGTCATCCGCGAGTTCGATCGCCTTCCCGATCCGCTCCACCGCTTCGTCGAATCGCCCGTTGCGGGCGGCCGCGGCCGCGACCGTGTCGAGCGACTGCGGGATCATCATCCCGTCCCGCTCGGCAAGCCGCAGCGATTCGTTCGCGAGCCGGTTCGACTCCTCGGCGGCGTCGGTGCCGAGCGACGGGTCGGTCGCGAGATACCACGCGAGCGTGTTGACGACGTCCCACCTGCCGATGCCCTTCACCTTCGGCGGCGGCGACGCCGCATAGAGCCGCTCGAGCCGCCGCAGGAGCGACACGGATTCGCCGATTTGACCGGCGTCCGAAGCCCGCGTCTGGAGATCCCAGAGCACCGACGCGAGCGTGTCGGGCTGCGCGACGTAGAGCCGCGCGTACATCGCTCCCGCGTCGGCGAATCGCGACGCCTTCTCGAGCGACTGCGCCGCCTCCCGGGTGGGCTTGGCCGCCAGTCCCCGGACCACCGCGTATCCGCCCGCTCCGGCGACCGCGAGACCCGTGATGACGATCGCGGCGATGGCACGCCGGCGGCTTCGCGGCTGCGGGACCACCGCAGTCGGCTTCGCCGCGCCGCGCACCGCCCGGACGAACTCGGCGCAGGTCTGCCACCGCTTCGCCGGATCGACGGAGAGCGCCTTCGCGACGACCTTGGCCTCGGCATCCGGCAGGCCCGAGAGATCGATCGTGCCGTCGAGCTTCGCCTTGATGATCGCCGCGGCGGCCAACTCCGGGTAGGGCAGCCGCCCGGTCCGCAGCTCCACGTAGGAAAGCGCGAGCGAATACTGGTCGGTCGATGGGGAGGGCTCGCAGCGGCCGCTCACCATCTCGGGCGCGGCGTAGGCGATGCTCGCCATCGTGTTCGACGTGGCCCGCACCTCCCCCTGCGCCCGCGCGAGCCCGAAGTCGCAGACCTGCACCGCGTCGCCCACGAGCAGCATGTTCGCGGGCTTGATGTCGCAGTGCTGCACGGCGGTGAGGTTCTCGCCGCTTCGGCGGGCACCCGAATTGAAGTGGTCGAGCGCGAGCGCGGCCTGGTGCATCCAGTCGACGAGCGACTCGACGGGGATTCCTCCCTCCCCCTGGCGGAGCCGATCCTGGAGCGTCTGGTCGCCGAGCCCCATCGCGATGATGAGCTCGAGAGACTCGAGCGCGTCGGACGAGCCCGTCGCCCGGTCGGCATCGACCGTCTCCGCGACGGCCTGACCGGCCTGCCAGTCCGTCCCCTTCGAAGCGAGCAACCGTCGTTCGGCATCGACGAGCTCGGCCTCGCCGAGCACCCGACCGTCCCCCGACTTCAGCCAGACGCCGAAGATCGGCACGATGTGCGCGTGGCGGATGTTCTTGATCGTCTGGATCGCCCGGTACTCGCGGCCGCCCTGCGCTCGACCGAGGTTCGCGAGGATCTTGATCGCGACGCCCATGCCGCCGGGGGCCGTGGCCCTCCAGACCTCGCCGAACCCGCCCGACCCGAGCCGCTTTTCGAGCCGGTAGCCCGGCAGGATCGTCTCTCCCGGGTGGTAAGGAAATGTCGCAAGCCGTTCTCCGGAGGGCTCCGGCACGGCCATCGTGGAATGGATGTCGATCTCGCGGGGGCTGTTTTCCTTGCGGTCCATGGGCGTCCTGCCGTTCGGCCTCGCTAGCGTCGCTTCGTCAAGGGGAGCGTCACGTACGGCACGAGGCCGTCGGGCGACACCGTCGGGTGCTGCCCCTTGCGGCCGGAGCCGGTGAGCACGGGCACTCCGGCGAGCACGTGCTCGACGACCTCGTCGACACTCACGAGGCCGTCGCCCCCCTGCCCGCCCGCGCCGCGGGTGTCGGCCGCGCCGGCAAGCGCCTCGAGGAGCACCTTCGTGAACGCCCCGTGCCCCCAGGCATCCGCTTCCTGGCTCGACTCATCGTCCGCCGAGGCCGAGAGCACGAGGATCATGTTTTCCTGGAAGTCGCGGACCGTGGCGGCCCGCCGCGATGGTGCCAGCGCCCCGGCATGGCAGGTATCGACGAGCGCGATCTTCCGGCACGGCAGCGCGGCCAGCGGCCGGAAGTCTTCCCACCCGATCGTCGAGCCCTCGACGGGAACGGCCTCGCCAGACACCTCCTCGAACGACGCGTCGTGGCAGAGGTAGGCGTAGCCACGGCGGCGCACGGCGTCGTTCATCCCGTGCCCCGCGAGGAACACGACGACGACGTCGTCGGGCGTGACGTCGGCCGAGATCGCCTCCACCATCCGCGAGAGGCTCTTCGTCCAGCCCTCGCGGGTCACCTCCTCGTCCCGCAGGAGCGCTCCCGTGGCAAGGCCGCCGAAAGGCGCGGCATCGGCCGCGAGCACGTCGCGGACGGACGCCGCGTCGGCGGCCGCGAAGACGAGGTCGGTGAGCCCCTCGGAGGCGAACTTCCCCGAGTTCCGGTAGCGGTCGATCCCGGCGGCCAGGAGGTGGAGCCGCGGCGGCCTCCGCCGGGTGGCGGCCTCGCCGCGGGCGACCGTCGTCTCGCCGACGTCGGTCGGCCCCTCGCGGGTTCCGGCGAACACCTGGATGAGCTGCTGCGACTCGGCCGGCAGGTCGATCTCCCACTCGTAGGTCCGCGTCGCCGGCCCATCGGCGGGCAACCGCTCGCCGACGACCCTCGGCGGCTCGCGGGCAACGACGCCGCTGGCGTACGCCCGCACCTCCGACACCTCGACGCCGGCCGGCGATTCGACCGTGGCCCGCACCTTGAGCGAGCGGCCGTCGGCCGACTGAAACGCCTCCGGCGAGAGGATGTGAACCTCGGGCGTCGCGGCGATCAGCCGCGGCAGCACCCGCGAGGAGGAGTCGGGCATGTCGCGGCCCGCGCGACGAAGGGCGGCCGACAGGCTCCCCTCCGCGAGCAGCCGCGACATGACGTCGGGCCGCTCGAGCTTTCTTCGAAAGTGGCGGGCTGAGTGAAACCGTGGCAGTCGATCGAGCCCGCGGTTCACGAGCCAGCCGAAGAGGGCGTCGCCGTTGGCGCTTGCGGCGTAGTAGCCCTTCGGCGACCAGAAGGCCCACTCGCGGTTGTCGGCAAGGTGGAGGGCGGCGATGTTTTCCCAGGCCGGCTGCCGGTTGAACGGATCGTCGGCCTTCCCGTCCCGCTCCACGAAGAAGGCCCACTGCGATTTCCAGGGGCAGCCGGCAAGCGTCACCTTCACCGCGTCGCCCGCGGCGACCTCCACGTCCTTCTCCCCCGCGTCGCCGGCCGGCGCCGAAACCTTCGCGATCACGTCGCCGACGGCGACGTCGCGGCCCGCGAGCGGCCCGGCCTCGTCGACCGATTCGACGACCGCGCGGCCGTTCTCGACCTTCAGCCCCACGCCGAACCGCTCGAAGAGCGGGTCGCCTCCGATTCCCGGGAGCGGCCAGAGCATCGCCAGCCCATCGCGGCCGCCGCTGGCGAGCCAACGACCGTTGCCGGAGACGGCGACCGCCACCACGCCATCCTCGTGGCCGCGATACCGACGCCTGATGGCGAGCCGCCCATCGGCAGCAGCCCCCGCGTCGAGCGCGTAGATGAAGATGCCCCGATCGGTCCCGACCGCCACGGCCCCGGGCTCACCTGATTTCGGTTCGTTCGATCCCGGCTCGGCCAGCCACGCCACGCACCGTTCGACCGGCCCCATCCGGCCCTGCCACTCGAGTTCGAGATCGATGGTGCCCGCGGGCCTGCCGTCGCTCTTCACCTGCCACGACTCGACTCCCGGCCGCTGCTTCGCGGCGGGTTCGATCGACCACGTTCCACGCCGGCCGGATGGCGGCGAGATTTGCTCAGGCGCGGGCGGATCGGCGACGGCGATCGACTCGAGGTCGAACGCTGCGTCGAAGGCGTCCCGCGGCTCGGGCAGATTTCCATTCGCGTCGGCAGGGCCCTTCTCCCAGGCGATCGCGATGCGGCGGGGCGACGCCCGCCCATCCTCCTGTTTCTCGAATGCGACGCGGCCGATCCTCCTGCCGACGCCGCCCAGACGTCCACGGGTGCGGCTCTTCCCGGACTCCGCGGCCTTCTCGAGGTCGGCCAGCGTCTCGAAGAACACCTCGTGCTGCCAGCCACCGCTCCACGCGACGTGCCGTCCGTCGTCGCTGATCGCGACGGCCCGCACCGGCGACGGCATCGCCCGCTCGAAGAGCCGCTTCGACGAGGCAGCGTCCCAGACCTCGAAGCGGGGGGCGGACTTGCCTCCGGCGGCCACGCCGATCGCGACCCGAGAACCGTCGGGCCCAACCGCGATCGATTCCGCCGCCGGCGCGACCTGAAAGGAGACCGCCTTCGGCGGATCGGCGGCGAGATCCTGGAGGAACACCCGGCCCGCGAGGTCGGCGGACGCCAGGAACCTGCCGTCCGGCGAGGCGTCCATCGCCATCACGACGCCACGATGGTCGGCCGGCAGCATCTGTCTCGCCGCCGGCGCCGCCGGATCGACGAGCTCGATCCGCCAGAGTTCCGTCGCGGCCCCCTCCGGCGAGACGAGCACCGGCACCGCCACCCGCCCATTCCCGACCGCCGCGAGCGGCCGTGATCGCGGCCGGGCCTGAACCGCTGCCGTGCGTTTCGCCCCGTAGCGGGCCTCCTCCCGCGCCGCCAGTTCCACAGGCCGCCATGCCTCGTCGCGTTTCCAGGCGAAGCACTGGCCGTCGAAATCCTGCGAGAAGACCCAGGCACCACCGACGGAGAATGCGACGGCGAGCACGCTGTTGCGATGGCCGACCCGGTCGCCGCCGCCGAGCACCGCCGAGAGCGACCCGTCCTTGGCGTCGAAGAGCAGGATTTCGCCCGTGCTCCCCATCGCACCGCTGCCCGCGATGGCGACGAGCGGCCGCTCATCGGCCGACACCGCGACGGCCTGGATCGCGCCGCGGGTGCCACGCGCTGCCTGCCACCGGAGCACCCGCTCGCGGGTCCGCCTGCGGCCGATGTCGCGGGTGAGACTGCCTGCGGCCTCGACCCGCTCGCCGGCCGGATTCCAGATCATCGCCACCTTGTCGCGGCCGCCGGAGACGAGCCTCGACGAAGCGGGAAAGAACGCGACCGCCCGCACCTCCGACGTGTGCCCGGCGAGGTCGAGCCGGAGGATCGGCTCGACCGTCTCCCGCGCCACGTCGGCCCGCAGCGTCGAGGCCGCGGCGACGACGGCCGCGAGGGCGACGACGAGGTTCGCAAGCGCGGGTCGATTCAGATCACTTGCCATCCGCCGTGGCCGCCGTGCCCTTGGATTTCAGCGGGATGTCGAGGACGAGTTCGGGGCCTTCCGCATCCTCGCCGGCGATCGCGATGCCGTAGCTCGACGACGCTCCATCGATCGGCGGCTCGACGTGCGAGAGGCTGCCGCGAGGGCCGAGGCCGCCGTCGAGCCGTTCGACCACCTTGCGAACGGGCCCGCGGGTGCGGACCGTGGCGCCCGACTTCTCGCGAAGCGTCGCAAGCGCCGAATCGGCAGATTTCCTCGCCTCGGCGGCCGCCGCGGTCCCGAGCGATCCGCCCTGGCCCTTGAAGACCGACGTCGCGAGCAGCTTGATGTCGTCCGTCGGCTCCGGCAACGCGACGACGACGAGCTTCTCCTCGCCGGCCGGCGGCTCGAACGTGAAGAAACCGCCGTCGTCCGGCAGCGAGAGCTGCGTGTCGGCCTTCACCCGCCGCGGCTCCTCGTCGGACGCCGGGAGGAGGCAGGTCCGCCTGCCCTCCGGCCCCTCGTTGAACACGTAGACGTAGAGATCGTCGTGCGGGCGGATGCGGACGAGGAACGAGTCGCCCACGTCGAAGGTGTGCTCCGCCGGATCGACGGCCCGCTCGTTGCCGGCGTCGTCGACGAGGACGACCGTGTACTCAAGCGCGATCGACTTGACGTGCTTCGGGAGCTTCTTGCGGACCACGTTCCTTTCCCGAACGCCGCCGTTGCGATCCTGCGATGAGACCGCCGCCCCGGAGGCCGCATCGACACCGGCAGCCGGCTTCGTGGCCGCCCCGCCACATCCTGAGACGCAGCATGCCACGAACACGAGCGGCGCGACCGCCACGACGAGAACGTTCCCTCCAGCCCGGTGGAAACACGACGCTGACATCATCCGGTCTCCCTTCGTGTCGAGTGCCGTGCGACGCCCCTCGAACGCCGATGCCGACCGTCATTCTTGACGAGCCTGCCGCACCGCGGGAGCATACCACGGCGTCGGCGACCCTTTCGAATCTCCCGTCATCCCGGAGCGACCCGCCGGTGTCCCAAGCGGTGACCCTCACGATACGCGAGAAGGGCGGCGAAGTCGCCGAGGCGGCCACGATGTCGCTGTCGCCCGGACAGGTCGTCGAGCTGGGCAGGATCGACACGGCCGCCCAGGATGCCGAGAAGCTGTTCGTACCGCGACCGCTGCCCGACTCCGTGCGGCTTCCGATCGCCGACATGGGCCAGACCTCGGTCTCCCGTCGCCAGCTCCGGATCGAGTCACTCGCCAACGGATGCATCCGGATCGCGAACGTGAGCGGCTCGATCGCGGTGGCGTGCGCCGGCCGGCCGCGGATCATGCCGGGCGACACGGTCGAGTATCCGCCCCCGCTCGACCTCCGCATCGGCCAGATCGCCGTCCGGCTCGAGATCGAACGCGAGGACGACCCTCGCACGTCCACGGAGGTCCTCGTGACGCTCCAGAGCCCCGTGGAACGGTCGGGCGGCTCCTCGATCTTCCAGAAGCAGTCGATCTCGAAGCTGCTGGCGAACATGCCCCAGGCGACGCAGGACGGACTGGTCGGCTGGTGGCAGAACATCATCGACGTGCTCCAGAGCGCCTCGAACTCCGACGACTTTTTCCAGCGGGCCGCGCACGCGGTCGTCCGGCTCATCGGGCTCGACGTCGGAGCGGTGTTCCTGTTCGAGAACGGCGCGTGGCGGGTCGTGGCGATCGAGACCGCCGGGCCGAAGACGGCCCGCCCGAGTTCGACCGTGCTGCGGCGGGTGCTCGACGAGAAGCGCACGTTCTTCAGCCGCGTCGACCCGTCGGTGGACGTGTTCACGAGCGTCGCCTCGATCGACACGTTCGTAGCCTCGCCGATCCTCGGCCGGGATGGCGGGGTGATCGGGGCGGTCTACGGCCACCGCTCCCGCGATCTCACCGACACCGCCACGACCGAGGTCTCGCACCTCGAGGCGCTCCTCGTGCAGACGCTCGCAAGCGGCGTCGCCGCCGGGCTCGCGAGGGTCGAGCAGGAGAAGGCGTCGCTCGCCCGAAAGGTGCAGTTCGAGCAGTTCTTTTCGCCGGAGCTCTCCGCCCGGCTCGACGCCGAGCCCGACCTGCTCACCGGCCGTGACGCGGAGGTGACGGTCCTTTTCTGTGACATCCGCGGCTTCAGCGGCGTGAGCGAGCGGCTCGGCCCGGCGCAAACGATGGAGTGGATCGGCAGCGTGATGAGCACGCTTTCGGACAATGTCGCGGCGACCGGCGGCGTGCTCGTCGACTACATCGGCGACGAGATGATGGCGATGTGGGGCGCGCCGTCGCCGCAGACCAACCACGCCGTGCTCGCCTGCACGGCGGCGAGGCTGATGGCGGAGCAGGCTGGAACGATCGACGCCACGTGGATGAAGACCATCGGGTCCACGACCAGCTTCGGCATCGGCATCAACTCCGCCGTGGCCCGCGTCGGCAACACGGGGAGCACCCGCAAGTTCAAGTACGGGCCGCTCGGCAACGGCGTGAACCTCGCGAGCCGCGTGCAGGGCGCGACGAAGTATCTCAAGGTTGCCTCGATCATCACCGGCTCAACCCGCGCGCTGCTCGACGACTCGTTCCTCACCCGCAGGCTCTGCCGCGTGCGGGTCGTGAACATCGTCGAGCCGGTCGACTTGTACGAACTCGACTGCGGCTCCGAGCCCAGGTCGCGGGAACGCTTCGAGCGATACGAGGAGGCGCTCGCCGCCTTCGACGCCGGCAACTTCTCCGCCGCGGCGCAGGCCCTCGGCAACCTGCTGGCCGCGTGGCCGGGAGACGGCCCGTCGCTCGTGCTCCTGTCGCGGTCCGTCGACTGCATGATCCGCGAACCCGAGGACTTCTCGCCGGTCTGGGAACTGCCGGGCAAGTAGCGTCCGTTCAGGGCCGGTGGGTTCAGGGCCGGTGAAGGATCCTGGGCCCGTCGGTCGGATACGAACCGGTCCCGCCCTGATACCGCTGGCCGTGCCACCAGCCGAGCCGGACGTGCTTGGGAATGATCATGCCCGCATAGTCCGTGCCCCAGATCCCCTCGTGGGGATGGCGATGTTCGCCACGAGGGCTCCGCTCCCGCGCGCCGCCACCGACGTAGTAGCCGGTCTCGTGTGGAGACTCGGTCGGCTTGGCGAGCGGCGAGACGCACTGCGGGTTGCCGGCCCGGCGAAACTGGTTCCCCTGGAAATGCTTTCGCTCGGTCGCGGGCCGACCCATGTATGGCGTGAAGTCATGGGCCCGGCAGGCCGCCGCCATGACCGTCACCGCGACCACCCACCCGGCACGGCGACGGACGTTTCTCCAGCGGCCGGCCGCCGCGCCGATTCGTTTCACCTGCTTCACCAGAACCCGCCTCTCCTTTGGTCCGCGCCATCCGGACCGCCCATGCTGCCAACCACATCCTTGCCGAGATCGCCCATTCGGGAGCCTCGAATCCAACCCGCCCAGTTTTCGCAGGATGAACGGTCAGCAAGCCACAACCCGGCGAACCGGAAAAACCGATATTTCCCGGAAAGTCCGGCCATTTTTCGCTCGTTCTCAGGCGGGCCGCATGCCCCGAACCATCCACGTGCGCACCGACAGCGGGAGTCGCCCCGGCCGCGATCGCGGCTCGGGCAGGACGTGCGCGTTCACGATCATGATCGCCGTCGCCGTCGTCCTCGCCGCGCGGGCCGACGAGCCTCCGGAGTGGCTGCCTGCGCCTTCCGACGGTCTCGTCGACGCTCTCGAGACGATCCCGCTGCCGCTGCCCGAGGCCGGTCCGTCGGTGCTGGGCGATCCTGCCGTCAACGTGTACGACCTCGCCGGTGAGCGGCCCGTGGTCGATCCGCTGTACCGCTATCCCACCTTCCCGACCGCGGGCTTCTCCGGCGCCTCGAGCGTGCTGCCGGAAGAGCAGCAGGAGACGAGCCACTTCGTCCCGATGGAGGACCGCTGGCGGATCGGCCTGCCGGACTGGGACCGCTACGGCCGCGGCCACCCGCGGCTCGACGACTATCCCTACGCCCTCGGCAACATCTTCAACCCCTACACGCAGAACCTGCTCAAGGAGGACTACCCGATCATCGGGCAGCACACCTTCTTCGACCTGCGGGCGAGCAGCCGTACGATCGCCAACTGGCGACAGGTGCCGACGCCCGACACGCCGTTCGAGTCGACGCCGGAGCCGGGACAGAAGGACTTCTTCGGAAATCCCAACGGCTTCCTCTTCCTCCAGTACTACGCGCTCGCCTTCGAGCTCAACCACGGCGACAAGTCCTTCAAGCCCAACGACTGGCGGATCAAGATCGCCCCGGTGTTCAACCAGAACTACCTCGAGGTCTACGAACTCGGCGTCGTGAGGCCCGACGTGAAGGACGGCACGCGGCGGTACCGCGGCTTCGCGACGATCGAGGAGTGGTTCCTGGAGGTGAAGCTCGCCGATTTGAGCCCCGACTACGACTTCGTGTCGGTCCGCGGCGGCTCGCAGCCCTTCACGAGCGACTTCCGCGGCTTCATCTTCAGCGACCTGAACCGGGCGATCCGCCTCTTCGGCACGAGGCTCGCCAACCGCGACCAGTTCAACCTCATCGTGTTCGACCAGCGGGAGAAGGACACCAACAGCTTCCTGAACTCTTTCGACGACCGCGGCCAGGAGATCTTCATCGCCAACTACTACCGGCAGGACTTCCTCTGGCCGGGCCACACGGCGCAGGTGAGCTTCCACTACGACCACGACCAGAAGAGCCTCCACTACGACCAGAACGGCTTCCTCGTCCGGCCCGACCCGGTCGGCCTCGCCAAGCCCCACGAGGTGAACGCCTGCTACGCGGGCATCGCCACCGACGGCCACATCAACGAGATCAACGTCACGAGCGCCTTCTACTACGCCTTCGGCCGCGACTCGCTCAACCAGCTCGCCCTGCAGCCGGTCGACATCGGCGCGACCATGGCGGCCCTCGAGCTCTCCTACTCCCCCGACTGGATCCGCTTCCGCACCTCCGTCTTCTACGCGTCGGGCGACAACAACGTGCACGACAACAAGGGGGGCGGCTTCGACGCCATCATCGACAACACGCAGTTCGCCGGCGGCGAGTTCAGCTTCTGGGTCCGGCAGCAGATCAAGCTGCTCGGCACGAACCTCAAGAACCTGCTCTCGATCTACCCCGACCTGCGGGCGACGAACAAGTGGCAGTCGCAGGCGAACTTCGTGAACCCGGGCCTCCAGCTCTACAACGCCGGCATCGACTTCGAGCTCACGCAGCGGACGCGGCTGGTCACCAACGCCAACTTCCTCTTCTTCGACACGACGAACGTGCTCGAGTCGTTCGTCTTCCAGCAGCCGATCCGCAAGTCGATCGGCACCGACCTGAGCCTCGGCGTCGAGTCGCGGCCGCTCCTCAACAACAACTGGATCTTCCGGGCGGGCGTCTCGGGGCTCCTCGTCGGCGACGGGTTCCGTGACCTCTACGGCTACCTCGGCGGCGATCTCGACAACCTCTTCGCCGCGTTCACCGACCTCGAGATCTCGTTCTGAGAAGCGGTCCCACGGTTGGATGCCCGGTCACGACTTCACTTGCAGGAGGCCGCATTGCCGCCGGAGGAGCGGACGCATCGTCGCTACGGTGAGGATACACCTGATGCTCCTCAACGTCCGCTCCTCCGGCGTTCA
>JBBAVU010000069.1:0-13813 GCA_040397565.1 Pirellulales bacterium | reverse complement strand
CTCGTCACTGCGGGATCCTTGACGATCATGCCAGTAGCATAGCCGGTCGTCACGGGCGAGGCCGCTGGGACCACATCATCACCGTCGCCCCGCCACAACAACAGCCGTGAGGGGCATTTGATGGAGGCCGCATTGCCGCCGGGGGAGCAGACACTCCGTCGCTACGGCAAGGATATGCCTGATGCTCCTCCGCGTCCGCTCCCCCGGCGTTCAGCATCAGAGTGCCTGTGTGACTCATTGAGCGCCACGCTTGACCGTGAGGGGCTGCCCGTGCCCGGGAGCCGGCGTATGCAGACAAGCGAAGCAAGGATTGCGGAGCGATGTCTGCATCCGAGCGAGCGAAGGACAGGATGTCCGTAGCGAGCGTCCGGCGATGGGCACGGGCAGCCCCGAACCCCGCACGTTTGAGCCCGAATCAGACCGCGTTCGAGGCCGCCGGGTATACTCATTCGCGGCATGCGAATCGTTCTTTGTTACCCGGTCGAGTCAAGGCACGTCACGCAGATCCAGGCGGTCGCTCCCGAGGCGACGATCGTCGATGCGGGGCAGGAACGGGTGGCGGAGGAGTTGCCCGAGGCCGACATCTTCTGCGGCCACCCGAAGGTGCCTGTGCCGTGGGAACAGGTCGTTTCCCGAGGGCGGCTGCGGTGGATTCAGTCGTCGGCCGCGGGGCTCGACCATTGCCTCGTGCCGGCGGTCGTCGGCTCCGACATCACCGTGACGAGCGCATCCGGCGTGCTCGCCGACCAGGTTTCCGAGCATGCGATCGGCCTCGCCATCGCCTGCACGCGGCGGCTGCCGCTGTTTCTCGCACAGCAGGCGGCCCGCGAGTTCGTCCGCCGGCCCACACGCGACCTCACGGATGCGACGGTCGGGATCGTGGGGCTCGGCGGGGTGGGACGGAGGCTTGCCGAGATGCTCGTGCCGTTTCGCGCGAGGATCCTCGCGACCGACTGGTTCCCGGTGCGAAGGCCGGCCCACGTGGAGTTCCTCGGCGGGCCGGAGAGCCTGCCGAAGCTGCTCGCGGAGGCCGACGTGCTCTTTCTCTGCGTGCCGCTCACCGAGAAGACCCGCGGCATGATCGACGCGAAGGCGCTCGCCGCGATGAAGCCGGGGGCGATCCTCGTGAACATGGCCCGGGGCCCGCTCGTCGACGAGCATGCCCTCGCCGCGGCGCTCGCGAGCGGCCACCTCGACTCGGCGGCCCTCGACGTGACTCCCAAGGAGCCGCCCGCCGCCGACAGCCCTCTCTGGACCGCGCCCCGGCTGATCATCACGCCGCACGTGGCCGGACAGTCGGCCCGCCGAATCGATGCCATGACCGAATTCTTTTGTGATAACCTGAAGAGATACCTTCGGGGCGGGATTTTGCGAAACCTGGTCGATAAGAGACTGGGCTTTCCGGAACCGGAGGACGCATGAACGGCAGGGACAGCATGACGACGACGGTCTTCAAGGAAGGACGCGCCACGATCGCCGTGGCCGGCGAGGTGGGCAGCCGCTGCCCCGAGGAGCTTCTCTCCCGGTACGGCGAGGTGCTCGACGGCGGCCGGATGAGCTGGACCACCCACCACAACCTCGCCCGCCGGCTCGGGGCGGGAGGGCAGGGGGTCGTGTTCCTCTCGATGCGGCGGGGCACCGACGGCTTCACGCTGCCGGTCGCGCTCAAGATCTTCTCTCCCGAGCGGTACGACACCGAGGCCGACTACGACGAGGCGATGGGCCGGATCGCGGCCGTCGCCGCCCGCGTCGCCCTCATCCAGCAGGACAACCTGCTCGACGTCCACAACTTCGTCGAGCAGCGGCGGATCCGCCTCATGGAGATGGAGTGGATCGACGGGCACGACCTTTCAAGGCTGCTCGCCACGGAGACGCTCGAACGGACCCGCCAGCGGGTGAGCCCCGAGCGGTGGACCTACCTCAACAACGTGATCGTGACGGCGGGGCCGCAGCAGTCGCGTCTCAAGCCGGGCATCGCGATCGCGATCGTGCGGGAGTGCCTCGCGGCCCTCGCCGCGCTCCACCGCGAGGGGATCGTCCACGGCGACATCAAGACCTCCAACATCATGGTGAAGCGGACGGGCAACGCGAAGATCATCGACATCGGATCGGCGATCGCGCTCGACAACATGCCCCCCAACCGCACCTGCACGCCCGCGTACGCCGCGCCGGAGGTGCTCGAGGGCCGCGAGTGCACGCCGCGGAGCGACCTCGCGAGCCTCGGCTACGTGCTCATCGAGATGCTCGCCGGCCAGCCGCCGTTCGCCGGCCTCCAGAGCTACCGCGACCTCCTGGAGGCGAAGCGGTCGCTGCCCCACAGGCTTTCGCAGGTGCTGCCGACCGACGTGACCTGCAACGAGCTCTTGATGACGTTCTTGGGCGGCCTCATCGCCTCCGACCCGGCGAAGCGGTTTCCAAGCGCCGAGGCTGCCGAGCTCGTGAAGGAGGGAGCCGCGAGCTTCCACCGCCAACTCATCGTCGGCGGGCTGGCGAGCGAATACGAGAACGAAATCCGGCTCTGGATGGAAGAACTGGACTAATAAAAGCGAGGGTGACGGGACTCGAACCCGCGGCCTCCAACGTGACAGGCTGGCGCTCTAACCAACTGAGCTACACCCCCTCGGGACCGCGGTCGGCAGGACTGCCGCCGCGAGCCGTGAACGGGCTGGGCCTCGCGAGCCACAGAGTATAGCAGCCCTTTTGGGTCGCGAAACTCAGAAAATCCCACGCCGAAAAAGCTTGCTAGAAAATCCCTCTCGTCGGATCGAAGCCTTTCCGCCGGGCCATTTCGAAATCCTCCGCCGCCTGCCGCTCCCGGCCGACGGCCTCGTGGATGAGCCCGCGGTGGTGGAGCATTACCGCGATCGCGTGATCGACCGACCGCAGACGGCGGGCAAACTCGGTCCGCCCGAGCTGTCCGGCCATGAAGACGAGCTGCCGCCGCGACTGCCGCATGCCGTCGATGGCAAGTTCCATCGTCGCGAGCGCCTCCTCCTGCCGGCCGGCGAGGTGGAGCAGGAAGCCGTGCGTGTCGAGCAGTTCGGGCGACGCATCGCCCGTCGCGTTCAACGCCCGCTCGATGTCGCGGAGCCCCTCCGGGATCTCGCGGCCGACGACCGCCCGGATGTAGGCCCGGAAATTCAGGCCGCTCGGGTCTCCTTCGCCCGCGAGCGAGACGGCTTTTTTCGCGTCGGCGAGCGCCGCGTCGGCGTCGCCGAGGCAGACGTGCGCGATCGCCCGCAGCCGCAGTGGCTCGCTGCCCCGCGGGTCGAGCGCGGCCGCACGATCGGCGTCGCGGATCGCGGCCGCGGGATCGCGGGCCTCGAGCAGGAGCCTTCCCCGCAGGCAGTAGAGCTCCGAGTCGTCACCGTGCCAGAGAATAGCCCGGTCGATCTCGGCAGCCGCCGCGGCCGCCTCGTCCTCCACCTCGAACGTCGCACTCCTCCAGAGCGAGAACCGCACCACGCCGTCCCGGATCTCCGGCAGAATCGCCGGCCCGATCACCGCGGGCACGACGCACGCCCCGAGCACGGCCAGGAGAAAGAACCGCTTCCCGCGTCCGGCCGGGCCCCGCGGCCGGCCCCCGCGACCGATCGTCGGCTCCGATCCCCGGGCATCGCCCGAGCCGGAGCGGGCGTCTCCCAGGCCGAGCCCGACCGCCGCGTCCGACTCGAAGTCGATCGGAACGGGGAAGCCGAGCGAGTCGTAGCGACGGGTGGACATCGACATCGATGATAGCCCGAGGAGACGGTTTGACGCACGCTTTTGGGATCGACTAGAGTGCGGGCTTTGGCGGCCCCGCCGGAAAGGATGGTCCCTCATGCCGCTCTTCGAGATCGAAACGAGCGCCCACATCATCATTTGCTGGGCGAGCGACGAGCAGGCCGCCGGCGGCGTCGTTCATGACGCCTACCCGGGCGAGGAGGTCAAACGGCTCACTCGCCGGCCTCGCGACACGTGGGTGATCTCGAAATCGGCCCTCGGGCTCACCGACCACCGCGGCAATCCCTGCAACACGGCGAGGGAATGCCTCTCGAAGGCCGCGGGCGACAAGGTGCACGCGATCCGGCTCTACATGCGGGAGACCGGCGACGACCTCGAACGCGCCCGCAAGGTGATCGAGTCGAACATGGTGATGGGCTGGTAGCCCGAATCACCGTCGGACAGTCAGGTCGAGGACGACGAGCCGGCTCGGCGTGTCGAGTCCGCCGTTGTCGCCGATGCCGACGATCGCCCGGCCGCCTTGGACAAGTTCGGGACCGAGGCAGATCCCCTCGAGGTTGATGCCGAGCTGCCCCTTCCAGACGAGCCGCTTGGCGAGATGCGCGGAGGCCTTGTCGACCAGCCGCTCCCGCACGCCGGAGACGTCCTCCGCCCCGTCGAGCGACACCTCGTAGAGCCGGCTTTCGAACGGCGGCAGGCCGGGGCATCCGCTGCGTTCGAGCACAAGCAGACGGTCGGGCCCGAGGCAGAGGATCGCCGTCACGCCGGAGAAGACCGGCCCTTCGAGCAGCTTCACGAAACGGTGCGGCGGATCGACCGGATAGGCGTGCTGGATCGCGGCCGGCTTGCCCGCGGCATCGGGCCGGGCGATCGGCACCCGCGCGAGCCTCACGACACCCGCCGCATCGGCCGTCACGGCCGGCCCATCGACGGCGAGCGGTTCCTCGTTGGCCGTCCAGACGTGGCAGCCCCCGGCATCGATGGCGAGCGACTCGAAGCCGCGGTTCGGCCGGCGGCTGCGGAAGATCCCGGGCACCGCGAGGCTCGCGAGCCGTCGGCCGCCCTCGAGGTCAAACGCATGGATTCCCGGCGAATCCTCCTCGCACAAAAGCACACGACCTGCCGAGCCATGCGGCAGCCAGACGACGTCCTCGTAGTCGCCGCGATCAGCGATCGTCGAAAGCGTGAATTTCGACGCCGAGACCGGACGGCCGTCGTCGGCGAGCTCGAGCCGAAACGAGAGCAACGATCCGCTGTTGTCCATCACGCCCACGTAGCGGTCGTCGCCCATCCAGGCGATGCCGCTGAGCCCGACGACCTGCGAGGAATTCCCTGCCGCATCCAACACCTCCGTCGGCAGGATGAGCGCGCCCCGCTCCGTCACCGCGAGCTCGTCCGCGGTCGATCGTGGTTGGATCGCCACGGAGAAAACCATCACGGCCGCGCAGAAAAATCGCCGCCGGAGAGAATCGACGAGGCCCATGCCATGACTCTACCGCAACGGCGAGTCGAACGAGGCCTGGCGGACCGGGCCCTCGTCGGCAGGCTCACCGACGATCGCCTGACTGGGACGGTAGGTCGACGTTCCGCCGGGGCGATACACGGGATCGGGCCTGCGGCCGGGAGCCGTCGACGGGGCAGCCGATGCGGACGGTGCCCGCAGCCGGTTCACTCCCGACTGCGGGGCGAAGGCCGATGGATCGCCGACATCCGACGCCGGCGGAGCCGCGGGGGGCGGCACTGCGGACGGAGCCGCCGGAGGTACGAACGCCGCGGGGGCTGCCGGAGACGCAAGCGGCTCGCCTCCAAATTGGCTCGCGCCGCTCGTCGCGTAGCGGCTCGTGGGACCGCTGGCCACCTGCTGGGGCGGCACTGACTGGGACATCGTCGCCTGAGGCGTCGTCGCGGGCGGCGCGGACGAAAAGCTCGACGCCGGCGCGGAAGGTTCGCTGAACCGCGCGTCGGCGTAGCGGGCCGGAGGCTCGAGGGCGTCGGGCGTCATCGACGACGCAGATCCGAAGCCGAGCGTCGCGGACGATCCTGCCGGGGAAGGCGGCGGCGACGTCGGTGAAGGTGAGGTTCCCGCCGGTGTGTTGCCGCCCGCGGGCCAGCCCTGGTAGGGGCCGACCTGCGCCGCGACGGTGCCGGGACTTGCCGGTGTCGCCGCGGCCGCCGGAGTCGAAGCGGCGGCCGGCGGCGTCGCCCCGTAGCTGACCGGCGAATTCCCTGCGGCGGTCGGCGGCGACCCTGGGGGCGGCGTGGCGGATGCCAGCGACGGGGCCTTCTGACCGTCGATCGCGTAGGACTGCGGCGTGGTCGTGGTCGGGTAGGGGCTCTGCGTCTCGGACGGCTTCTCAACCTTGCCGTCGAACGAAGGTGCCGACGCCAATTTCTCGTTGTCGGCGGCGCCCTTGGAGGCGCCCGGCCACCAGGCGAGCGACGAGTTCGTACCGCCGGTCTTGCAGCCCGACACGCCGAGCATCGCCACGGCAGCGAGCCCAGTCATCGTCGCTGCGAAGATCGAGCGAGCACCATCGTGCGGGGGGCGGTCGCCTCGGAGGTTCATGCCGTTCTCCTGCCTGCGGGTGAAAGAAGCCGGAAGGGAGATAGGACTGCTATCACGCTGCGTCAACAGCGGTTCCCCGGAGAAGCTGCGTTGCCTCAGGCACGGCAAGACGGGCAAGCCGGGAGACGTCGCCCGCAGCTCTGGAAAAACCGGCGAAAAATCATCAGGCCTGTCGGAAACGCCGACAAATCGGTCCGCCGCGGATGCCTACCGTTGCAGGGGCGGTCACCTCCCACGACGACCCTGAGCCTCGTCTTCACGGGCACGGGCAGTTCCGTCGACTGGACCGACTCGTTCTGGGGCAGCGATCAGACCTGGACGCTTTTCGACGTGGCGGGCACGACCTCGAACTTCGGCAACTTCTCGCTCACGAACAGCCCCGCGAGCTGGCTCGACGCGAACGGCCTCGCGTTCGCCTCCTCGACCCGCAAGGACAACAGCTTCTCGGTGACGCAGCAGGGCAGCGACGTCCTGCTCCGCTACACCGTCGTCATCCCCGAGCCCTCTTCGCTCGCTCTCGCGGGCTTGGGGATCGCGGCCGCGGCGTGGGCCGCCCGCCGGGGCTCCCGTTCAGCCGGGCGGAGATAGTCCCGGCCGTCTTTCGCACGAGGTCGACGAGCCGGCGGCGGCTCGCGGCATCGAGCCGGGCGATCGGCAGGCTCACGCTGATCGCGCCCACCGCGACGTCACCGACGCAGACGGCCACGCCGATGCAGGCCACGCCGACGTCGGTCTCGTTTTCCTCGATCGCGTAGCCCTGCCTCGCGGTCCGCTCGATCTCGGCGGCGAGCTTACGGCGGTCGGTGATCGTGGCGCCGGTGCGACGCGCGAGCCTCGCCCGGGCAAGCAGCCGACCGCGGCGGTCGTCGGGGATCCGGGCGGCGATGGCGCGGCCGAGGGCCGTCGTGTGGAAGGGATCGCTCGTCCGCGTCGCCACCCGCCGCAGCGGCAGCGTGCATTCGAGCACGTCGAGGTAGATCACCCGGTCGTGCCGCAGGATGCCGAGGTTCACGGTCTCCTTCGTCTTGGCGTGCAGGTCGCGGAGCGGGCGGGCCGCGGCGTCGATGAGCCGGCGGACGGCGGCGTCGGAGACGAGCCTCTGCACCTGCGGGCTCTGCCGGTAGACGCCCGACGCCGGCCGCTCGAGGTAGCCAAGCGCGGTGAGCGTCTTCAGGATCCGGTGGGCCGTGGGCTTCGGCATCCCGGCCTCTGCGGCAAGTTCGGCGAGCGAGCGGCCGCCGGGATGACCGGCCGTGGCTTCGAGGAGGCCGAGGGCCTTCGTGAGCGACGTTGATTCCATGGTGTGAAAAGCTACCTCTCGAACGGGTGGAGGGGACGGCGGCGGTGGCGATACTCGAGCCGCGACAGGTCGGCGGTCGTCACGCCGGGCGTGTTCACGCGGATGAATTCGCGGCAGACCTCGCGGTACGCCGCCACCGGTGCGTGCACCCCCTTCGCCACGAGCAGCCGGAAGGAAGCGGGATCGAGGCCCCCATGACGAATCTGCTCGAGGCTGAAAGGCGCCATCCGACGGCTCGTCACCATCACTGTCAGGCCGTCGTCGTGCTCGAGCACCGCGGTGGGGCCCTGGTCGAACGACGTCGCGCCGCCGTGCCGCGGACGGGTCTCCGTGAACCGGCCGTCACCCACGCCCCGCACCCGCCACTCCGCCTCGATCGATTGCGACTCGGGATCGCCCGCCCACTCCGGCGCGTGGCCGCCCACCGCGAGCCGCAGCCGCGAGCCCACGCCGGCGGCGCAGGCCCGCGATGCGGCCTCCGGATCGCAGACGCAGACGAAGCTCCCCCGGATGCCGCGCCGCAGGATCTCGCGGGCGATCGCCATCCCGTCGGCCGGCGAGCCGCCGCCGACGTTGTCGCCCATGTCGAGAAGGCAGACCGGGCCGGCGACCGCCGCCGCCCGATCGAGCGACGCCTCGATGCCCGCAAGCGCGGGGCGAAACGTGTCACGGGCCTGCCAGAGGCCGTCGCCGAGCGCATCGGCATGCCGGCGGGCCGCCGCCAGATCGTCGTGCGTCACCACGATCGCGGCCGACCCCATCTCCGGGACGTCGGCATACGGGAAGCCGAGCACGATGCTCGTGGAGAGCACGGTACCGCGGGGCAGGGGGGCGTGGTGGTGGTCCTGGCGGAGCCGCGCGGCAGCCTCGTAGTGCGGCAGGCACGGAAACGCCGACGGATCCTGGCACTCGATGTTGATCGCGAGCGGCGGAAACGCCGCGGCCTGCGTGGGACGGACTTCGCCCGCGAGCGTGCGGGCCATGAGCCCCGCGGCCTCGATCCCGCGATCGCGCTGATCGACGTGGGGATTCGTGCGGTAGGCGATGAGGGCGTCGGTGGCCGCCACCATCGCGGGCGAAAGATTCGCGTGGGGGTCGAGCGTGCCGATGATCGGGATCGCCCCGAGCCGCCGCCGCACGAGTCCGAGCCAGTGGCCGTCGACGTCGGCAATCTTTTCGCTCACCGTGGCCCCGTGCGGCGCCACGAGCAGGCCGTCGAGCGGGCCCGCGGCATCGATCGCGGTCGTCATTATCTCGAGGAGCGCGTCGAGGCAGTCGGCCGTCATCGTGCCGTACGGGATCGCCCGAGCGGCGAAGATCGGCACGGCCTCGATCCCGGCGGCCGCGAGGCCGGCGAAGAACCCGCCCACCTCGTGGTGCGCTTCCGCGAGCGCCTCCTCCACCGCCGGCCCCGTCGCCAGCAGGTCGGCGCGAAAGTGCTCGAGCGCAGTCCGTCCGGCCAGAAACGTGTTCGATTCCTGGAGCAGCGCCAGGATCCCGACGCGGCGACGACGATCGGGCGTCATCGGGATGCATCCGCGAGATCGCCCATCGCGGCGTCGATGGCGGTCAGGGCGTGGGCCAGCTCCGGCTCGCCGTGGACCGCGCCCACGTACCAGCGGCCGTCGGGAAGCACGTAGACGCCCCGGTGCAGAAGCGCGAGCCGGAAGGCGGCGTAGCGGTGGGCATCGGCCCGCAGCGTGTCGCGGTAGTCGCGGGGCTTTGCCGTGAGCCCGAAGTGGACGCTGAACACCGGGCCCGACCCGCTCGTGACGAGCGGGATGTTCCGCGCGGCCGCGGCCGACTCGATCCGCGCCCGCAACGCCCGGCCGTGGGCATGCATGCGATCGAACGTGCCGGGCTCTCCGAGCGTGCGGATCGTCGCCGCGCCGGCGGCGAGGTTCACCGGGTTGCCGTTGTAGGTGCCCGCGTGGATCGTGCGACCGTCGTCGAGCACGTCGAAGATCTCCTTGCGGCCGCCGACGGCCGCGAGGGCAAATCCCGCCGCCATCGCCTTCGCATAGACGGAGAGATCGGGCACGAGGCCGAAGTGCTCGCGGGCGCCGCCGAGGGCGAGCCGGAAGCCCGTGATCACCTCGTCGAAGACCGACACCGCGCCGTGGCGGCGGCAGCAGTCGATGACGCCTGCGAGGAATCCCGGCTCCGCCTCGCAGGAACCGCTGTTGGCCAAGAGCGGCTCGGTGAGCACCGCCGCAATCCGCCCTGGATGCTCGGCGAAGGCCTGCTCGAGCGCGGCGAGATCGTTCCACGGCACGACGACGGTGTCGGCGAACTCATGGGCCGGCTGGCCGCCGCAGGTGGGCAGCGCCGTGACGGGATCGGTCGCCTTCGATCGGTAGCTCACGAGCACGTTGTTGAACCAGCCGTGGTAGTGCCCCTCGAACTTCACGAAGAGCGGCCGGCCGGTGAACGCCCGCGCGAGCCGCAAGGCCGCCTGCACCGCCTCGGAGCCGGTGTTCGAGAAGATCACCCGGTCGAGTCCCGGCACGACGCCCGTCATGAGCTCGGCCAGCTCGATCTCGCCGCGGTGCTGGGCCCCGAAGGCGAAGCCGCGGGAGAGCTGGTCGGTGACCGCGGCGATCACGGCCGGATGGGCGTTGCCGAGGATGAGCGGCCCCCAGGCGAGCGTGTAGTCGAGCAGGCGGTGGCCGTCGGCGTCGACATACCAGGCTCCCTCGCCCCGCTCGAAGAAGAGCGGCGCCGGCGCCCCGGCCTTCCGCATCCCGCTCGATACGCCCATCGCGAGCGACCGCTTCGACCGTTCGAGCAGCGCGGCGGAGGCGTCGATCGTGAAGGGTGAGGCTGTGGTCATGGGCGTGCGGGCTCCGGGCGCGGTGGCGGGGGTCGGCCCCCGACGAGGCCGGCCCTCGACGTTTCAACATACAAAACTCTAGAATCCGCTCCAAGAAACGCGCCGCGAGGGCGGCCGTCGGCCACCGGAGACACGCGATGCCCCGCATCACCGCGATCGAGACCGCCATCCCGCGTGGGATCATGTCGAACCTGCTGCTCGTGCGGGTGCACACCGACGACGGCCTCGTGGGCTGCGGCGAGACGTACTACACGCCCCACGCCATCGCGGCCTTGATCCACGACTGGATGGCCGCGAGGCTCATCGGCGGCGACGCGCTTGCGATCGAATCGCACTGGCGGTGGCTCTTCGAGCGGTGCACGCCATTCGGCCATCCCGGCGCCGAGATGCGGGCGATCTCCGCGATCGATCTCGCGCTCTGGGACATCCTCGGCCAGGCGACCGGCCAGCCCGTCTACCGGCTGCTCGGCGGCCCGGTCCGCGAGAGGATCCCGGTCTACAACACCTGCGGCGGCCCGTCGTACGGCGCGATCCAGGAGACGGGGCCAGTGCATCCCGGCTGGCCCGGCTACGGCTCCGCGGGGAAGCCCGGGCCGCTCGAGGACGCGTGGGCCTCGCTGAACGCCCCCGGCGATCTCGCCGCGGAACTCGTGGCCGAGGGCTACAGGGTGGTGAAGCTCTGGCCGTTCGACCGCGCGGCCCATCGCCACGGCGGCCTCCACATCTCCGCCGAGGACGTCGAGGAGGGGATGCGGCCGCTGCGGGCGATCCGCGACCGCGTGGGGATGAAGCTCGACATCGCGATCGAAGGGCATGCCTTCTACCACCTGCCCGCGGCGATGCGGATCGCCGAGGCCCTCCACGAGATCCGGCCGCTCTGGGTCGAGGATCTCCTGCGGCCCGACTGCGTGGCCACGCTCGCCGATTTCCGGCGGCAGAGCGGCGTGCCGATCGCGGCGAGCGAGATGCTGCTGGGCCGGAAGGAATACCTTCAGGTGCTCCAGGCCGGCGCGGCCGACTACTGCATGGTCGATCCCACCTGGAACGGCGGCATCAGCGAGACCCGCCGCGTGATCGACATGGCCCAGACGTTCAACGTCCCGGCCACGATCCACGATTGCACCGGCCCGCTCACGCTCTTCGCCGGCCTGCACCTGGCCGCGTCCTCCACGAACGTCGTGTTCCAGGAGACCGTGCGGGCCCACATCCGCACGCTCTATTCGCAGCTCGTCGACCGCGGCCCCGTGATCGAGCAGGGGTATGCGGTGCTGCCCGAGGGGCCCGGCCTCGGCACGCGGTTCCACGACTCGCTCTTCACGCCCGGCAGCCACTCGCACCGCAGGAGCGGCTGAAGGCCGGCCTCGCGCCATGAAGATCACCGGCACGGCCTACGTCTTCCTCGTGGCCCTCGTGGCGGCGGCGGGTGGATTTCTCTTCGGCTTCGACCTCTCGATCGCCAGCGGCGCGCTGCCGTTCCTCAAGGAGCAGTTCGGGCTCGACGCGGCCGGCGAGGGGCTCGCCATGAGCAGCGCCATCTTCGGCTCGATCGCCGGACCGCTCGCCGGGATGTGGCTGGCCGACCGCGTCGGCCGCCGAAACACGCTCTGGGTCGCGGCCGCCTGCTTCCTCGCCTCCGCGATCGGCACCGCGCTGCCGCGCTCGATCGAGGAATTCAACATCTGGCGGGCGGTCGGCGGCATCGGCGTGGGGCTCGCCGCGATGACCTCCCCGATGTACATCGCCGAGCTCTCGCCCCCCCGGCTCCGCGGCCGGCTCGTGACGGTGAACCAGCTGGCGATCGTGATCGGGATCAACCTCGCCGTGATCTCGTCGTGGCTGCTCTCCTTCGGCGGCCACTGGCGGTGGATGTTCGCCTCGGAGATCCCCGCGATCGTCGCCCTCATGGCGGGGCTCTTCTTCGTGCCGGAGAGCCCGCGGTGGCTCGCGGCGAAGGGCCGCGACGAAGAGGCCCTCGACGTGCTGGGGCGGATCAACGGTCCTGCAGAGGCGGCCCGCGAGCTGGGGGAGATCCGCGCGGAGCTGGTCGAGGAGACGGGCACGTTCGCCGAGCTGCTCCAGCCGGGCATCCGCACGGCCGTGGTCGTGGGCGCGGTGCTCATGATCTTCTCGCAGGTCAACGGCGTGAACATGATGCTCCTCTACGGGCCGTCGATCCTGCAGAACGCCGGCATCGGCTCGGCCTCCGACGCGATCTTCTTCACGATCTTCCTGAACCTCTTCATCCTCGCCGCCACGCTCGTGGCGTTCTGGATCGTGCGGCGGTTCGGGCGGCGGCCGATTTTGATCCTGGGCGTGATCGGCATGGCGACCGGGCACCTGCTCATGGCGTCGAATTTCTTCTTCGGCGGCTCGCCGTTCCTCAACCTCGCGGCGATGGTCCTCGCCGCGGGCTCGTTCACGCTGAGCCTCGCGCCGCTCTCGTGGGTGGTCGTGTCGGAGATCTATCCCAACCGGATCCGGGCGACGGCGATGGCGGTCGTCTGCTTCCTGCTCTACCTGTCGAGCTTCGTCTGCGCGCAGGTCTTCCCGATGATCACGGCCGCCTGCGAGGAAAGCATGGGGCACCCCGGCGCGGCCTACCTGCTCTTCGCGGGCATCTGCCTCTCCTGCGCGGCGTTCGTCTGGCGGTGGCTGCCCGAGACGAAGGACCTGCCGCTCGAGAGCATCGGCCGCTTCTGGGGCGATCGGGCAAATGGAGCACGATGACGCCCACGAAGTGGGACCGCACGATTCGCATCTGCCTCCCGTCGTCCGTCGTCATGGCCCGCTGGGCGGCCGACGAGATGGAGCGGAATGGGGGCGATTTTGAAAAACGCGGCCCGGTAAACTGGAAATGAGGTGTCTTCACATCTGGCCAAATTCAGGGCTTTGTGCTGGCGAATTCATACTTACATCCTCGATGCCGGATTTATCCTCGTATTTCTTTCTGGGGCTCGCAGCGTGTATCCAAATCCACTCATCACACGTCGATTGCCTGCCGTAGCCGTCCTGATTGCGGCGGCTGTCGCGGCTGATCCCGCTCTGGCCGTCGATTTCTCCCGCGACATCCGGCCGATCCTCGCGGCCCACTGCTTCAACTGCCACGGCCGCGACCCGCATTCGCGGCAGGCCGACCTGCGGCTCGACGAACGCCCCGCCGCCCTCGCCGAACTGCCGTCGGGCTCGCGGGCGATCGTGCCCGGCTCCGTTGCCGGGAGCGAACTGGTGGCGCGGGTCGAGTCGACCGATCCCGATCTCGTGATGCCGCCCCCCGAGTTCAAAAAGCCACTCACGGCGGACCAGAAAAAGCTCCTGCGGGAATGGATCGACGCCAATGCCCCCTACGCCCCGCACTGGTCGTTCGAGCGGGTGGGCGATCCCGCGCCGCCGC
>JBBAVU010000068.1:0-13911 GCA_040397565.1 Pirellulales bacterium | reverse complement strand
TCCGTCGCTCACCGTGAGCCGGCCGGAGTAGCCGCTCGCACCCGTCAACTGCCAGACGCCCAGGCCGGTCTTCGTAACGCTCACGCCCGTGCCTGCGATCGGGCCGATCTGGTTGACGGTCGTGCCCGTGGCGCTCAATGTGAAGGTCCTCGTGCCGCTGCCGCCATCCGTGTTCGTGCCAGTGAGCACGAGCGGGCCGGAGCCGATGGCATCGATCGTCACGTTGCTTGTGCCCGTAAGGTTCAGAATGCGGTCGCTCGAGTGGCCGGTGCCCGTGTAGCGGAGCGTGGCGGAGGAGGCCGTTGTCGACCCGAGGTCGATCGTGCCGTTGCCCGCCGTCGTCGCCGCGCCGAGCGCACTCGCGCCGCCGTTCACGTTTCGGATCGACGCCACCTCCAGCGTCCCCTCGGCGATCGTCGTCCTGCCCGAGTAGGTGCTGGAGGCGTTCGTGAGCTGTAGCACGCCGGTGCCGGTCTTCGTCAGAACGCCGGTGCCCGAGATCAGTCCGCCCACGACGCCCGCAGCCCCGCCGACCTGGAAGAGTTCCAGGCTCGCCGCATTGGCGATGCTGCCGGACAGGCTGCTCCCGCTGATGCCGAGCCGCAGCGTGCCCGCGGAGACGGTGGTGTTACCCGTGTAGCTGTTCACACCACCGAGGGTCTGCACGCCCGTGCCGGTCTTCGTGACTGTCATCCCCGGAGCACCATCGGCGAGCGCACCGAAGTAAGAGTAGTCCGCCGCCGCCGTGTTGCCCGCTCCCGTGATGCCGACATTCAGCGTCAAGGACGTCACGTTCTGATAGCCCGAGGCAACGAACGAGGCCAGCGCGGTCGATCCAGTCAGGCCGCCGAACGTGGGCGCGGTGACCGTGAGCCCGAGCGATCCGCTGCCCGACGTGGAGAGGACGCTGTTCTGCAGGGCGAGGTTGTTACTGACCCGCAGCGTGCCCTGGGAAACGGACGTGGTACCAGTGAAGGAATTCGAGCCGCTGAGAATCCAGGTGCCAGATCCCGCCTTGGTCAAGTTGAGGCCGCTTCCCCCTGCGAACGGTGAATTCGGGATGGAACTGGCGATCTCGCCCGTGCCGGAGGTCGATCCCCGGAGCGTGAGGAGCGAGAAAAGATTGTTGGCCACCGAGAACGTACCGGTGAGCTTCAGCAGCCCAGTGCCGGATTGGTCGAGTACCGCCCCCTCGGCGGCTCGATTGTTGAAAGACAGCCCCCGGTCGGTGACCGTATCGGTCCCCGTATAGATGAGCGCTCCCGGCGTGAAGTTGTTGCCCATCGTGATCACGCCGTTCGCAGCCGTCTGCGGCATGCCGAGCGAACTCGGCTGACTGCTGCCGACGGAATTCAGCGACGAGATCCGAACCGGGCCGGTGATGGCCGTACTGCCGGAATAGGTGTTGTTGCCGGATATCGTCCACGTTCCGCTGGTGGCAAAGGTGAACGGGCCTCCTCCAAACGTGAGCGACAACGTGGTTGCCGATCCATCGCTGATCACGCCACCGAGAGAGCCCCCGCCGGAGTTGCCTCCGCCGACCTGCAAAATATTCAACGCGATGCTGCCCGACGTTCCGCCGCTGATGTTTCCGCCGAAATGCATCTGCGAGGTCGTCTGGTTGACCTGGTTGGAAAATGTGTAGTTGCCGTTGAGCACGAGGGGCGCGTTGAGCGTCATCACCCTGTTCGCCCCAGAGCCGGCCATCAGAAACGTGCCACTGCTCGTCAGTTGCAGGGCGGGGCCGGTGCCGCTGCCGATGACAAAGTTCCCAGCGCTGGTTGTCGCAGTGATGAACCGGATGTTGCGGCCCGAGTCGATCACGATCGGGTTGGCGGCCGAGTTGCCCCAGGTGTTCGCGATCGCGGCGTTGAACGTGGCGGTGTCGATGTTCGTGGTACCCGAAATCGCGCCCGGTACGACCGCGCCTGACCAGTTGGCCGTATTGCTCCAGTTCCCGTCGCCACCCCCGCCCGTCCAAGTGCCGTTGGCGGCCTGCGCGGCAGACGCCGCCAGGAGTCCGAGGCCAAAGCTGATCAGAACGACCCGGAGTTGCATTTCCCCGCCCTCGCCACTTCGAGAGGACCGTGGACGTGACAGAAATATCACTTCTGGTATTTCTAACAGCCAGTCGCATCCCGGGTCAAGCGACCGGACAGGGACGGAATCTCCAACCGCCGCCCCTCCAGCGGCCCTGACGACGCCCCCCGCCCCCGGGCGCGGCGGTCAATCGTCGGCCCTGAGGCTCACGCTCTGGCCACGGAGAAAGCGGACGGGCTCCTGCTTGTCCGGCGATTCCTCTGCCGCCGCCTGCTCCAGGGCCGTGATCCAGGGGCCGAGATGCTGGCGGATGAGCTGCTCGGCTTTGACGGGGGTCGCCTTGGCGAGCCCCTCGACGAGCTGGGAGTGCAACGTGGCGGCCCGCGGGGGCAGCGACGGCAGCAGCTTCTGGGCCGCGTGATACAGGCTGTGCCGCATCACGTGCGTGAAGCTTTCAAAGAGCACCGGACAGTCGGCCGCCCGAACGAGACCTTCGTGAAACTCGACCTCCGCCCGCCAGTTGGCCAGCGACCCTGCCTTCGTGGTGTCGAGCCGGCGGGCGATCTTCAGGAGCGATTCCTTCCGGCTACGGATCGGGGCTCCGGCGTAGGACCGTGACGCCTCCACTTCGATCGCCTGCCGCAGCCGGAATCGACCGAGCGACTGGCGGGCCGTGATCGTCTTCACGATCGTGCCGCGTCTCGGGCTCGTCTCGAGAAAACCCTCCCATTCGAGCTGGGTCATCGCCTCGAGCACCGGCGCCACGCTCACGCCCAGATCAGCAGCCACCTGCCGGCGATTGAGGCGATCGCCGGGGCCCAGCCGATTGGCCAGCATCGCCTCGTAAATTTCGTCGTACACCCGGCGGGAGAGGAGCGTGGTCTGCATGCGCGAAGATGATGATCGTGAATCGATTTCCCGCGGAAGAATACCCGCGTTTACGGGAATAGGCCAGACGACCGGGACGTCGCGCCGGTCACCCGCTTGAAACACCCGATCCCCGACTGGCCGGAAGCGGCCGCGACGCGGTGAACGCCTCGAGTGCGGCCCGCACGAGACCGACCGCGTGGACGCGGACGATCTGAATGCCCTGCGCCGCGAGCGTGCAGGCGATCCCCGCCGTGGCCGCGTCGCGATCCTCGAGCGTCGCGGGGCGGCCGAGCGGCCGTTCGAGCAGCTTGCCGACGAAGCCCTTCCGCGAGTGGCCGACGAGGATCGGCGTGCCGAGGTCGAGAAACGCCGCCGCTCGGGCGACGAGCTCGAGATTGTGGGCGTGGGTCTTGCCAAACCCGATGCCGGGATCGAGGCAGATGCGGCCGAGCTCGACGCCGGCAGCGAGGAGCGCGTCGCGGCGGGCGGCGAGGTAGGAGTGAATCTCCGCGGCGACGTCGTCGTACCGCGGGTCGATCTGCATCGTCTTCGGGGTGCCCTGCATGTGCATCGCGCAGACGCCCGCCCCGCTCGCGACGGCCACGCCGACCATCGCCGGGTCCCCCGCGAGGCCCGTCACGTCGTTGATGATCTCGGCGCCCGCGTCGATCGCCCGCTCGGCGACCCCCGCCTTCGAGGTGTCGATCGAAACGGGCAGGCCGGTCTCGTGGACGAGCCGCCGCACGACGCCGCCGACCCGCCGCCACTCCTCGGCGGGATCGACCGGATCGGAGAACGGCCGCGTGCTCTCGCCGCCCACGTCGAGGATGTCGGCCCCCTCGGCCGCGAGCGCAAGCCCGTGCGCGACCGCCGCATCCTCGCCGTCATGCCGCCCGCCATCGGAGAAACTGTCCGGCGTCGCGTTCACGATCCCCATCACGAGCGGCCGCTCGGGAATTTCAAGCACCCGGCTGCGAAGCCGCCAGCGTGTCGCACGGGACGAAACGAACATGCAATGAATTCCAGAAGCGAATCCACATCTTAATCACGTTTGACCGGTTCGGGGCTGCCCGTGTGCCCGAGACGGCGTATGCAGACAAGCGAAGCAAGGATTGCGGAGCGAAGTCTGCATCCGAGCGAGCGGAGGGCAGGATGCCCGGAGCGAGCGTCCGGCGAGGGGACACGGGCAGCCCCGAACCCGCGCGCGCCCGGTCGCTACCATGGCTCTTCCATGAGGCCCACGATCTGCTGGGCCATCTTCTTGATCCCTTCCTGCTGCGTGCTCACGACCGACCGGCCGTATTCGGGCACGAGGGCGGCGGCCTGGCCGACGTCGACACTCGTCGCGGGCATCGGCACGTTGCCCGTCGCGAGCACGGCGCCGCCGCGATCCGCCCAGGTGACGAGCACCTGCAGGTTCATCTCGACCATTCGAGACTGGTCGGTCGGACTCTCGACGAGCATCCGCTTCGTGTCGGCGACGACCCTCGCCGTCAGCACGCTGTCGGCATCGGACGTGCCGACGACCTTGAACGGCGTCCGCCGCTCGATCTCCTTGCAGACCGCCTCGGTGAGCCGCTCGCCGATGTCGATGCCGGGCGTCGTGCGGAAGCTCTCCGACTGGATCATCGGCACGTAGACCGTCCGCACGTTCGGCGCGTAGAGCGTGCCGTTGCCGAAGCGGTAGCCGGCGCAGCCGGAGGCCACGAGGGCGACGGCGATCACGAGGGTGGGCCGAATCGGCCGTGGCGACGGGTGGCCTTCGCGGGATGCCATGCACGAACCTCCGTCAGCGGATGGCGGGCGCGCCGGTCGGGGGCAGGATCGAGCCGCCCGAGGGGTTCGCGGTCCGCACCGGCTCGGCCACCTCGGCCTCGGCCATGGCGTCGAGCTCCGCCTCCTTGAGCGAGTCGGGGTTGAGCACCCGGGTGAGCAGCGGGAACGGATCGTCGGAGACGTCCTCCTTGCCGCCGAGCGCCTGGAGCCTCTCCCTCGCCTGCGACGCCAGGAGCGTCTGCGGCTGATCGCGGGCGATGAGCGCGTAGTAGATCCTCGCCGACGTGTAGTGCTTCCCCTTCTCGTAGAACTCAGCCCGCTTCCAATGCCGCATCGCCTGCTGGGCCGCGACCTCGGCGCGGGTCTTCATCACGCGGTCCCGCTCGTCGCCGACGAGCCGGTCGGGAAACTGCACGAGCGTCTGGTCGGCGAGCAGTTCGGCCTCCTCGAGGACGCCCCCCTCGTAGCCAGGGCCCTGGTAGGCCTGCAGCTTCGCCTGGAGGCCGAACAAATGGGCCTGCAGCAGGAAGTCGCTGTCGGGGTATTCCGTGCGGAGCAGGCCGTAGTAGTAGTCGGCGTCGAGCCACTCGCGGTTCACGAAATAGGCGTTCGCCTGGGCCATGATGCTGTCGTCGGCGAGCGGGCCGCGGGGGTCGTTGATGCGGACGTGGTCGAAGGCCTTGATGGCCCGGCCCCGGGTGTCGAAGAGGGGCCGCGACCGATCGGCGAGATTCGGCACGATCGTCCAGTAGTCGTGCTTGGCGTCGAGCTTCAGCCAATAGTCGGCGATCACGAACTGCCGCTGGGCGATCCGGTCGAGATGCCGCGTGTTGGCGAATTTCTTGACGAGGTCGTCGTAGCAGTCTTCGGCCTTCGGATACTTGTCGAGGAAGAAGTAGCACTCGGCGAGCTGCCAGAGAGCGTCCTCCTCGATCGCGGAGTCGGGCCAGCGGTCGACCGCGACCTTGTACTTCGGGATCGCCTCGGCGTACTTGCCCTCGCGGAAGAGGGCATCCCCCTCCTCGAACGCCTTCCGGGCGATCGGCTCGTTGGGGCCGCGACCGACCATCTTCTTCCAGCGCCGCTTGATGTTCTCCCCCTTGAAGTAGTCCCATCCGAGCTCCTCGGGCTCGGCGAACTCCGACGAGATCACCTCGGAGTCGTCGCCCGCCTCCGCCGCCGCGTCGACCGCCGCCTGCGAGCCCCATGGCCAGGTCGGCGGCTTGAAGGTGGCGCAGCCGCTGACGGCGATGCTCATCGCCACGAGTAGCGGGGCGACCGCGCGGGCCATGGTCAGCCGCGGCGCGACCCGCAGGCGACGTTCGAGCAGGTGCGAGAAGAGGGTGTTCATCACGGCGCGAAGCTCTCCGGCGACTCCCTCGGGCAACTCGCGGAGGCCGCTCGGATCCGTCTCGAGCCTCCGCATCGCGTCGAGGACGGCCCCCGAGATCGAGACGACCGCCCGGCGGCCCCGGCGACACCGGCCGCAGAGCAGCCCGCCGTCGAGCATGCCGAAACTGAACCGCGTGCCCGGCTCGACGGCCCCCTGGCAGGCGGCACAGCGTCGCAGCGACGGGGCATGGCCGAGGAGGCGAAGGATCGCGAGCTCCGTGCGGGCGAGCACGGCGGCGGCGTGGCCGCGGTCGCCGGCCGATGGCCGTACGGCATGATCCGGACCAGGCAACGCGGGTTCGGCGCGTGCGGAAAGCTCGGTGAGCGCGGTCGCGACGGCATCGAACAACTCCGCGTGCGGATCGCCTTCGGCGGTGAGCCCGTCGACCACTTCGGCAAGATGAAGCGCGGCGTGGAAGGAGAACAGGTCCTCCACGCGGAAACGACGCTCCAGGCTCGCCTCGGTGACCAGGTCCAGGCCGCCGGAGGATTTGCGGAGGACGAGTACCTCACAGATCGAAAGGAGGTCAAGGGCGGCGTCGAACCCGCTCTTCGGTCGCCACGCTCCCTTCGCCAGACCTCGCAGCTTGCCGCACTCGCGGGTGAAGAGAGTGACGACGCAGCTCGTCTCACCGAAAGGGACCGTCCGCAACACGATCGCGAGGCTCTTCGCCGGCAGCATGGGTCACCCGGGATCGCCGTCGCCCCGACGCCGCTCCACCCTCACCCAGTCGATCCGGCTGCGGGTCGCGGAGAGCACCTCCACGACGACGCCGTCGACCTCGATCCTCTCGCCGGGCTGCGGAATGCGGCCGGCGTGGTGAAAGACGAATCCGCCCACGGTCTCGAAGTCGGTCTCCTCCGGGAGCCGCAGCCCCATGCGCTCGTTGAGCTCCGAGATCGGAACCTGCGCACGCACCTCGCAGGAGTCGGGCGAGAGCGTCCGGATCCCGTCGCTGACGGCGTCGTCATGCTCGTCGGCGATCTCGCCCACGATCTCCTCGAGCGCGTCCTCGATCGTGACGAGGCCCGCCACGCCCCCGAACTCGTCGGTGACGACCGCCAGGTGGGTGCAGGTACGCTGGAACTCCCGCAGCAGCTTCAGCACGCTCTTCGACTCCGGCACGAAGTACGGCGGACGCAGGAGTGGTCGCAGCTCCGTCCGTCGCTCCGCCGCCGGCTTGCACAGCTCGACGAGGAGTTCCCGCGAATGGAGAATCCCGACCACGTCGTCGGGTGACTTGTCCCAGACCGGTATCCGCGTGTGGCCGCTCTCGGAGACGACGCGGACGATCTCGTCCCAGGGCATCGACAGCGGGATCGTGACCATGCCCGTCCTCGTCGTCATGATCCCGCCAACGCGGACCTCGTCGAGATCGATCACGCCCTCGAGCATCGCGCGGGCCCCCGCCTCGAGCCTCCCCTCGCGGTGCGCCTCGTCGACCACCATCTTCAGTTCGCTGCCGATCGCCGCCTCCCCCGTCTGCGAGGAGCCGTCGAGCCGCCTTCCGAGGAGCTTCGACGCCCTCGCGAGCGACGACACGAGCGGGACGAGCAGGCCGACGAGCGGACGGAACACGGGCCACGACGCGACCATGATCCACGGGCCCGCGGCCCGCGTCACGACCACCGGCACGACGACGAGCGCCACCCACACGATGCCGGTCCAGCCGGCGGTCGCGGCGATCGCCGCCGCCCTCCCGGCGGTCAAGGCCGTCCATCTCGAGGCCCAGCCCGACACCGCGACCGTGGCCGCGACGGTCGTCACGACGACCACCGTCGAGGCGAAGAACGCGATCGTCTCGCTCGAATCGTCGATCTGGTCGTAGCGTTCCGGCCGCCCGATCTGCCGGCAGAGCTCCTGCAGCGAGTGCCGCCGCGCACCGCGCGCCGCCCGCGCAATCACGGCCGCGACCATCGCCAGGGCGAGCATGAGGGCGGCGAATTCGACTCCACCGCCGGCGGCCGTGTTCATCGTGCTCTTCGTGGGTTGGTCGCTCGGGGTGCCGCCGGGAGCCCGGCCGCCCGCATCGCGAGCTTCTCGCGGGCCCGCATCGCCCGCCGGTCCGCCGGCGACCGATCATCGTATCCGGCCAGGTGGAGCAGTCCATGCACGACGTAATAGGCCAGTTCGTGGCGGGCCGGCCAGCCGAGCTCCCCCGCGACACGGCACGCCGTCTCGGTGCTGACGACGATGTCGCCGACGAGCACCGGCTCCCCCTCGTCCGACAACGGGAACGTGATCACGTCGGTCGGACCCTCGTGGCCGAGCCACCGCCTGTTGAGGCCCGCCATCGACCGGTCGCTCACGAGACGAATGCAGATCTCGGCGGAATCGATCCCCTCGAAGGCGAGCACGCTCCGCACGAGCCGCTGCAAGGTCCTCGCGGACACCCGCATCGCGGCCTGCCGATCACTGACGTCGACCGAGATGGCAGGCCGATGCCGTCCGCGGGACGCGGTCATGCCGTTCTCTGGTCGGGGTATTTCACGCGACCGTGGTAGACGGCGGTGAGGCTCTTCACGAGGCTCTGCTCGATGAGCTCGAGCTCCTCGAGCGTGAGACCGCACTCATCGAACTGCCCGTCGAGCAGCCTTTTCATCGCCAGCTCATGGACGAGGCTCGCGATGCGGGCCGGCGTCGGCTCGGTGAGCGTGCGGCTCGCGCTCTCGACGGCGTCGGAGAGCATCATGACGGCACTTTCCCGGGAGCTCGGCTTCGGACCCGGGTAGCGGTAGTTCTGCTCGTCCACGTCGGAGCCGTTCGGGTCGGCCTGCGACTGGGCCGTGGCGCGGCGGTAGAAGTATTCGACGAGCGTCGTCCCGTGATGCTCCAGGATGAGGTCGATGATCGGCTGCGGGAGACGGTGCTGCCTCGCGAGCTCGGCCCCCTCCTTCACGTGCGCGATGATGATGAGCGTGCTCATGGCAGGCACGAGCGACTCGTGACGGTTTCCCTGCTGCCCCTGGTTCTCGACGAAGTAGGCCGGCTTGAGCATCTTTCCGATGTCGTGGAAGTAGGCGCCGACGCGGACGAGCAGCCCACGGGCGCCGATCGCCTCCGCCGCCGCCTCGCCGATGCTCGCGACGTTGATCGAATGGTTGTAGGTGCCGGGGGCCCTGCGAACGAGCTCCTGGAGGAGCGGATGGGCCACGTCGCCGATCTCGAGCAGGCTCAGGTCGGTCAGCACGCCGAAAGCCCGCTCGATGAAAGGGAGAAGCCCCGTCATCAGGAATCCGGCCAGGAGCGTCCAGACGCCCACCCGCGCCGCCTCGTAGAGCAACTGCGAGTCGATCGGCCGCTCCCGGAGCAGGCTCGTGCCGACGTAGGTGAGGAACGCGACGGCGGCGGCCCAGAGACCGACGTAGATCAGCTTGCTGCGGCTGCGGATCCTCCCCATCCAGAAGATCGTCGCGGCGCTCGCGGCCGTGAGCGTCACGTAGTCGGCGAGCGTGCGGCCGAGGCCGACGACGAGCACCAGCGCCACCTCGGCCGCCAGGAGCAGCGCGAGATCCTCGTCGTAGGCGATGGCCACGGTCATCGCGAAGACGAGCAACGGCACGATCTCCGCCTGCCAAGAGTCGTCGGCGGAGAGCAGGCATACGACGATCGCCGCGACCGACAGGCCGAGGAGCGTGGCGACGTGGCCGAGATCCTCGAGCACCTCGCGGTGGTGGAGATGGATGTAGAACCCCGAGAGCGTGAACATCGCGACGAACAGGCCGAAGATCGAGCCGGCCCTCGCCAGCCTCTGCCACGTCTCCGACTGCTGGATGAACTCCGCATGCTCCCGCTTGAGAAGCTTCAGCTCCTCCTCCGACACGGGAGTGCCGGGCGGCACGACCACATCCCCGGCCGCGTAGCGAACGTACTGCGTCGGCGTCTTCTCGATTGCCTCCTTTTTCGCGCGGGCCGTGGAATCCCTGTCGATCTCGAGCGAGCCGGTCATCTTCGGTTCGATCCAGTCGACGATCCGCTGCAGGAATGGCCCGTCACCGAGCTCCTCGGCGAGCCGGGCCCGGAGCCGCACCTTCGCCTCCCCCATGAGCACGTTCGCCACCTGCTCGCGGGTGACTTCGGTGGCGTTGCCGACGGGGTGGACGTCGATCTCGGTCTGGCTGCCCTCGTCGATTCCGTGCTGGATCTTCTCGAGCACGCCCGCCCGCTCCGTGACGGCGAAGGCGCGATCGACGGCCTTGTCGAAGTCGACGAGCTTCTCCTTCGTGTCGATCTTTCCGCGGAACACCGCGAAGGCAGCCTCGGCGTCGGCGAGCCGCTTCGCGATCGCGGGATCGACGGCGGGCTTCGCGGCCGCTGCCGCGGGAACGGCCGCGGCCTCCTCGGGCGACGCCTTGGAGGGGGCCTTGTCGTCGGCAACCTGTTCCGCGGGCTCCTTGTCGCCGGCTTGGCGGGCTTCCGGAGAAGATTCCTTCGCGTCGGCGGCCGGCGGTTCCGCCGCGGCGGCCCCAGGCGGGTTCGTCGGCGGCTCGGGTGGGTCGGCGAGGAACGGGAGGAGGTCGGACGTGTCGGGGGCGAACTCCACCCAGGCAGGCTGCGAGGCCTTCGTGAGCGTCGCGGCGGCGGCCACCTCGGCGACCCGGTTCTTGAGACCATCCCGCAGCCGCACGATCGGCGCCTTGTCCTGCGCATAGACGACGCGGACCTGGCTCGCGGCCCGTTCCTGCGCCGCCCGCGTGCGGTCGGGATCCGGTCGCTCGAACGGCACCCGCGACACGACGCCCCGCGGAGCGATCGAGCCCTTGCGAAAGGTGAAAGGCGGATCCCATCCCCGCAGCAGGATCAACAGCAGCACCGCCGCGGCACCGCACAGCGAAAGCCTCAGGAGCACCTCCGATTCCTGGAGGCGTTCGAAGAGGCCGCCGACGAACCCGACGGGCGCGTCGACGGAGCCGCCTCGGCGGGCCCTGCGTCGGAAGGATGATGGTGCGATCGGCATGCGGTTGGACCCGGGAGTGGATCAGCCCTTGCGGCTGCGACGGGGCTGGTCCTCCTCGGCGTCGTCGTAGGCCTCGACGATCCGCTGCACGAGTGGATGGCGGACGATGTCGCCTCCACCGAGCTGCACGCGACGGCAGCCGTTCACCCCCTCGAGCCTGTTCATCGCGTCGATGAGGCCGCTCCGCCGGTTCGGCGGCAGGTCGATCTGCGTCGTGTCGCCCGAGATCACCATCTTCGAGCCGGTGCCCAGCCGCGTGAGGAACATCTTCATCTGCGAGACGGTGGTGTTCTGGGCCTCGTCGAGAATGATGAAGGCGTGGTTGAGCGTGCGGCCCCGCATGTAGGCCAGCGGGATCATCTCGATCACGTCCTGCTCGGTGAGCCTCTTCACCAGCTCGTAGTCCATCATCTCCCGCAGCGCGTCGAGCAACGGACGCAGGTAGGGATTGATCTTGGCCTGCAGGTCGCCCGGCAGGTAGCCGAGGCTCTCCCCCGCCTCCACCGCCGGCCGAACGAGCACGATCTTGCGGACCCGCTCGGCCCGCAGCATCGAAACCGCCATTGCCACGGCGAGGAACGTCTTGCCGCTGCCGGCCGGCCCCGCGCAGAGCACGACGTCGTGCCGGCGGATCGCCTCGACGAACTCCGCCTGCCCCTTCGACCGCGGGACGACCTGCTTCCCGGGCCGGTGGACCTCGATCGGCTCGTGGACGACGGGTGGCTCGCCGCCGGTCGCCACCGACAGCAGCGACGCGACGTCGGCCTGATCCACCGAGCCGTGCTCCCGCGCGATCCGCTCGAGCTGTTCGAAGATCTCGGTCGCACGGACGACCGCCGGCTCGTCACCCTCGATGTGGATGCAATCGTTCCGGGCCGACACGCCGACCCCGAGCGCCGCGCGGATGCGTCGCAGATGCTGGTCTCTCGGCCCGAAGATGCTGAGCAGCCTCTTCGAGTCGACCACCGAAATGGTCGTGCGGGACATGGTTCTCAATCATACCACCCGGACAGCGGGAGCCGCCCGGGGCCGTGTTTCAGCCGGGAATCGGAAGCCTCACCACCCATAGAATCCACGCGACCGGAGCCGCCAGGAGCAGGGAATCGGCCAGGTCGAGCACTCCGCCGAGGGCGGCCAGCGACCGGCCGGAATCCTTCGCCCCCAGTTCCCGCTTCAGAAACGACTCCGCGAGGTCGCCGAGCAGTCCGGCCACGCCGACGGCCAGACCGTAGCCCACCGCTCCTCCGAGAGGCCTCGCCGCGATCCCTGGGGCCGCCCACTCGATCACGAGCCATGCCGCCAGCGCGCTCGCCGCGACGCTCGCCAAGGCTCCCTCCCAGGTCTTGCCCGGGCTCAGCCGCGGGGCCATTTTGCGGCGGCCGACGAGCGATCCGACGACGTACGCCGCGATGTCCCCCCCCTTCACCGCCGCAACGAGGCTCGCCAGCGGCACGATGCCGAGGTGGCCCGCCCCCCTCTCCTCGACGCCGACGTGTTCCACGCAGACATATCGCAGCGCGACGACGAACGCCATCCCGAGACCGACGTAGGCCACCACGAGCACCGACGCCGCCAGCCGGTCCACGCCGCGACCGGCACCGTCGTACACCGCGATCTCCCGCAGCATGACCGCGATCACCACCGCCATGAATGCGACGGCCGGCAGGGACAGGGCCGCCGTCGGCGTCGCGGCGGGAGCTGGCATGCCGAGCGCGGCGGCGAGCACGACGGCGACCGCCCCCGGCCGCAGGATCCAGCCTGGAAGCGGAAGAGACCGCGCGGCGAAGAGCCTCGCGAGTTCGTCGACGCCGGCGACCGTGACTGCGATCGCGACCGGCATGAGCCACCAGCCCGGCGGCGCTCCCCACAGCGAGGTCGCGTCGGCCCAGGCGAGCAGTGCGAAGCCGGCCACGGCGAGGAAGGTCACGACCGACCTGCCGACGAAGGCCTGAAAGGATGCGGCGTTCACGACGCGGGGAGCCCTCCGAACCGCCGGGTCCTCGCCGCATATGCCGCGATGGCCGCATCGAGGTCCGACTCCTCGAAATCGGGCCAGAGCGTCTCCGTGACCCAGAGCTCCGCGTAGCTGATCTGCCAGAGCAGGAAGTTGGAAACCCGCATCTCGCCGGCGGTCCTCACGAGCAGGTCGGGGTCGGGCATGCCCGCCGTGTCGAGCCTCGCCGCGATTGCCTCCTCGTCGATCGCCTCGGGATCGACCGTGCCCTCGCGGGCCTCGCGGGCCAGCCGACGGGCGGCCTCGGTGATCTCCGCCCGCGCCCCGTAGTTGACCGCCAGGCAGAGCCTCATTCCATCGTTGGCCGCGGTCATGGTGACGGTGCGATCGAGCTCGGCGAGCGTCGATTCGGGCAGCCCGTCGCGGCGACCGATCACCGCCACGCGGATCCGCTGCCGCATGAGGAGCGCCCGCTCCTCGATCATGTACTGCTCGAGCAGGTGCATCAGGAAGTCGAGTTCGTGGGAGGGCCTGCGCCAGTTCTCGCTCGAGAGACAATAGAGCGTGAGCTGCTCGACCCCGAGGCTCGCCGCGTGCTCGGTGATCCGACGGACGCTCGCCACGCCGCGGCGGTGCCCCTCGATCCGAGGCAGGCCGCGGCCCTGCGCCCAGCGACCGTTGCCGTCCATGATGATGGCGACGTGCCGCAGGTCTGCCGTGGTCGATCGGGACGAAGTCATGCGGAGATTGTTTCCCCGGCCCGCCCCGCGAGCAACCACGCCGCGTGGAGACCTACGAAACGCGGGGGCCGGTATCCTTTCCAGTGCAACAGAGCCCCTCACGATCCGACGTAGCGGGCGAGGATGGCGCGGGCTCGCGACTCGTCGCGGGTGCCCTGCACGATCCCGCGGCCGTCGGCGA